>NZ_QTQJ01000011.1:0-202979 GCF_003853795.1 Burkholderia sp. Bp8991 | reverse complement strand
TACAGCACGATGCTGCGCAACGAGATCTTCGATTTCGCGCAGATCGGCGCGTTCGTCGAGCGGGCCGACAACACCGCACGGATCCTCGACGTGAAATACCACCTGCTGCTGCCGTCGGTGTCGCACGTGGGCACGATCCTCGATACCAACCACTGGGAATCGATCCTGCGGTCGGTCGAGGCAAACAACTCGTATCGATGGGTGTACGGTGTGCAGTACAAGCCGCTGAACATCGCGGACTACCTGGTCCTGAACGGCCGCATGCCGCGCTCGCTGCGCTATTGCTACGGACGCGTCATGTCGAGTCTCAACTTGCTCGTGAAAGAACATGGCATCGCTCACGCGTGCCACGGCACCGCCGCACAGACGCTCACGATGCTTTCCGACAGTACGATCGAACGAGTCTTCAAGAACGGCCTGCACGAGTTCCTGACCGGCTTCATTCGGCGCAACCAGCGACTGGGGCTCGAAATCGCCCAGGCCTACAACTTCGATTGAGCACTGCAATGCATATCGGGATCACCCATACCCTGCGTTATACCGTCGACGAGCCGTTGCAGCTGGCATTGCGGCGCCTTCGACTGCGACCGTCGTCGAATCCCGGTCAGACGGTCGGGCACTGGGAATTGCTTGCAAACGACATGCAGCCGGCATTGTCGTACATCGACGGATTTGGCAACCATGTCGACCTTGTGTGTCACTCAAACGATCACAAGGAGATCGTCATCGTTTCACGCGGCGAAGTGACGACGCACAACAAGGATGGTGTGATCGGCACTGCAGACGATCGTACGAATCCGTGGCTGTTCCTGCGCGAGTCGCCTCTCACGCGTCCCGGAGACTCGCTGATGGAGCTTGCCTCCGCCCTGAAGAGCACGCAAAACCGTCTTCTGCAACTACACGAGTTGATGGACATCGTGCACGATCGTCTCGCACCCGGGCCGGAGAATTGCGACGACGCCACCGATGCAGAAGCTGCGTGGATCAGTTCCCACGGGACCTGTCGCGATCATGCTCATGTATTCATCGCGGTGGCGCGTCGGCTCGGCATTCCCGCGCGCTTCACTTCCGGCTATCTGATAGGCGACGACGGAATCCAGGCAATCGATCATGCGTGGGCTGAAGTCTACGTCGACCATCTCGGTTGGATCGGCTTCGATCCGGCGAACAATCTCTGTCCCGACGAACACTACGTGAAACTGGCGACTGGCATCGACGCTTGCGGCGCCGCGCCGGTCACCTGCATCCAGTCGAACTCGGGCGCTGAAACGCTGACCGCCGAGATTGCGGTCACACTGTCGGCTCGCTGAGTCGATCGACGGAAATTTCAGTACTCGCCCGATGACGCAAACGCCCCGCAGCCTGCTATCGGGCTGCGACTTGCCGGATTCGATCGATGCTATCGACTGCTATCGCGCTCGCGCGCTAGACAAGGGTCTCGACATTCTCGAACGCCTGGCGTCGGCTACCGGTTGTGACGCGCCTTGCCCCAGTGAGCAGGACCAACGCGCTGCTTCGCTATTCAGCGAGCGAGCGACGAAGCAAATGACGTCAGAACAAGAGCCCCAGCATTGCCGCCTTGACCGCGGCCTCGGTCTTGTTGGCCGAATTCAATTTGCGCATTGCATTGACGAGGTGAAATTTCACGGTCCGTTCGACGCCATGCCATGGCGCCGCCAGCGCTCCATCGGTTCGATGGTGAGTCGCGGGCCGATCCAGCCGTGCGCCAGACGTGCTGTCCGCCCCCTCAGCCTCGCGCACCACGCCTGGATCCGCCGCAGGCGCAAATGTCGGCACGCGCTCGTGCCGATCCGATTGGCCTTGCGCAACGTCGTTGCCAAGTGGACAGGCTCCCGGCACGCCTGGAGAAGCGTGATGCCGCAGCTTGCATTGCTTTGCCCGGAACGACTCAGCATCGGAGTCTGAGTTTTAACCCGCCTCACACACGAAATTCCGGATACCTCCCATACCAAATCAGCCCGGCCGCCGTGCTGGCCGTGGCCGAGCGCTCATCTGTTCGCCGTCCTGCTGGGACGGACGCCATTGGGGTAATTGGAGCGGCCCTGAAACACCGGGAATATGGCCGGCATGTGTGCAGCGAGTGTGCACACCAGCCATCTCGCCGTCGCGCGTCGCGACAGCCGATCGGAGGTCGGCATGGCCGCGTCGGCGAGCGAATGGGACAGGAACTGAAATCAAAAAAGGCCCCGACAATGGCCGTGAAACTTGCCGGGGCTAACGAACCATGCAAATTGCATGGGACGAGGAAGTATCGCGTCCATCGTATAGCCGCCAATGATTGAGCAGCACCACCGAGTTCCGACGAATTCTCATCGGGTTCAGCCAAGATCCTGCTCGAGGAACGCGTACGTCCTCCACCGACAAGCTTAAAAAATGCCAAGGCGTTTTGACCGCTGCCTCGCTCGCCGTTTTCGACGTATCAATCCGCGCGCTTGTGTTGCGGGAGGACCCACAGCATCCGACCGACCGCTTCAGCCTGATTCCGCGAGTGGGTCTTTTCATAGATCGCACGCAACTGGCTGCGAACCGTCGCAAGCGACACGCCGGCACTCGCCGCACATTCGTCGGGCGTCTTGCCGCTGATCAACGCTTCCGCGACCGCGGCTTCGGCGCTCGACAAGCCGAACGATTGCCGCAGCTGTTGTGCGACGACGAGCGGGGCGCCGCTGCGTCGCCTGACCGTGATCAGTATCGTCGCATCGCCGAACGTGGCATGGAGCGCCTGTCCGGACAATGCCGCGATGCCGAGAAAAATCTCGTGCGCCGCGGCCAACGTGCCGGACAGGGCAAGACTCTCGCTCTTGCGGGTCTTCGCGACGCGCGCCAACGCCGCCTTGAGCGCCTCGTTTTGGGGCGCGCTCGTCGCGCTCAGGTGCCCGTTCTCGAGCTTGAGGCAGGTGGTGGCGCGCAGCATCGACTCGGCCGCCTGGTTGACGAACTGGACGCGCGCGTGCCGGTCGAGCGCAAAGACGGCGAGGCCCAGCTCCTCCATCAGTTCGGCGCCGAGCGTGGCGTCGCGATGCAGCACTCGCGCGTCTTGCCACAGGTTGATCGAGCGCTGCAGATGCCCGGCCATACCGGTCAGGGTCGCGCGTTCTTCTGAAGAATAGGGTGTGCGGCCGTGCGCGCGCAGTAACCCGAGCAGAATGTTGTCGCTGCCGGGGCGCGCGAAGCGAATCCCCATCAGGTAGCGAAATCCAGACGGAATCTGATAGTCCTGGAAGAACTCGCTGCGTTCGACGTCGCGCTCGGTCAGGTGATCCTGACAACAAACGAATTCGCCGAGCGGTGCGTTCTCGACGAAGCCGCGGCGCGGATCGAGCGCGCCGTAATACTGATCGTAGAGCGCGATGATCTCGTCGAATTCCGCGCGCGGCGAATAGATCGAGAATTTCGGGGCATTGCGCGCGACGTCCCAACTGAACATGTGAAATACGTCTGCGCCGAGCGATTCGGATACCCGGTGAAAAACTTCCAGAAAACCGTCCGGATGCAGCGCGGCCTCATAGAGGTCCCCGATGAGTTGGTCTCGTTGCATGTGTTCACCCCGTCGCTTCGCGATCTTCGTATTCTGATTTTGTCTGACGATATTGCTTCGAATACCGAATTTTTTTCAGGCTAACACAGGTTATTTGCATTTCATGCCCTGTTATTTCCCGATTTTCATCCACCTGAATGATGATCGAGAAAATCGTCTTTGCGAGAATCCTCGCCATTCAGCGTGCACGCGCAATGTATGTGACACGCATCAACCAGAAGGGGCTCGGGGGAAACGCAATGAAACTCACACCTGTCGTATCCGGTATTGCAGTGCTTGTCCTGTCGGCTTGTGGCGGCGGCAGCGATTCCTCCTCGCCACCCGCACCGCCCGCCGCGCAGACGGTCAGCGGGGTCGCGGCCGCCGGCGCCGCGATGCAGGCCGCCACCGTGAAACTGGTCGATGCGACCGGCAAAGCGGTCGACTGCCCGGCCGATGCGTCGACCGGCGCGTTTCAATGCACGGTGACCGGCCTGACCGCGCCTTTCGCGTTGTCCGCGTACGGCAACGTCGCCGACTCGCAGGCCACGCTGATCGCACTCAGCGCCACGGCCGGCACGCAGACGATCAACATCACGCCGATCACGAACGCGATCGCCGCCACGATCGTCGGCGACAACCCGACCAAGCTGCTGGCCGACACCGGTTTGCTGCAAAGCAAGGTCACGGCCCAGGCCGTCGCCAGCACGGTGCAGGCCTATTCGTCGGCGCTGGCCGACCTGCTGGCCGCCACAGGCAATGCGGGCGTCGACCTGATCTCCGGCCCGTTGACGGCGGGCGCGCCGGGTCTCGACCGGCTGCTCGACCAGGTCAAGATCAACGTCCTGCCCGACGGTGGCGTCCAGATCAGCTCGGTGGCGGGCGCGTCCAGCGATACGCCGGTGCAGCTTCAGCTCGCGCCCGGCGTCGCGCCGCAGGCGAGCGACAAGGCCAGCCTGCCGGCCGCCGCGACCATCAATGGCGCGGTGGTGTCGAACCTGCCGAGCGCCAGCGATCTGGCGGCATTGCAGAGCGCGCTCAACCAGTGCTTCGCCGGTTCGACCGGCGCTGCGCGCACGGGCGGCAGCGTATCGGCATGCGGCCGGATCTTCGTCGACGACGTCGCGTCCGGCGCGCTGAATGCAGGCGTGCCTTCCGCGTACCTCAACAACGGGATGTCGGTCGACCAGGAGTTCGGCGCGCCGGCAGGCGGCACGCCGGGCATCGTGGCCGACGATGCGATGAACAACGCGAGCTTCAGCTTGCCGGAAGTCATCCGCGTCGTTGCCAGCGACACGATGTGGGTCAAGCTCGCGTGGACGCGCAGCGACGGGATTCGCGACGGCATGCAGCAGCATGTACAGCTCGCGGTGCGGGCGGGCAGTCTCGCGAACGGCGATACCGGCTGGCGCGTGGTCGGCAATCAGCGCGCGGTGCTGAGCAAGGTCAATGCGAACGCACAGAAGTGGGACTGGCTGAATCCGGCCAATCCGTCGACGGGGACCAACGCGTTCGTCGATTCGCTCAACCTGCAGGTGGGTGCCGTCGACGCGGCCGGCACCGCGGTGGACTTCGCGATCGTCAACGGCCCCGGCTTGCGCAACGGCGTGTTTCTCCAGCCGTCGAGCGGGACCTGCGACACGCTGAACATCCGCGCGCAGATCGCAAGCGGGCAGACGCCGGCGCAGCTCGCCGCACTGGCGAAGAACCCGCAGTGCCGCAACAACTTCCGTCTGGCCGGCGTCGCGCAGGATCCGGCCAACCAGGGCCTGTTCACGTGGCCCGGGGACGCGCCGCGCAACAATACCGCATGGGCGAAGCCGCAACTGAGCACCGCGGAGCTGGCCGACATCAAGCCGTTCAGCGCCTATACGATCGACATCTACCAGAACGGCAACACGTCGACGCCGGCCCGGCACTACACGGTCCGGCTGCGTACGCCGTCGCCGTCGCCCGACGCGCTGCGCCAGTACGCGTGGCACGATCTGGCGCAGTCCACGCGCGACAAGCTGACGCCGGGCTCCGCCAACACGTTCGCGGGCGGCGCGACCTTCCCGCTGGGCTGGACGTCGAAATCGGGTCTGCCGTTCGTCAAACGCGGCAACGTGCAGATTCGCGCAACCGCGGCCGGGCAGCCGGCGGCGACGTTCGTCAACGGTTCGGCATCGGCGTCGCCGGTCCAGCCGGGCGCCTCGGTCACGCTCAACGTGCCGGGCGACCAGGGCGTCGCGTTCCCGTCGGTGGCCGGCTGGACGGGCAGCGCGGACTTCTCGTTCGTGAACTTGAGCTGGTCCGACCCGGTCGACACGCTCTTCACCGAGGCCTTCGAGTACGACCGGTAACAGGCAGCCGGGTGAATGCGTCAGGCGAGCGCATGGCCGGCGGGGCGATTCGTCGTCCCGTCGGCGGGCAACGATCGACCTGGCCGAGCGCGACGTGTTTTCGTTCGACGGAGAACGCCGCGACCGGATCGTGGGCGGCGTGCCGGCGAGAATCGGTTCGGCCTGACGCGCGGCGGCAGCGCCGACAACCGACAGGCTGCCGATCGTGTCAAATCGAACCGGACGAGATACTGCGTGACGACGGATGCCGCCGATCATGCTCGCCCGTTACGTTCCTGCACCGGGCGGCACCGGGCCGGCCGGCTTTGCAGCGCTCGCGGCTTCCATCACGCGCAGCACCGGCCGGCCGCCGACATCCTTCAGCGGGAAATACGAGCGATGCGTGCCCGGATCGACAGCGACGACGTGCGCGTTCGGCCCGAGCCGGCCTTCGCCGATCTTGGCAACGCTCCGGCCCCGGACGCTGAACATCGAAACGATGCCGGCTTCACCCGCAACATAGAGCACGTCCGACGCCGAATCGAACGCCAGCACATCCGGGCCGTCGCCGAGGTCGAACGTGCGGACGATGCGCCGTGCGCGCATATCGAAGACGAGGAGCGCGTCGTTGTCCTCGCACGCGATGAAGGCGAGGCCGGCGCGCGGCTCGATCAGCAACCCGTGATTGCCTTTCGCACCCGGCAAGTCGAACCGGTCGACGACACGGTCCGTCGCCGGATCGATTTCGACGAGCTGGCGCCGCGTCTGAACGTTCACGAAGATGTGTCGGGAAACCGGGTCGTACTGCGTGTTGCCGGCCTCGCCGTCGAGCGGGATCGTCGCGACGCGCCGGTTGCTGCGGACATCGATGACCGTCTCCGTTTTTCCGTATTCGTCGGATACGTACAGCTTGTGCAGGTCGGCCGCATAGGCCATGCCGTCGGGATAATGCCCGCCCGGCATGCGCGCGACGATTTTCAGCGTCGCGGCGTCGATCGCGACGATCTCGTCGGAGCCGGTCGCAGACGCGTAGATGCGCGACAGCGCCGGCACGGCAAGCACGCCATGTACCGACGATACGTCCGCGATCCGGGCGGTCACGCGCGATGCATGCGTATCGAAAGCGATCACTTCGCCGTCGCCGAGGTGAGCGATGAAGAGCAGGTTGCGGCTCGGGTCCAGGCTTGCGTAGTCGAGTCGTGTCGCGCGGCCCGGCAACGCGATGTCCGCGACATGCTTCAGCGGCAGGGCGCCGGTCGAGGCGCCTTCGCCCGCGGCGAAGACCCGGTGAATCGGCAGGCCCGACGTGCCGAGCCCGCCTAATAGCGCGACGAGCAGCGGCAGGCCGTAGCGCCAGCGTCCAGGATCCTTCATGATTGCCTCCCGCGACGGCCGCCACCGCATTGGCGCGGCGGCATCGCTTTGCATGGTTCCCCGCTCGTTCGCTGTTCGACGGTGGCCGCGATTACCGTGCCCGGCCGTCGTCCGGTTCGACGTGGCGAAACGCTGCGAGCAGCGAAAGGTCGTACGCGATCTTCAGCGCGCCGCATGCGACCAGCGGCGCACCGAGCCAGCCGAGGCCGAACAGGCCGCCGGCCAAGGTCGGCGCGACAGCGGCCGCGAGGCTGCGCGGGACGGATGTAAAGCTGGCCGCTGCCGGTCGCTCCGCCGGCGTGACGACCGCCATCACATAGGCGGTTCGGGTCGGGACATCCATTTGCGACAGCGCGCTTCGCATCAGCAACAGTGTCAACGTCAGCGGCAACGACGGCGCGAGCGCGGCGCCGATCAGGCAGACGCTCGACGGAATATGCGTGAACACCATCGTGTTCAGCAGGCCGATCCTGCGCGACAGCGGCGCGGCCGCGAGCTGCGAGCCGGCCGAGAGCAGGCCCGCCCAGAAGAAGAACTGGCCGGCAGCCGCGATCGAGAGCCCGAAGCGCTGCATCAACCACAGCGACAGCAGTGAGTTGACGACGAGACCGCCCGCGAATGCGTCGACGCTGAACAGCATCGCCAGCCGCACGACGATCGGGCGTGACGGGCCGAGCGGCGGCGCTGCCTGCGCCGCGCGAACTGCCTGGCGCGGCAGCCGCCGATACAGCATGCAGACGACGACACCGGTGGCCGCATAGACCAGAAACATGCCGCGCATCGCGCCCAGCGTCGAGATTCCGGTATGTGACGCAACCGCGATCGGCAGGCCGGCCGCGAGGGATCCGAGCGCTGCCGATACGGCGCCGACGAGGCTGTAGCGGGCGAACAGCGCCGTGCGAGCGTCGCCGTCGGCGGCTTGCGCCAGGCGCGACTGTTCGAGCGGCAGAAACAGGCTGACGTCGCCGGAACTCGGATTGAGCGTGCCGGCGAAGGCGATGACGAACAGCGGCCACCATGTGGAGACGCTCGCGAAGCCGATGCCCGTCGCCGCCATCAATGCCGCCGCGAGCGTCAGCATGCGGCGCTGCGTGAAGCGGCTCGCGAGCATGCCGACCGCGATCGTCGCGATGGCGGAACCCGTCAACGTCGTGGTACCGATCAGGCCGACATCCAGTTGCGACAGCCCGAGCGACAGCAGATACGCGGGCAGGAGCACGGCAATGAATCCATCGCAGAAACCGCGCATGCCGCGGCTGGCGAGGATCAGCCATGCGGCCTTGTCCGCGCCCGCCGGCAGCATCCGGCTGGCGAGCGTCGACGCGCGGCGGCTGCTAGGGACGTGCATCACGCCGGCACCACGCGTAGAGCGCGTCGTACATCACCATGCCGTGCCGCAGTTGCTCGTGATCGTCGGCGAAGTGTCCGGACAGGCCGATCGAGATCGCGTACAGCCCGGCCGATTCCGGCGCGAGATCGAGCCGTCCGGTATCGGCGCCGCGCACGATCGCGGCGAGCTTGAGCAGCGCCGGGGCGTCGAGCCGGTAGCGGTCGAGAAACGCATCGAAGCTGCAGCGTTCACCATGGTGGCCAAGCTCGACGCCCGGCACGTCGTAGGGCACCGCGCCCGTTTCGTCCGCCAGTCGCAGGACGTCCGGACCCGGGACGTAGAGAAATTCCGGCGCATCGTCGATGAACCGCGCAATCAGCCACGGACATGCGATGCGGTCGACCTTCGGCCGTTCGCGCGTAATCCATTTCACGGCACGCCTCCTGTATGGCGGACGAACGTCGTCCGATGCGTCACGGCCGCCTCCCGGCAATGCGGCTCAATGATGGAGCAGCGGGTAGGCCACGAGCCCGACGAGCGCGGCAGCCGTGACGACGACCGGCTCCTGCAACTTCTTGAAACGCCACAACAGCAGCACGGTCGCGACCGCGAGCAGCGCGGTCGGCAGGTCGACGATCGAGCGTTTCGCGATGACGAGGACGGAGCCGGTGATCGCCCCGACGGCTGCGGCGGTGATGCCGTCGACGAACGCCTTGACGCCCGGACGGTGCCCGTACTTCTTCACGTAAGGTGCGGGGATGACCGTGAACAGATAGCAAGGCAGGAACGTGCCGAGTGCGGCGACGAGTGCGCCCGGGAAGCCCGCCACGAGATACCCGATGAAGCCGACCGTGATCACGACCGGGCCGGGCGTGATCATCGCGACCGCCACGGCATCCACGAACTGCTTGTCGTTCAGCCAGTGATGTTCGGTGACGACGCCGCCATAAAGGAACGGCACGATCGCCAGCCCGGAGCCGAACACGAACGCGCCGGCCTTCATGAAGAACGCGCCGATCTGAACGAGCTGCGGCAGGTCGATGCCGCTCAATATGCCGCTGGCTGCCGGCAGGTTGGCGGCGGCAACCGCGTTCAGCCCGCCGCGCTGCAGCCACTTGGGCGGCGCACGCCACAGCCAGCCGACCAGGCCCGCGACCACGAACAGCCACGCGATTTCCGATTCCGTGATGAAGGTCACGGCGGCAAGCGTGACGAAGATCGCCCAGAGCAGCTTGTCGTGGCCGACGGTTTTCGTCGTGAGCTTGTAGGCGCTCATCGCGATGATGCCGACCACCGCGGCGCCGACGCCGTAGAAGACGGCCTGCATCCAGGACAGCCCGCCGAAATGTGAGTACGCGAAGCCGAGCGCAACCACCATCAGGAACGACGGCAGCACGAACGCGAAGCCGACGAGCGTCGCACCGAGCAGGCGGTAGTGCACGAAGCCCAGATAGATCGCGAGCTGGGCCGCCATCGGCCCCGGTGCGAGCTGGGCCAGCGTGAGCCCTTCCTTGTAGTCGGCTTCCGTGATCCAGCCGCGACGCTCGACCAGGTCGCGACGCATGTAGCCTGCGAGCGCGACCGGCCCGCCGAAGCCGAACGTGCCGAGACGCAGCATGTAGGCGACCAGCTGGCCAAGTGAGTAGGTCGGTTCGGTGGTGGCGATGGAGGTGGTCATGATCTGGCCGCGGTTTGGTTTTTGCCGTTCGACGTGAAGTGTGCGTACAGGGCGTCGAGCACGGCGCCCATCTGCTCGAGCAACCGGTCGTCGTTCTCTGCCTGCTGGCGCGTGCCGGCCATCACGGCCTCGAAGCCGATCGCTTCGGGCGCCGCGGGGCCGCCCACGTCGAGCGCATGCACGATGTCGCCGAGCCGCATCAGCGCGGGGTCGTTGTCGAGCCCGAAACTCGCCAGCAGCACCTCGAACGTCACGCGCTCGCCGACATGCGTAAACGTCGCGCCGTCGAAATCGAAGCCCAGCGCGTCGGCCGGGCAATCCGCCGGCGACGCGAGCCAGACGAAGCGGGCGCGTGCGTCGATGAAGCGGCGGATCAGCCAGGCACTGGCGACGCGATCGACCCACATCCGCTGCCGCGTCGCCCAGGTGCGGCCCTGAAATTCGCCGATCGCCAGCGGCCGGATCGCGCGGTCCGCGGCGTGCGGTTCGCCCGGCGACAGCACGGTGTCGACCAGCGCGACGAAATCCTGCAGCGCGACTTCGGCGCGGGTGGCCGAGTCGCCCGGGAAATAGTCGATCGCACGGATGGCGTCGAAATCCTTGCGCATGCGGCGCAGCAAGCGCGTCAGTTCGGAGGCCGACTGTCCGGCGAGGGTCTTGCGGGCGTCCGCAAGGGCCTGGATAAAGGCGGCGTCGTCTTCCCCGCGATCGAAGAGCGCGCGGAATTCCCGCTCCTGCGACGCATCGAGACTCGGCGCGCGCAACAGGTGAGCGCTGCCGCCGCTGTCGGCAATCGCGTCCGCGAGCTCGCGCAGCATCCGTTCATGCGCTTCCGAGTGGGGCAGCAGGTAGACGCCGTCGCGCAGCACCGCGCAGCCTTTTGCCTTGAGCGCGCGCCAGAACCGCATGCGAGCCGTCGCGTTCTGCGTGGGAAGGGTCAGCACGAGGAGCGACCATGTCGTGAGTGAATTCATGTAGCAAATGCTACTCATGCGTTACGGGTTCTACAAGTTAACTTTGGCGGCTGCTGCGGTGACTGGCGGCCGGGCGGCGTGCGAGGCGCGCGTCATTCGTCTGGTTTTTCCGGAAAATACCCCCTCCCCCTATATGGAAACGCGATTTGATATATAGTCCCCCCCGGTATATGAAGGGACCACCATGAGCCACACCATCCAGGAAAAGCAGAAGCTGCTGAACCGTGTCCGCCGGATCAAAGGGCAGGTCGAAGCGATCGAACGCGCGCTCGAGGACGAGCGCGGTTGCAACGAAATCCTCCGCCTCATCACGAGCGGTCGCGGCGCAATGAACGGCCTGCTCGCGGTCGTGCTCGAGGATCACATCCGCAGCCATCTGGTCGACGCCGAAGGTCACGACGACGAAGGCAGCGCGACCGAACAGCTGATCGAAGTCGTGCACAGCTACTTCAAGTAACCGGAGGCGGAATGAACAGCTTCAGCAACGACGCATTCGGCGCAGGGCACGACCACATCTTTCTCGGCGCCGCGCACGAGCAGAACGAACGCCGGACCTGGATGGTCATCGCGCTGTGCGCGGCGATGATGGTGGCGGAGATCGTCGGCGGGTCACTGTTCGGTTCGCTGGCACTGATCGCGGACGGCCTGCACATGTCGACGCACGCGGGCGCGATGCTGATCGCTGCGCTCGCCTATACCTATGCGCGCAAGCATGCGCGCGACCCGCGCTTCGTGTTCGGCACGGGCAAGCTCGGCGATCTCGCGGGTTTCACGAGCGCGATCGTGCTCGCGATGATCGCGCTGCTGATCGGGTACGAGGCGGTCGCACGCCTGCTCGCACCGGTCCCGATTCATTTCGGCGAGGCGATTCCGATCGCGGTTGCCGGCTTGCTCGTCAACATCGCGAGCGTGTGGCTGCTGAGCGGCGACCATCATGGCCACGGTCATGGTCATCATCACGGGCATGGTCATGACGATCACGACGATCACGCGCACGACCACGAAGCGGAAGCGCGCCAGATCTTCGATCGGCAGGGCGTATTCGTCGTGTCGGTGTTCGAGGAAGGCGTCCCGCCGGTGTTCCGCGTCGCGCCTGCGACGCACGAGACGAAGCTCGTCGATGCGAGCGCGGTGTCGGTGACGACGATCCGCCCGGACGGCAGCCGTCAGGCGTTCGCGATGCAAAGTCGCGGCGGCTATCTGGAGTCGACCGAAGCCATTCCCGAGCCGCATGAATTCAACGCGATCGTCCGGCTGAACGGCCGCGAGCACGAACTGGCGTTCGAGGAGCACGACCACGGCACGTCCGCGGCGGCGGCGCGCGATCACAACATGCGCTCCGCGTACATCCACGTGATCGCCGACGCGGCCGTCTCCGTCCTGACGATCGTCGGGCTGCTGCTCGCGCGGGCGTTCGGCTGGGTCTGGATGGATCCGCTGGCCGGCATCATCGGCGCGCTGGTGATCGCGAACTGGTCGTACGGCCTGCTGCGCGATACGGGCGGGATCCTGCTCGACATGAATTCGGATCGCCGCCTGACGGACAACGTGCGCGGTGCGATCGAAGGCACGGGCGACCGGGTCGGCGACCTGCATGTGTGGCGGCTCGGGCCGGGACACATGAGCGCGGTCGTGTCGGTGGTGACGGACGATCCGAAGCGCGATGCGCGCTTCTATCACGGCGTGCTGCAGCGGTTCAGGAACCTGTCGCACGTGACCGTCGAAGTCGTGCCCGCGACGCGAGGGTGATGAGCATGGCGGTCAAGTCCCCTTGCGTCGACGTGTGTTCGTTCGACGGTCGCACCGGCTATTGCGTGGCATGCCTGCGAACGCGCGACGAAGCGCGCGACTGGAAGAAGATGACGGATCACCGGCGCCATCAGATCGTGAACGACCGCGCGCGGCGGCATGCGAAGCTGACGCGGGCTTGAAGTCGAGGTATGCGCGAAGTCGCGCGTACGGCTGCAGCAGATCGAACGCGCGGCGGACGGGACGAAGGATCGGGGCGATGCGCGTGCCGACCGCGTCGCTTGCATCAACCGGTCCCGCCACGCCGGTGCATTCCCGACGAACGCGTTTGCCGGACGATGTACGCCGTCCGCGTGCCGTCACGCGGATCAGGACGCTCGTGATCCGGTATTGCCGAGGCGGCGGTCGGAGACGGTCGTCGATCCGCCCGGCACGCCTCGTCGGGACTGCGCCGCTTCTACATCTCGTATCGCAACGTCGCCATGACGCTGCGCGGCGCCCCCGGCATGTTGAGGTTCGGGTTCGAGCCGTGGGCCGACACGATGTAGCCCTTGTTGAACAGGTTGTAGAGGTTCAACTGGAGCGACATCGGCCCGTGCGCATACCAGGCCATCATGTCGGCCGTCACGTAACCCGGCAGCGTCACCGTGTTCTGCGGATCGGCCATGCGCGCGCCGACGAGGTTCAGGCCGCCGCCAACGCCGAAGCCGCTGCCGAGATTCTTGGTGAGCCACAGGTTGCCGGAGTGGCGCGGGGTCAGGGTGGCGCGCTTGCCCTGCAACGCGGCCGTCGACTGGGTGACGGTGGCATCGAGGTAGGCATAGCCCGCGAGCACGCGCCAGCCGTGGCCGAGTTCTGCAGCCCCGCTGAGTTCCACGCCGTCGGTCCGCTGCTCGCCGATCGGAATCAGCGCCGTGTTGCTTGCATTGGCGACCTTGATGTTGCTGCGGTCGAGCCGGAACACCGAGATCGTCGTGGTGGCCTTGCCGCCGAGCCAGTCGTACTTCGCGCCGATCTCGGTGTTGGTCGTGGTTTCCGGAGCGAGTTCGGCATTGTTGGCCGCCAGCGAGAACGCTTCGCCGGAAGGCTGGAACGAGCGGCTCCACGACACGTAGTACGACTGCGTTCGGGTGGGCTGCCAGACGAGACCCACGCGCGGGCTCCACGCCGTATCGGTGCGCGACAGGCCCGGCTGCTTCGGACGGCGGTCGAGCGTCTCCTGCTCGAAGCGATCGTAGCGGATGCCGAGCAGCGCCTTCCACTGCTCGTTGAAGCTGATCAGGTCCTGCGTGTAGAACCCGAGGGTCTTGAAGATGCCGAGGTTATTGGCCGTCGGCGTGGTCGACGTGTGCAGCGGCAGCGTCGGAAGGGCTGGCGCGAACAGGTCGAAATTCATCGGCTTGCCGTTCGCGCCGGTGACGGGCGCCGAGTAGCTGACGAGATCCTTGTTCTGCTGGCCGAATTCCATCCCGTACAGCAACTCGTGCTTCATGCCGAACAGCGTGGCCTTCTGCGTGAGATCGGTCTGGTTGAACCAGCCGTGTTCCTCGCGATAGACGTTGCCGTGATTCAGCGTGAACGTCCGGGCCGCCTCGTTGACGCTGCCGACCAGCGTGTTGTTCCGGTCGAGCGAGTAGTGATAGTAGCGGGTGGCGTTCCGGATCGACCATTGGTCGTTGAACTCGTGCTTGATCGTCGCGGTACTCGAATAGACCCGCGATCGCGTATAGTCCACGTCGCCGGCGTTCGCCGCGCCGTAATACGCGGATGCCGGCACGTCGACCGGTCGTCCGTGATAGGCCGGAATGCCGAAGTCCGTCACGCGACGATCTTCGAGGTAGTCCGCCTGCAGCAGGACCGTCGTCTTCGGCGCGATGCGAAACTCGAACGACGGCGCGACCGCCGTGCGATTCAGGAACTGTTGCGAGCGATAGCTCTTCGCTTCCTCGTGTGCCCCGGTGATCCGGAAGGCGGCCGCGCCGTTCGCGAGGACGCGCCCGACGTCGGCTTCAACTCGGCGATCGGCCCACGAACCGTAGCTGATCCCGAAGTTGGTCACGTCGATCCCGGGTTTTTTCGTCACGCGATTGATCAGTCCACCTGACGATCCGCGGCCGTAAAGAACGGCAGCCGGGCCCTTGACCACTTCCACCCGGTCGACGTTCGAGAGATCCCGGAAATACAGGGCATCGTCGCGAATGCCGTCGACGAACTGGTCGGCAATCGCGGAGAAGCCGCGAATGGTGACCTGGTCGCGCTGGCCATCGCCGGTCGAGAACCCGACGCCCGCGACGTTCTTCAGCACGTCCTGCAGCGAGTTCGCATGCTGGTCGCGCATCACTTCGGCCGTGACCACGTTCACCGTCTGCGGGATATCGCGCAGCGGCGCGTCGATCCTGGTGGCGCTGACCGCGTTCGTCGGGTTGTAGCCTTCGCCCGGATCGCGGAGCGCGCTGGCGCTCACCGATACGGCCGGCAACACGTCGGTGGCCGTGCCGGTCGGCGCACTTGCGTTTTCCTGTGCGAAGGCCGCGCCGACCATGATCGGCTGGCATGCGATGGCGGCCAGAATGGCCCGTCGCGCCGGGTGCAACACGTGTTTCATTTCCCAACCTGCCATGTGTAATGATTCGTAATCTCGAAACGCGACGCATTATCATTTGAAAGGAAGTAAGGGTCAACAAGTGTTGCGCGATAACCGGGATTCTTGTTTTTGTCTGATGTTTGCTGACGCCGAAGGATGCGTTCGTGCCGGATCCGGACGCGCACGGCGTGCGGCCAGGCAATGACGGCGAGTGAAGCGCCAGCGGGGCGCGTCGCGCGGGGAGGTTCGTCGGGATCGATCCGGCACGGTCATCGAACCGTTCGGTGTTGCGAGTCTGTCGATCCGACTACGAGGTGGTGACCGGCGGCGCGGCGTGCGTGCCGGTCTGGCATGGCGCGCTGTATCCTGAAATCTTCCGGCGGCCGTGGCATCTCGTCACGGTCGGTGTCACGAAGCGGTCGGATACTGCCGGCGTGCGCGGCCTGACGGAAGGGCAGCGGCCGCGGCGCGTGTCGAGGTGGCGGACGGCCGGGCAATCGGCACAGTCACGCGAGTCCTGCCGCGCGGTGTGCCGATTACCGGCGCTGACGTGTTCCCGCGCCGCGGCGCGCCTGTCCTGTCGGGACAGGGAACCCCGTGGGAAGTCGCACCGCCCGCAACCTTGATGCAGGTCGATCATGAGCGCTCCAACCCCGATTGCCGGCAAGCCTGCGATTCCACGGACCGTGTGGGCCCTGGGTCTCGTGAGCCTCTTCATGGACCTGTCGTCCGAACTGATCCATGCGCTGTTGCCGATCTATCTGGTGTCGACGATGGGCATGAGCGTCGCCGCGCTCGGCGTGCTCGAAGGGGCGGCCGAAGCGACGGCGATGATCGTCAAGGTGTTCTCCGGCGCGATCAGCGACTGGCTCGGGCGTCGCAAGGGGCTGCTGCTGATCGGCTATGGCCTCGCGGCGCTGACCAAGCCATTGTTTCCGCTGGCGTCCACGCCGGCCGTGGTCGTGACGGCCCGTCTGCTCGACCGCGTCGGCAAGGGAATTCGCGGCGCGCCGCGCGACGCGCTGGTGGCCGACGTCGCACCGCCCGAAATCCGCGGCGCCTGCTTCGGCCTGCGTCAGTCGATGGATACCGTGGGCGCGTTTCTCGGGCCGATGCTCGCGATCGTGCTGATGCTCTGGTTCGAGGACCGCATCCGGACCGTGCTGTGGTTCGCCGTGGTGCCGGCGTTCGTCGCGATCGCATTGATCGTCTTCGGCGTACGTGAGCCGGAGCAGTCGAAACCGGACCGGCGCTTTCGCTCGCCGTTGCGCTGGAACGCGCTGCGCGAGTTTCCCCGCGGTTACTGGTTCGTCGTCGCGGCCGGCGCGACGTTTACGCTCGCGCGCTTCAGCGAGGCATTCCTGGTGCTGCGTGCGCAGCAGACTGGGCTCGATGCGGCGTGGATTCCGGGCGTGATGGTCGCGATGAGCGTCGCTTATTCGGCGTCCGCCTGGCCGGTCGGCATTTTGTCGGACCGGCTCGATCGCCGCGTACTGCTCGCGGCCGGCATGGTGCTGCTGATCGCGGCCGACCTGCTGCTCGGCATCGGCACGTCGACGCTCTCGATGTTCGCCGGCGTGGCCGTGTGGGGGCTGCACATGGGCTTCACGCAGGGCATCCTCGCCGCGATGGTGTCGGAAACCTCGCCGGCCACGCTGCGCGGGACCGCGTTCGGCGTGTTCAACCTGGTGAGCGGGATCTGCATGCTGCTCGCGAGCAGCATCGCCGGCGCGCTGTGGGCGCGGTTCGGCGCGTCGGCCACGTTTCTCGCCGGTGCGGCGCTGGTCGTGGTGCCGCTGTGCCTGTGCCGGTTCATGCCGCGACCCGGCACGTCGCCGGCGTGATGCGTCACGCCGCGGGCTCGCCGACGCCTCGCGCAAGGCCGAACTGACGGGCGGGCGCGCAGGTGCCCGAAGCCTGAAGCCTGAAGCCTGAAGCCCGAAGCCCGAAGCCCGAAGCCCGAAGCCCGAAGCCCGAAGCCCGAAGCCCGAAGCCCGAAGCCCGAAGCCCCAGACCGGCGAAGGCCCACTCCGCCTAGTTCCGCGCGTCGCATTCCGCCCTTAGCTTTCAGATTTGAAAGATTGTCCGGCGTTTGCGATAGAATGCCTCCCCTGTTCGCCGTGGCCATGCCCACGGACGGGCTCCGGCATTCGAAAACGGCGCGCACCGCGCTCGCGGAATTCCATCCCCGTTTCAATGCCGGCGATCGACCTGCCGTTGGAAACACCCGTTCTGTAATTTGGATTGCTAATGAAGAAGAAGCACAACATCACCAAGTACATCGTCATCGCGATGGTGCTTGGCATTGCCGTGGGCTACGCCTGTCATAGCGCGTTTCCCGACCCGAAAATGGCCAGGGAAGTCGCCGGCTACGTGTCGCTGCTGTCCGACGTGTTCCTGCGCCTGATCAAGATGATCATCGCGCCGCTGGTGTTCGCGACGCTGACCGTCGGCATCGCGCAGATGGGCGACAGCGGGTCGGTCGGCCGCGTCGGCGTGAAGGCGTTCGGCTGGTTCTTCATCGCGTCGTTCACGTCGCTGCTGCTCGGCCTGATCACCGCGACGATCCTGAAGCCGGGCAGCCACCTGAGCCTGCCGCTGCCGGCCGCCGATGCGGCGCTCAACCTGAAGACGGGCGCATTCACGCTGAAGGATTTCGTCGTCCACCTGGTGCCGAAATCGATCGCCGAGGCGATGGCGAACAACGAGATCCTGCAGATCGTCGTGTTCTCGATCTTCTTCGGCACCGCGCTGTCCGCGCTCGGCGACGCCGGCAAGCGCCTGACCGGCGTGATCGACGATCTCGCGCAGGTCATGCTCAAGGTGACGGGCGCGGTGATGTGGTTCGCGCCGGTCGCGGTGTTCGCGGCGCTGGCGTCGACGATCACGACGGAGGGGCTCGGCATCCTGCTCACGTTCGCGAAGTTCATGGCGAGCTTCTACCTGGCGCTGGCGCTGCTGTGGGGCGTGCTGACGCTCGCCGGCGTGGCGTTCCTCGGCAAGCGCGCGTTCACGCTGATCCGCCTGATCCGCGAGCCGTTCCTGCTGTCGTTCGCGACGGCGAGCTCCGAGGCCGCGTATCCGAAGCTGCTCGATGCGCTCGACCGGTTCGGCGTGAATCGCAGGATCTCGAGCTTCGTGCTGCCGATCGGGTACTCGTTCAACCTCGACGGCTCGATGATGTACTGCACGTTCGCGGTGTTGTTCATCTCGCAGGTGTACGGGATCGACCTGCCGCTCGGCACGCAGATCACGATGCTGTTGATGCTGATGGTGACGTCGAAGGGGATGGCGGGCGTGCCGCGCGCATCGCTGGTCGTGATCGCGGCGACGCTCGGCCAGTTCCATCTGCCGGAAGCCGGACTGCTGCTGATCATGGGCGTCGACATGTTCCTCGACATGGGGCGCTCGGCGACCAACGCGGTCGGCAACTCGATCGCGGCTGCGGTGGTCGCGAAGTGGGAAGGCCAGCTCGGCGATTCGCGCGACGACACGGATCCGGACGGCGGCGGCGAGATCACTCAGGCGGAAGTGCAGGAGACGGCGACGTCCGCGTGATTTCCCCGTTTCAAATGAAATGATCTGCACCGGCCTGGATTCGACCTGGATACAGGCCGGTGCAACATCTGCCGGCAATACCCGCCGGCAGTTGTTCCTTTACCTGCCTCCGGCGATTTTCCCGATCCGCCGAAAAACCTTCCCATTCCCGATACGCCGCATTCCGACCCGCGGTGATATTCCCGTCGGCGAACGCCGGATTTCCTCGATATCAAGGTACGCGCGTAAGTGGTCATTCACTCTCGCGCAATCGCGCGCGCCGTCTGCGCCAGCGGTCCGCAATTTTTTTCGATTTATATAACGCTATTCTCGCTGCAGCCGATTATCGAATGCGCGCGCGATGTAATACCGACTGCACCGGATGATTTAAGCGGCAGTATTTACGCACTGCCGATTTCAAATCATCCGGCCGCCCCCTCATGTGAATGATTCCACCATTCAGGAGAGCATCAGCCATGGTCGCCGGAAAACCGATTCAGACCGTGCTGCTCGCCGCCGCGATCGCCACGATTGCGCCGGCCGGATACGCGGCCAACACCACCGACTGGCTGGCGAACACCTACGGCACGCTCGCCGCGCACGTCGGCAACGTCGCGCGTTCGATGTGGGTCGCGCCCGAAGGCGTGATCTACACCGCGTCGATGTGGGACGAGGACGAGGGCGGCGTCGCGATCTACCAGAACGGCAAGAGCGCCGGCTCGATCGGCACGCACTCGGAATTCCAGGGCAGCGCGATCACGGGCAACGCGACGTCGCTGTTCGTCGCGCTGCAGCCCGGCAACGGGTACGGCAGCGGCGCGGTCGGGCGCTACAACCGCGCGACGCGGTTCCGCGACAAGCTGATTCAGGTCACGGCGGCGACCGACCAGCCGCGCATCGACGTCGTCACCGGGCTCGCCACGGCCGGCTCGCTGCTCTATGCGAGCGACTTCTACGGCAATCGCGTGCGGGTGTTTACGACCGACGGCGTGTGGCAGCGCGACATCGGCGTATCGGCGCCGGGCGCGCTCGCCGTCGACGGTGCGGGCAACGTCTGGGTCGCGCAGAAGAGCGCGGGCGCGGTCGTCGAATTCAGCCCGGCCGGTGCGCTGCTGAACACGATCCGGCTGGCCGCCGGGTCGCAGCCGTCTGCGCTCTGTTTCGATGCGGCGACGGGGCAGCTGATGGTCGGCGACGAAGGCCCCGACATGAACATCAAGCGCTATACCGTCGCGGGCCGGCCCGCGCTGGCCGGCACGTTCGGCGTGCGCGGCGGCTATCTCGACACGACGACGGGCACCAAGGGGCAAGTCGGCGCGCAGCGCTTCACCCGCGTGGCCGGCATCGGCAAGGACACGGCCGGCAACCTGTACGTGCTCAACAACCCGTGGGGCGGCAGCTGGGATCTCGGCCGCAACGGCGCGACCGACATTCACGCGTACGGCAGCACCGGCAGCCTGCGGTGGACGCTGCAGTCGCTGAACTTCGAAGGCATCGCCGCGCCGGACCCGGTCACCGACGGCGCACTGTTCTACAGCGGCACGCACGTGTACGGCGGCACCGCGGGCGGCGCCTTCGTCGCGAACACCGTCGATCCGTTCACGTATCCGTCGGACCCGCGCATCAATATGGGCGACACGCAGCGCGACGAGCACTTCGGGCTGCTGACGTCGGTCGGCGCGAACCGGATCCTCGTCGCGGCGGGGCAGAATCCGCCGGTCTATTATTTCTTCCACTTCAACGCGGCCAGCGGCTACGTCGCGATTCCGGACGGATCGATCCCCGGGCCCGCGTTCAACACGACCCGGCGCGTGTCGGCCGGCTTCAGCCTCGACAGCAACGGCGGCGTATGGGCCGGCCTCGACAAGACCGGCGCCATCTATCACTATCCGCTGACCGGTTTCGATGCGAGCGGCAAGCCGTCGTGGGGGCCCGGCGTGCCGACGCCGGTGCCGGCCAGCATCCAGCCGCTCACGCGCATCGTCTATCTCGCCGACAGCGACACGATGGTGCTCGCGCAGGGCGTCGTCGGCAGTACCGACTGGACGTCGATCGGCACGCGCATCGAGGTGTATCACGGCTGGCGCGCGGGCAACACGACGAAGCCGAACCCGGTGATCACGCTGCCGCACAGCGGCGCGAAGTCGATCGATGCGGCCGGCAACCACCTGTTCGTCGGCTACTGGTTCAGCAGCAGCGGGCCGCTGTGGCCGAACATCGACGCATTCAATCTCGACACCGGCAATCTCGACACGACGCTCGTCAACGCGAGCCCGGCGACCGTGGATACCAGCAGCGCGATCGATGCGATGTACAGCGTGCGCGCATACCGTCGTGCGAACGGCGAGTACGTGGTGACGAAGAACAACGTGAAGGGAAACAGCATCACCGTTTACCGGTGGACGCCTTGAGGGCGAGGCCTCACGGCCATGATGACACCGCGATGGCTGTCATCGAAGTGCCTTCGCTGTAACGATGTGTAAGAAGCCGGCCCGCAACGGAGCCGGTCATCCGCTTGACATTGGGCGGCGATGTAATGCCGGCACGTCGGCGATCGTCGACGCAATGCACTCGATCGACTGGCAAGGGCCCTCGCCGCCGTGCGACATGGGCAGACAACGCCAGGATCATGCCGGACACGTCAGACGGTAATCGCCCCATCAGTACAGAGGATTCCTATGAAAAATAGCCAGGTCAAGCGCGCGCTCCGACTCGGAGCCGTCATGTCGGCCGTGTTGCTTGCGTCGCACGCGCATGCGGACGGTTTCGACGCTGCCGATGCCGCCCGCGTGCCGAGCGGTCAGTTCGTCACGCCGCTCGCCGTGCGCGGCGCAGTCCAGCAATTCCTGAATCCCGGACTGCCGGCCTATCCGCATTTCGTCGCGGGAGAAGCCGTGCGCTCGCAACTGAGCCCGGACGGCAAGACGCTGGCGATCATCACCGCCGGCCAGAACTCGCTGTACAAGCCGGACGGTTCGGTCGACACCGCGGCCTCGACGCAATTCATCTTCCTGTACGACGTCGCGGGTACGAACAAGACGCGCCCGGTGCTCAGGCAGGTGCTTCAGCAGACCAACGCGTTCGTCGGCCTGGCGTTTTCGCATGACGGGAGCACGCTCTATGCGACCGGCGGCAGCGACGATGCGGTCTACGTCTACGCGCAGCAGGGCGGCGCGTGGGCGCTGTCGACGACGATCGCGCTCGGCCATGCCGGCAAGGGCGTCGGCATCCGCGTGCAGCCGAACGCGGCCGGGCTCGCGCTGTCGGCCGACGGCAAGACGCTCGTCGTCGCGAACAACTACAACGACTCGATCAGCGTGATCGATACCGCGACCCGCAACGTGCGTTACGAGCACGACCTGCGGCCGTTCTTCTCCGGCAACGAAGGCCGCAGCGGCGATGCCGGCGGCACGTTCCCGTTCGCGGTCGCGATGAAGGGCAACGGCATCGCGTACGTGTCGTCGGATCGCGATCGCGAGATCGTCGCGATCGACGTGTCGTCGCCGTCCCGCGGCCGCCTGCTCAAGCGCATCAAGCTGGACGGCAATGCGCTCGGCATGACGCTCGACGCGTCGCAATCGAGGCTGTTCGTCGCGCAGGACAACGCCGACCAGGTCGCGGTGATCGACACGAACACCAACGCGGTCGTGACCCGGATTGACGCGCGCGCGCCGGCCGGCGTGCTGGCGCACGGCCAGGCGCACACGGGCGCGGCGACGTACGCGGTCACGCTGTCGCGCGATGGCCGCACGCTGTATGCGACCAATGCCGGCGCGAACGAAATCGCCGTGATCCCGCTCGTCGGGGAGCGCGCGTATCGCGTCACCGGCCTGATTCCGACCGCGTTCGAGCCGCACGACGTGACGTTCAGCGCCGACGGCACGTGGATGTACGTGGTGAACGGCAAGAGCACCACCGGCCCGAACCCGGGCCACCTGTTCGGCGCGACGCCGGCGCAGGCCGCCGCGTCGCGCGCGTCGAACGAATACCAGTTCCAGCTCGAGCGCGCGTCGCTCGTGAGCGCGCCGGTGCCGGCGGCCCACGAGTTGCCGACGCTGACGCAGCAGGCCGCGCGCAACAACTTCTATCGCCCGGAAGACAACGACAGGGACAACGAAGTGATGGGCTTCCTGCGCCGCCACATCAAGCACGTGATCTACGTCGTGAAGGAAAACCGCACGTTCGACCAGGTGCTCGGCGACATCGGCAACGGCGCCAACGGCGATCCGAAGCTCGCCCAGTTCGGCCGGAACATCACGCCGAACTTCCATCGCCTGGCGAGCCAGTTCGTGACGCTCGACAACTTCATGAACCCGGGCGACGGCAGCATGGACGGCTGGTCGTGGGCGCTGCAGGGCCGCGTCACCAACACCGAGACGATCACCCAGCAGATCAACTACGCGGCGGTCAATCGCGGCCTGTCGTACGAGAGCGAGGGCACGAACCGCAACGTGCCGGTGAACTGGGAGACGGTGCAGCAGCGCGATGCGGCGGCCGGCCCTGCCGGCACCACGAACTACAGCAACGCGGCCGCCACCCTGCCGGGCGGCGCGGCGAACCTGCTTCCGGGCATCGGCAACCATGCGTCGTCCGATGCGCCGTTCGGCCGCCAGCGCGGCTACATCTTCGACGCGGTGCTGGCCGGCGGCGGCACGGTACGCAACTACGGTTTCCTCGTGAACAACATCGGCAGCATCGGCACGGCCGCGAACCCGATCGTCGATCCGCACGCGGCCGGCGTCGTCCAGGCCGCGGCGCTCGACCCGCGGCTCGCGTCGATGACGGACGTGTATTTCCGCGGGTTCGACCAGAACTATCCGGACCAGTGGCGCCTCAACGAGTGGAAACGCGAGTTCGACCAGTACGTCGTGGGCGGCAACCTGCCGACGCTGTCGCTGGTGCGCCTGTCGCACGATCACATGGGGGCGTTCGGCACGGCGCTCGCCGGCGTGAACACGCCGGAGACGCAGCAGGCGGACAACGACCTGGCGGTCGGCCGGCTGGTCGAAGCCGTCGCGAAGAGCCCGTATGCGAACGACACGCTGATCGTCGTGACCGAGGACGACGTGCAGGACGGCCCCGACCACGTGGATTCGCATCGCGGGCCCGCGTACATCGTCGGGCCGTACGTGAAGCAGGGCGCGGTGATCCGGACGCGCTACAGCCAGGTCAATGCGCTGCGCACCATCGAGGACGTGCTCGGCACGCAGCACATGAACCTGAATACCGCGTACCAGCGGCCGATGACCGACGTGTTCGACGTGCACGGCCCGGCGTCGTGGACCTACACGGCCGTCGCGTCGACGGCGCTGAAGGGCACCGGGCTGCGCCTGGCCGACGGGGCGGGCGAGAACCTGCTGCACTACGCGGCCGGGCCGGACGTCACGCCGAAGCATGACGCGGCGTACTGGGCGAAGGTGACGGCGAAGTTCGACTTCGACGATGCCGACGAGGTGCCGGCGGATCAGTTCAACCGCGTGTTGTGGAAGGGCATGATGGGATCGCAGCCGTATCCGAAGCTCAGGGGCGTGACGCAGAAGGTGGCGAGCCGCGACGACGACTGATCGTCCGGCTGGACGGTCTGCAAGCGGGCCCTCCCGGCGGGAGGGCCCGGTTTTTTTGCGAGGTGTGCGGCGGGGGGCTGCGTCGGCGGCATTCGGTGCGCCTCGTGTGCGGCCGGCCGGGCCGCGCGGCGTCATGCATGCCATATCAGGTTCGCGCTGCTGTCCGTTTCGGACAGGAGCCAGAACCCGAGCCGCTCGTAGAGGCGCCGCGCCGGGTTGCCGTGCAGCACGCTGAGCGATACGGGCACGGGCTCGCGCGCGGCTTCGCTCAGCAGTTCGCGCAGCACGGCTTCGCCGATGCCTCGGCCTTGTCGCGACGGGAGGATCTGGATCTGGTGGACGTGCCATTCGCCGGCGGCGCGCGTCACCTTCAGCAAGCCGATCGAGTCGGCATCGGCGTTCGTGCCTTCGCAGACGATCATCGCATCGTCGAAATGCGTCGCGATGCGCTGGTGGTGCGCTGCGTCGTCGGTGGGTGCGCCGACGCGTTGCAGATGCTCGGTCATCGTGAGCCGGCGGAGCCTCAGCAGGAACGGCAGGTCGGCGGCAGACGCCGGGCGCAGGCGGATCGCAGGGGGCATGGTCGGAGCGCGTTCGAGAGCGGGTTCGATGGCATGCAGCGCATGATTCACGAGCGCGGCATGCCGGTCAAAGGCCGGGCAACTGGATTTGCCGCGCGGCCGGACGATGCTCGAGGACGTTCGTGACCTCGTATTCGGTCTTGGCTCCGTCGGCGGTCTGCCACTGCTGTACGCGCACGCTGCAGACGAGTACGTCGCCCTTGCTGAAGCTGATCTGGTTGTTGTCCACGCGATTCAGGAAATTCGCATCGGTGATCGCGGCGTGGATCGTGGCGGCACCGTCGTAGAGACGCCATTTGTTGTCGTCCTTGAACGCGAGCGACACGATCGAAAACGCCATCTTGCGATGCTCGTCGAGGATCAGTACGTCGGCTTGCTCGGGTACGCGGAACCAGTCGACCTCGTCCCGGGTGACGGTCTCGAACACGTCCGTGTCGGTGCCGGCCGAGAAAATCGTCACGCCGTCGCGCGAAAGCGGCATGAGCGCACGGGTGGTCGCCTCCCGGACACTCACGTCCCGCAGCAGCGTGAGGACGGACAGTTCGATCTCGAGCGTTTCGCCATCGACGTGCAGCACGGCGGTGCGTTCGTTCATCCGAACGCGCTGGATCGGGCGGCCGCGCAACCACTTGAGTACCGCGAACAGGCCCTTTCCGACTTTCGGACCGGCAATGCCGAGCGCGGTCAGAATCGTGACGGCATTGGCGAGTGCCGCGCCTTCGCTGCCGCTCAGCATGTCGTGCATTCTGCCGAGGAGCGAGGTCGCGAGCGTGAAGTCGATGCCGAAGCTGCCGGTCTTGAAGCTGCCCCGGACGTTCACCTGTGGCCGAACCTGGTCTCCGCAGAGCGCCTTGGCCGAGGCCTCGAGCAAGTCGCCGACGGCGAGAAGGGCGGGGGCGAGTTCCCGCACGTCCATTTCGGACGATTCGAGTGCCGGCCCGTCATAGGTAATGCGAAAGTGGCTCATGTCGCCAAGTGTACCGGCCGCGGCGAAGCCGGCCGTGTTTCCGTTGCGGTTGATCATGCCGGATGGGTTGACTCGAAAGGCCATCGACGCGCGAAGCGCAATGCTTTCGTATACCTTTCGAATCATCCTGCGGTCAACCGGATACGTACGATTCTGGCCGTCCGGCCGATGCGTCAAGCGCGCTCACGCGATCCGGTACACACGCATCGCGTTGTCATGCCAGATCGCGCGGCGCGCCGCATCGTCGAGGTCCGCCATCGCGCGGGCGAACGTGCGCAGCAGCGCCGGATACGACACCCGCAACCCCGCCACCGGAAAATTGCTTGCGAACAGGCAGCGCTGCCAGCCGAATATCGCGATCGTGTCGCGGATGATCCGCGCGTTGTCCGCGTCGTTCCACGCCGCATCGCGCAAGCCGAGTTCGGATATCTTGACGGTCACGCGCGGCGAGGCGGCGAGCGCCTCCATGCCGCTGCGCCAGCGCGCGAGCCCCGCGCGCGAGCGGTCCCACGGCAGCCCGGCATGTTCGAGCACGACGTCGACGCCGGGCGCATCGGCCAGCAGCGCGGCCGCGTCGCCGAGATGCCAGAACGGCACGCGCAGGTCCCAGCTCAGGCCATGCGCGGCCAGGCGTTCCAGCGCAGCCGGCCAGCGTGGGTCGCGCAGCGTGCCGGGCCCGTCGACGGCCGCGTCCGGCGACGCAGCGGTGCGCGGCTTGAACCGCACGCCGCGCACACGCGGCCACGCGGCCTGTTCGGCGAGCCGCTCGTGCGCGTCGTCGGCCAGCAGGTCGACCCACGCGACGACGGCCGACGGCAACCCGTGCGCGGCCGCGACCTCGTGCAGCCAGCGCGTCTCCGCGAGCGCCTCGTCGCGCGCCCGTTCGGCCTCGACGTGCACGCTCGCGACGAGCGGCGCGCGTTGCGCGGCGTGCCGGTAGTCGTCCACGCCGAAATCGCGGCACAGCGCCGCGTAGTCGCCGAACATGAAGTGCTCCGGATCGTACCGGTCCTGCAGCCACGGGTAGTGCGCACCCGCGCCGAGCCGCCAAAGGTGGTGATGCGCGTCGACGAGCGCCGCCGGCATCGCGTCGGGCGGCGGTGCGTCGTCGCGCCGCTCAGCGCGTGCCGGCGAGCACATACGACGCATCCGGTTCGCGCAGCGTCGGCAATGCACCGACGAACCGCCACGCATCGAGATCGAGTTCGCGCACGTAGTCGTCCTGGAACGACACGTACGCGACGCGCCGCGACGGATGGAACGACAGCGCGGTCGGGTTCGCGGGCAGCGCGACGCGTTCGATTTCCTCCATCTGCCGCGCATCGAACACCGAGATCGACCGCTCGCCGGAATTGGTCAGCAGCAGCAGGTCGCGGCCGTCCGGCGCGGTGGTGCGGTAGATGCGGTTGGGATCGCTGCGGGTCTTCACGCGGCGGCCGCAGGTCATCGTGTCGGTGTCGATCTCGACGAGCGTGTCGTCGCCGCGATTCGCGACGAACAGCGTGCGCTCGTCGCTCGACAGCGCATTGCCTTCGGGACGCGGGCCGGGCATTACCGCACGCGGCGCGACGGTCGCGTCGCGCGGATGGAATTGCGTGACCGTGTTCGACAGCAGGTGCACGCCGTAGGCGCGGCTCGCATCGCGCGTGAGCGTCACGAGGTGCGTCTTCACGCCGCCGGACGGTACGGCCATGTTCGGCACGGCCTGCCGGGTCGGCGCGTCGAACACGAGCAGCATGTCGTGCGCCTCGCTCATCGCGTACAGCCGGCCGTCGCGATCGGCCGCCATCCCGTGCGGCCGGTAGTACGGCCACAGGTCGAGCATGCGCGTGTGCGTGCGCTCGACGAGGTCGATCTCGGCGATCCGGTGATCGCCTTCATGGCCGCGCGACCACGCGGTCTCGATCCCGAAGATGCCGACGTACGCGAAGCGGTCGTTCACGTCGACGGTGAACTCGTGCGGGAAGTTCGGCAGCACGATGTGCTTGAGCGCGGCTTTCGTCTCGAGGTCGTAGAAGCTGAAGGTGTGGGCGCATTTCTGCACCAGCAACAGGATGTCGTTCATGGTGTGTCTCCGTTGATTCGTTCGCGTGTCCGGTCAGTCTTCGCAGCGCCTGGGCAGCGTCAGCGCGAGCAGGCCGGCCACCGCGAGCGTGACGGCGAGGCTGTACACGCCGGCGGCCGCGCTCACGTGCTGGGTCAGCACGCCGACCGCATACGGGCCGCAGAAGCCGCCGAGGTTGCCGAGCGCGTTGATCAGGCCGCGCGCGCTGCCGGCCGTCTCGACGCTGCACAGCTTCGGCGGAATCGCCCAGAACACGCCGGCCGCCGCCTGCAGGAAGAAGCCGCAGCCGATCAGGAACGCGAACGACACGATCATCGACGCATGCGTGAGCACCGACAGCGCGAGGCACGCGGCAAAGCCGACGAGCGGCAGCAGCACGAACAGGCGCCGCTTGCCGGTCCGGTCCGACAAATACGACGTGGCGAACATCCCGATCACCATCGCGACATACGGCAGCATCGCGAGCAGGCCGACCTTGCCCATCCCGCCGTGCGTGAGGTTTTTCAGCAGCGTCGGTAACCACATCGTATAGCCGTAGATGCCGACCTGATAGCAGAAGTTGATCGCGATCAGCAGCCAGATCGTCGGGTTGCGCAGTATCGCGCCGAACGACGCGGCGGCCGGCGTGCCGGCGGCCTGCTTGCGCGCCTGTTCGTCGCGCAGCGCGTCGAGGATGTACGCCTTCTCGCGCGGCGACACCCAGCGCGCGGTTTCCGGGCTGTCGTCGGCGAACATCAGCCACGCGAACAGGCAAAGCAGCGACAGCGCGCCGGCGCTGTAGAACAGGTGACGCCAGTCGTATGCAGCGAGGATGAAGCCGGACAGCGGCGCGGTGATCATGCCGGCGAGCGGCACGAACATGATGACCATCGCGTTCGCGCGGCCGCGTTCGCGATCGGGAAACCAGTGGCTGACCATCGTCAGCACGACCGGCAGCATCCCGCCTTCCGCCACGCCGAGCAGGAAGCGCAGCGTCAAAAGTTGCCACGTATGGGTGACGAGCCCGGTCAGCACCGACAGCACGGCCCAGCTCACGAGCGACCACGCGATGAACTTCTTGCCGCTGCCGAGCGCGGCGCGCCGGCCGCCCGGAATCTGCAGGAACAGGTAGCCGAAGAAGAAGATGCCGCCGGCGAGGCCGGCCATCGTCGCGTTCATGCCGAGTTCGGCGTTCATCCCGCCTGGCATCGCGAACGCGATGTTCACGCGGTCCATGTACGAAACGATGCACGCGAGCAGCAGCGGAGGAATCACGCGCAGCCAGCGGCGGCGCGGGATGGCATCGCCGGCTTCATAGGCCGGGGTGGCGGGGTTCAGCAGAGTCATGGTGTCTCCGATCCATGTGATGAGCGGCGGCAGCCTTCTGTCGGGCCGCCGTCACGCCGATGCGCAACGCAACGCGCGTTGCGGGTACGAAACGATGGCTAGCGTCCCCAGCGCAGCACGAGCGGATCGAGCCGCCGTGCCGCGTCGAGCAGGCCTGCACGCACCTGCGGATGCAGTTCGGGCCAGGGGGCGCGCGGCCGGTCGCACGCGATCACGCCGCCTTCCTTCAGCAGCGCCTTCGCGGTCAGGAAGCCCGACTGGCGGTTCTCGTAGTTGATCAGCGGCAGCCAGCGCGCGTATTGCTCGCACGCTTCGTCGCGGCGTCCGGCGAAATACGCGTCGGTGATGCGGCGGATGCCGTCCGGATAACCGCCGCCCGTCATCGCGCCGGTCGCGCCGGCATCGAGGTCGGCGAGCAGCGTGATGCCTTCCTCGCCGTCCCACGGCCCTTCGATCGCATCGCCGCCGAGCGCGATCAGCTCGCGCAGCTTCGACGCGGCGCCGGGCGTCTCGATCTTGAAGTACGACACGGCGTCGATCTCGCGCGCGAGCGTCGCGAGCAGCGACGCCGGCAGCGCGACGCCGCTCGCGGGCGCGTCCTGGATCATCAGCGGAATGTCGAGGCCGTCGGCGACTTCGCGGAAGAACGCGCGGATCGATGCGTCGGGCACGCGGAACGTCGCGCCGTGGTACGGCGGCATCACCATCACCATCGCGGCACCGAGTGCCTGCGCGCGGCGGTTGCGTTCCGCGCAGATCCGCGCGCTGAAGTGCGATGTCGTGACGATCACCGGCACGCGGCCGGCGACGTGCTCGAGCGTCGTGCGCGTGATGAGGTCGCGTTCGTCGTCGCCGAGCGCGAACTGCTCCGAGTAGTTCGCGTGAATGCAGATGCCTTGCGAGCCGGCATCGATCATGAAGTCGAGGCAACGGCGCTGGCCGTCGAGGTCGAGCGCGCCGTGCGCGTCGAAGATCGTCGGCGCGACCGGAAAGACGCCCTGGTAGCGTGCGTGCATGGCCGGCCTCACTCGACGATGTCGAACTGGTCGAGGAATTCGGTCTTCAGCGTGAGACCGAGGCCCGGGACGTCGTCGCGCAGCTGCAGGAAGCCGTTCTCGGCCACCGGTTCGCCGTCGAAGATGTAATAGAACAGCTCGTTGCCGACTTCCACGTCGAACATCGGGAAGTACTCGCTCATCGGCGATGCGAGCGTGCTCATCGTCAGGTGATAGTTGTGCATCTGGCCCGCATGCGGAATCACCGGCACGCTGTACGCCTCGCACAGCGCGTTGATCTTGTGCGCCATCGTGATCCCGCCGACGCGGTTCGTGTCGTACTGCACGACCGACACGGCCTTGCGGTCCAGCAGCTGCTTGAAGCCGTACAGCGAGAACTCGTGCTCGCCGCCCGAGATTGGAATGCTCGTCAGCCGGTTCAGCTCCGCGTAGCCGTCGATGTCGTCGGCGATCACCGGCTCCTCGAGCCAGCGCGGCTGGTACTTCTCGAGCTTCGGCAGGATGCGCTTCGCATACTCGAGGTTCCAGCCCATGTAGCACTCGAGCATCAGGTCGTTGTCGTAGCCGATCACCTCGCGGATCGCCGCGACCGACTTCAGGTTCTCCACCACGCCCTGCTGGCCGTGCGCGGGCCCGTAGCCGAAGCGCATCTTGAACGCGCGGAAGCCTTCCTTCAGGTATTGCTGCGCTTCCTCCTGCATCGCCTTCAGGTCGGTGCGGTAGAGCTTCGAGTAGTAGCAGGGGATCTTCTCCTTGGTGCGGCCGCCGAGCAGCTTGAACACCGGCTTGCCGACGCTCTTGCCGAGGATGTCCCAGATCGCGATGTCGACCGCCGAGATCGCCGCCATGCCGATGCCCTTGCGGCCCCATGCGTGGGTCGCGCGGTACATCCGCTGGTTCAGGTACTCGTAGTCCCACGGGTCCTGGCCGATCACGAGCGGCGCGAGGTACTGGTCGATGATCGCCTTCGCGACGTGCGGCGCGAGCGCGACGTTGCCGAGGCCGACGATGCCGTCGTCGGTCTCGACTTCCACGACCGTCCACGCATGGAAGCGGAACGTGCTCATGGTTTCCTGCGGCGCGTACAGCAGGTCCATCGCGTTCGAGCAGAAGTTGCCCTGCGGCGGAACGGTCTTGCCTTTCCACTGGAATACGCGGGCGCGCACGGAGCGGATCTTCATGTTGGTGTCTCCTGGAATCGATGTTGTCGTGTGTGTGTCGTGTGTGGCTGGCGTGTGAGCGTCACGCCGAAACGGTGGAGGTGCGGCGCGCGGCGCCCATGCGGCAGGCGATCTGCAGCGCCTGCCAGGTCGCGCCGACGTCGGCCGTGCCGCGGCCCGCGATGTCGTACGCGGTGCCGTGCGCGGGCGTCGTGATCGGCACGGGCAGCCCGCCCTGCACGGTCACGCCGCGCGAGAAGCCGAGCAGCTTGATCGCGATCTGCCCCTGGTCGTGGTACATCGTGACGATCGCCTGGTAGTCGCCGGCCTGCGCCTTCAGGAAGATCGTGTCGGCGGGGAACGGGCCGTGGAACGGCGCTTCGGTCGGCCAGTCGCGCGACTGCAGCTTGCGCACGGCCGGCTCGATGATGTCGACTTCCTCGCGGCCGCAGCTGCCGCCGTCGCCGCCGTGCGGGTTGAACGCGGCGATCGCGATCTTCGGCGCTGCGACGCCGTTCGCGAGCAGCGACCGGTAGATCAGTTCGGATGCCTGTTCGATTCGCGCGACGCTCAGCTGGGCCGCCGCATCCTTCAGCGGAATATGCGACGAGATGCGCGCGGTCCACAGCTCGCCGAGCGTGTTGAATTCGCAGAAGTAGCCGGTCACGCCGAGCGCGGCGGCGAAGTGGTGCAGCTCGTCGTCGTGCCGGAGCCCGCCGAGCTTCATCGCGTACTTGTTCAGCGGCGCGAAGCAGATCGCGTCGATGTCGCCGGCGAGCGCGGCGTCGAGGCACCGGTCGAGCACGGTCAGCGTCGAGCGGCCGCCGGCCGCGCCGGGCTGGCCGACGGTGACCTGCGCGCGATCGATCGAGTCGAGCGCGACGAACGCGGCGCGCGCGGTGGACGGCCGGCCGCGCACGGCGGCGAGCGACGCGACGGGTTCGACGTCGACCGTCACGCCGGCGACGCGCTGGCCGGCTTCCCACAGCCAGCGGTCGCCGATCAGCACGAGGTTCGCGCGGGACGTCGCGTCGGGCCGCGCGAGCAGTTTCGCGATCAGTTCGGCGCCGATGCCGGCGGGGTCGCCGAGGGTCAGCGCGACGACGGGCAGTGAAGCGGTGGGCAGTGCAGCGGCGGGCACGGCGGCGGCGGTCGTCATGCGGCGTCTCCGTGGCGGGCGGCGGGCGGTTGCATGTTCATGCGGTGTCTCCGGTGGCGGCGCGTGGCCGTTGGTGTATGGGGTTCATGCTAGGTAGACGGAATGAGTCGGTAAATTGAAAACTCTTGATGAATCGATAACCTGGAGTAATCGAAATGGGCTCGATCGATCGACGAGACTCGACTCCCCAATTGCTGAACCGGCTGCGGATGCGGCAGATCGCGCTGCTGCTCGCGGTGGATGAATGCTCGACGCTGCGCGCGGCGGCCGGGCAGCTCGGCCTCACACAGCCGGCCGCGACGAAGATGCTGGCCGAACTGGAAAGCGCGCTCGGCCAGCGCCTCTTCGATCGCGTCGGGCGCGGGCTCGTGCTGAATCCGGCCGGCGAGCGCGTGCTCGGCTATTTCCGCGGGATTCGCGGCAGCATGGAGGCGCTCAATCGCGAGCTCGGCGAGCTGCAGCTCGGCAGCGCGGGGCGGCTCGCGATCGGCAGCATCATGGCGGCGTCGCCGGGGCGGCTCACCGAGGCGCTGGTGCAGCTGAAGGCGCGCTATCCGCTGCTGGCGATCGACATCGCGGTCGATACCAGCGACCGGCTGATGCCGCAGTTGCGCGAGGGCGTGCTCGAGGTGGTGATCGGCCGCAACGTCGGCACCGATTGCGACTTCCGCGTGGTGGACGACGAGGCGCTCGCGATCATCGCGGGCCGCGACCATCCGCTCGCGGGCGCGGGGCCGGTCGAATTCGACGCGCTGCTCGATTACACGTGGATCCTGCAGCCGGCCGGCAGCCCGGCGCGCGAGGTGGTCGAGCGCGAGTTCCGCGCGCGTCACCAGCCGATGCCGCGCGGGCTCGTCGAAACGGGGTCGATCCTGACGACGATGAACCTCGTCGACCGTTCGCGGATGCTCGGCGTGATTCCGTTGACCGTCGCGCAGCGCAACGCGGCGCACGGGCTGGTTGCGATCATCGATTACGAACTCGACCAGAAGCTGCCGTCGTATGGCAGCCTCGTGCGGCGGGATCGGCCGCTGAGCATTCCGGCGCAGCAGTTTCTGGCGCTGTTCCATCGGGAAGGCGGGCAGGGCGCGGGCGATTGATGGAAGGCGGGCGGCTACGTTGCGGTGTCACGCACCGGCGAGCTTCGCTCGCGGTGCGTGATGACGGCGATCAGGGCAGGTCGGGACAATCCACGCCGAGCAGGACCAAGCCCGATACCGCGCGGCGAACCGCCGCCACCCCGCGTCAGCGTGCCGACGGCGCGGCCGGCGCTTCGGCGAGCGACGGCGTCGATGCCGACAGCGCGCGATCCGGCCGGATCCGCAGCGCGGCGACGATGCCGATCAGCAGCATCGCGACCGACCCGACGAACGGCACCGTCCAGCTGCCGGTGTGGTCGACGAGATAGCCGAACAGGATCGGCGACAGGATCCCCGCGATCGCGGAACCCGCATTCATCATCCCGCTCGCGATGCCCGCGTGCGTCGGCGCGATATCGCTCGGCACGGCCCAGATCGGCCCGATCGTCAGTTCGAGGCACAGGAACGACCCGGACAGGCACAGCGCGATGCCGGCCGTCGAATGCACGAACGCGAGCGGCAGCATGCAGGCGAGCGCGCCGGTGAAACTCGCGACGATCACGCTCTGGCGCGACAGCGCGAGGTTGCCGGTCTTGCGGTAGATGCGGTCGCACAGCCAGCCGCCGAGCGTGTCGCCGACGACGCCCGCGAAGAACACGCCGGACGCGAACAGCGCGGTGGACTTCAGGTCGAGGCCCTTGCCGTTCAGGAAGAACGTCGGCAGCCATGTGAAGAACAGCCAGGCGGTCCAGCCGTAGCAGAAGTACACGAAGATCGTCGGCGCCATCCGGCGGAACAGCGGGCCCCACGGCGTCGGGCCCGGCGCCGGTGCCGGCCGGGCGGCGGCAGCGGTGCGCGTACGGTTGTCGCCGCCGTCGCCGAGCGGGTACTCGCGAAAGCCGGCGATCCACCACACGAGCCACACCAGCGTGACGGCGCCGATCACGAAGAACGCCGCGCGCCACGACAGCCACGTCATCAGCGCGGCGACGATCGGCGGCGTGACCGCGTTGCCGAGCCGCGAGAACGAATGCGTGAAGCCCTGCACGACGCCGCGCCGTTCGCGCGTGAACCAGTGCGTGATCGCGCGGGCCTGCGCGGGCAGCGTCGCGCCTTCGCCGATCCCGAGCAGCAGGCGCGCGGCGAACAGCAGCGCGAGGCTGTGCACGAGCCCGGTCATGAAGGTCGACGCGACCCAGATCAGCCCGCAGCCGATCAGCGTGATGCGGGCGCCGAAGCGGTCGGCGATCCAGCCGCCGAAGATCTGGCAGATCGCGTACGAATATGCGAACGCGGAGAACGCGATGCCGAGTTCGGTGTTCGACAGCCCGAGTTCGGCCTTGATCGCGCCGGCCGCGGTCGCGAGGTTCACGCGGTCGACGTAGAGGATGAACGAAAGCGCGCACAGCAGCCACAGCGTATGGCGTCGTTGACGGTGATCGGTCGGCATGTGTCTCACTCCATTCTCGTGCGCGTCGTTGCAATGACGCCGCGTTCACTGGCCGGGCCAGCATCGCGCGCCGGAGGAGGCATCGTCTACTGAATCTTTTCGATCAATTGATAACCTGCGGTGTTCGGTTTCGCCGCGTTCGGGTGCCGGCTCGGGGCGCCATGCGGGTTTTCCACGAACGGTTGCGGCATGATGCGGGATGGCCGCGCACGGACACGACGCACGGCATGGGTCGAACGTGTTTCGACGCCGGTGCCGTCATGATGCAGTGACGCCGCGCAATCGCACAGTCGGGAATGGACGGACATGGAACAACGACTTTCACGCCGCCGGGACAACCGCGTCTGGCAACTCCAGCCGGTGAAATGGTGGATCCAGGGGCACGGCCGCGACGGCTATTCGTTCCGGCTGCTGCTGATGCCGCTGGTTGGCGTGTTCGTGCTCGAGTTCGTGTGCGTGATGCTCGACGCGCCGTTCAGCGCGCTCATCGTGATTGGTGTGATGACGCTGTTCCTCGGAATCGCCGGGTATTACGGCGCGAAGCGCGAATGGCTGGTTCCGTCCGCGCCGGCGCGCGCGCTCGTGAAGGCGCGTACCAAGCAGGCGGCCGAGCGATCTATCGGCTCGCCATTGCCGGCTTGGCGTTCATCGCGGGCGTTTGTAAAGAAGCCACGGCGCGCGGACCGAACGACGCGTGCCCGCCCGGCAGGCACGCGTCGTCACACTCAAATGTGGCCCAGCAGCACGAGTATCACGACGATGACGACGATCAGCCCGAGGGAGCCCGATGGCCAGTAGCCCCAGCTTCGGCTGTGCGGCCACGCTGGAAATGCCCCGATCAGCAGCAGAATCAGAACGATGATAAGGATTGTACCGAGCATCGCGCCCCTCCTGAATTTGTTCGACATGACGGTGCCTGCTTGCGCAATTCCCGTGCCGCGGTTCAGGGCCATCGGCGCAAGCCGGCGAAAGCGCACTGTTTGAATACCGGAATTCATGGGATGAATAGCGTCCGATTCAGAAAATAAATTTCAAAAATGCAGACCCCGTCGCTATGCTGATCTTTCGGTTTCATTCAGGCGGAACAGGCAATGGCTGAACTCTTTCTGGTACGGCACGGGCAGGCGTCGTTCGGCACGGACGACTACGACCGGCTATCCGCTGCCGGCGAGCAGCAGGGCGTCTGGCTCGGCGAATACTTCGCGCGGCAGGGCCTGACGTTCGATCGCGTGATCTGCGGCACGATGAACCGGCATGCGCAGACGGTCGCCGCGATCCTGCGCGGAATGGGCCGCGACGGCGTGGCGGTCGACCGCCATCCCGGCCTGAACGAATACGACTTCCACGGGCTGTTCGCGGCGGCGGCGAACGACTATCCGGAGATCGCGCGGCTCGCAGCCGGCTCGATGAAGGAGCACTTTCGCGCGCTGCGGCAGGTGCTGCACCTGTGGGCCGACGACAGGCTCGGCGACACCGCCCCCGAAACCTGGGCGCATTTCCAGCAGCGCGTCGCCGACGCGCGCGCCGCGATCCGCGGCGGCGGCAGCCGGCGCGTGCTCGCGGTGAGCTCCGGCGGCCCGATCGCGGTGACCGTGCAGCAGGTGCTCGCCGCACCGCCGTCGAGCGCGATCGCGCTGAACCTGCAGATCCGCAACAGCAGTCTTTCGCAGTTTTTCTTCAACGCCGAAGCGTTCCACCTCGCGTCGTTCAACGGCATCCCGCATCTCGAGGATCCCGAACGGCATGCGTGGCGCACCTACGGCTGACCCCACGAACGATCGCGACGATGACGAATCCTTCCCAGCCCCTCGACGTAGCCCGCCTCACGCGCTATCTGGAAGCGCACGTGCCGGGTTTCGAAGGCCCGCTCGACATGGAGAAGTTTGCCGGCGGCCAGTCGAACCCGACCTTCCTGCTGCATGCGAAGAGCGGCCGTTACGTGCTGCGCCGCCAGCCGCCCGGCGAGCTGCTGAAATCCGCGCATGCGGTCGACCGCGAATTCCGCGTGCTGAGTGCGCTGTCGGGCACCGCGGTGCCGGTCGCGCATCCGTATCACCTCTGCGAAGACCGCGACGTGATCGGCAGCCTGTTCTACGTGATGAGCTTCGAGGACGGCCGGATCTTCTGGGATCCGGCGCTGCCGGAGCTGCCGAAGGCCGAGCGCGCGACCTGCTACGACGCGCTGCTGCGCACGATGGCCGCGCTGCACGACGTGGACGTCGACGCGGTGGGCCTTGCCGACTACGGCCGCCCCGGCAACTACTTCGAGCGCCAGATCGGCGTCTGGACGAAGCAGTATCGCGCGGCGGAAACCGAGCGCCTCGACGCGATGGAGACGCTGATCGACTGGCTGCCGAAGGCGTGCCCGGCGGACACCGGCCGGCCCGCGCTGGTGCACGGCGATTTCCGGATCGACAACCTGATGTTCGCGCGCGACGGCTATCGCGTGCAGGCCGTGCTCGACTGGGAACTGTCGACGCTCGGCAACCCGCTCGCCGATCTCGCGTATTTCTGCATGTGCCTGCGCCTGCCGTCGGGCGGCCAGGTGCGCGGGCTCGCGGGCCAGGATCGCGCAGAACTCGGCATTCCTGACGAAGCGGCGATCGTCGCGCGCTATTGCGAGCTGCGCGGCATCGAGCCGATCCGCGACTGGCATTTCTATCTCGCGTTCAGTTTCTTCCGGCTCGCGGCGATCGCGCAGGGCGTGAAGGCGCGCGCGCTGCAGGGCAACGCGTCGAGCGAGCAGGCGCTGCGCGTCGGCGCGATGGCCGGCCGGCTGGCCGAGATGGCCGTCGACGTGATCGACGCGCAGCGCTGACCGCGACGGAAGCGCCGCGCGGCGGCACGACAACACATCAATGGAGGAGCACAGCAACATGGCAACGAATCTGTTCGGCCTGACGGGCAAGATCGCGCTGGTGACGGGCGCGAGCCGCGGCATCGGCGAGGAAATCGCGAAGCTGCTCGCGCAGCAGGGCGCGCACGTGATCGTGTCGAGCCGCAAGCTCGACGACTGCCAGGCGGTGGCGGACGAAATCGTCGCGGCGGGCGGCCGCGCGGAAGCGCTGGCGTGCCACGTCGGGCGGCTGGAGGACATCGCCGCGACGTTCGAGGCGATCCGCGGCAAGCACGGCCGGCTCGACATCCTCGTGAACAACGCGGCCGCGAATCCGTATTTCGGGCACATCCTCGACACCGATCTCGCCGCGTACGAAAAGACGGTCGACGTGAACATCCGCGGCTACTTCTTCATGTCGGTCGAGGCCGGCAAGCTGATGAAGGCGCAGGGCGGCGGCGCGATCGTCAACACCGCGTCGGTGAATGCGCTGCAGCCGGGCGACCGGCAAGGCATCTACTCGATCACGAAGGCCGCGGTCGTCAACATGACGAAGGCGTTCGCGAAGGAGTGCGGGCCGTTCGGCATCCGCGTGAACGCGCTGCTGCCGGGCCTCACCAAGACGAAGTTCGCGGGCGCGCTGTTCGCCGACAAGGACATCTACGAAACCTGGATGACGAAGATCCCGCTGCGCCGCCACGCGGAGCCGCGCGAGATGGCCGGCACCGTGCTGTATCTCGTGTCCGATGCGGCGAGCTACACGAACGGCGAATGCATCGTCGTCGACGGCGGCCTGACGATCTGAGCGCGCGATGAAAATCGACAGCTATGCCGGGCAGGCCGTGATGATCACCGGCGCCGCGAGCGGCTTCGGTGCGCTGCTCGCGAGCGAACTGGCCGCGATGGGCGCGCGGCTCGCGCTCGGCGACCTGAACGAAGCGGCGCTCGAGCGCGTGGCCGCGGGGCTGCGCGCAGCCGGCGCCGACGTGATCGCGCAGCGCTGCGACGTGCGCGTCGAAGCCGACGTCGCGTTGCTGGTCCAGGCGGCGGTCGCGGGCTTCGAACGGCTCGACGTCGGCATCAACAATGCCGGCATCGCCCCGCCGATGAAGGCGCTGATCGATACCGACGAAGCCGATCTCGACCTGAGCTTCGCGGTGAACGCGAAGGGCGTGTTCTTCGCGATGAAGCACCAGATTCGCCAGATGCTCGCGCAGCGCGAAGGCGTGATCCTGAACGTCGCGTCGATGGCCGGGCTCGGCGGCGCGCCGAAGCTGGCCGCCTATGCGGCGTCGAAGCACGCGGTGGTCGGGCTCACGAAGACGGCCGCGCTCGAATACGCGCGCCACGGCATTCGCGTGAACGCGGTGTGCCCGTTCTACAGCGCGACGCCGATGGTCACCGACAGCGACCTCGGCGAGCGCCAGGACTTTCTCGCGCAGGGCTCGCCGATGAAGCGGCTCGGCCGGCCCGAGGAAATCGTCGCGACGATGCTCACGCTGTGCGCGAAGGAAAACACCTATCTGACCGGGCAGGCCGTCGCCGTCGACGGCGGTGTCTCGGCCTTCTGAACCGAACGAACGGAAACCGGAATCTCGAGGAGTCGATCATGGACTTTGGCTACACCCCGAAAGTGGAAGAATTGCGCGAACGCGTGCGCGCGTTCATGGACGCGCACATCGTGCCGCGCATTCGTCAGTGGAACGAAGAAGTGCATGCGGGGCAGTATCCCGTGTCGTTCATGGAGGCGCTGAAGGAGCGCGCGAAGGCCGAAGGCCTGTGGAACCTGTTCCTGCCGCACCTGAAGGCCGACGAGCCGGGCACGGCCCTGACGAACCTCGAATACGCGCCGCTCGCCGAGATCATGGGGCGCGTGAGCTGGGCGTCGGAGGTGTTCAACTGCAACGCGCCGGACACCGGCAACATGGAATTGCTGCACATGTTCGCGACGCCCGAGCAGCGCGAACAGTGGCTGCTGCCGCTCTTGCGCGGCGAGATCCGTTCGGCGTTCGCGATGACGGAGCCCGACGTCGCATCGTCGGACGCGACCAACATCACGACACGCATCGAGCGCGTGGGCGACGAGTACGTGATCAACGGCCGCAAGTGGTTCATCACGAACGCCGCGCACCCGAACTGCAAGATCTTCATCGTGATGGGCAAGACCGATCCCGAAGCGGAATCGCACCAGCAGCAGAGCATGATCCTCGTGCCGCGCGACACGCCGGGCGTGACGATCGTGCGCAACATCACGGTGGTCAATCACTACGCACCCGAAGGGCACTGCGAGATCACGTTCGACAACGTGCGCGTGCCGGCGCGCAACCTGCTCGGCGAGGAAGGCAGCGGCTTCGCGCTCGCGCAGGCGCGCCTCGGGCCGGGCCGCATCCACCACTGCATGCGTTCGATCGGCGCGGCCGAGCTCGCGCTGGAACTGATGATCGACCGCGCGCAGTCGCGCGAGGCGTTCGGCAAGCCGCTGAACCGGCACGGCACGATCGGCGAATGGATCGCGCGTTCGCGCATCGAGATCGACCAGGCGCGCCTCCTGGTGCTGAAGGCCGCGTGGATGATCGACAAGGTCGGCGCGAAGGCGGCGCGCAAGGAAATCTCGATGATCAAGGCGCTCGTGCCGACCGTCTATACGAACGTGTGCGACCGCGCGATGCAGGTGTTCGGCGCGGCGGGCCTGAGCCCCGACACGCCGCTCGCCGACCTGTGGACCTGGGGCCGCGCGCTGCGCTTCGCCGACGGTCCGGACGAGGTGCACCTGCAGGCGATCGCGCGCATGGAGATCAAGGACGCCGTGCGCGGCTCGACCGAACTGTACCTGACGCGGCCGCCGCGCGGCTGAGCGGCGCACCGCGCGAGCCGGCGACGTGGGCGAACGGGAGACGCACGCCGTATTAAGATGCCGGCAAGGAGATCCGGCGATGCGCCTTTCGAAGATTGATCTGAACCTGTTCGTCGTATTCGAGGCGATCTACAACAAGCGCAACCTGACGCGCGCGGCCGAGGTGCTGAACCTCACGCAGCCGGCCGTCAGCAACGCGCTGGCGCGGCTGCGCAAGACGCTGAACGATCCGCTGTTCGTCAGCACGCCGGCCGGGATGATGCCGACGCCGATGGCCGAGAACATCGTCGGCCGCGTGCGCGAAGCGCTGCAGCTGCTCGATTCGAGCGCGCACGAAGGCGACGTGTTCGCCCCCGCTTCGTCCGCGCGCGTGTTCCGGTTGAGCATGAGCGACCTGACCGAAGCGCTGCTGTTGCCCGCGCTCGGCGAACTGCTGCAGACGCATGCGCCCGGCATGCACGTGCGCAGCTACACGATGGACCGCCGCGAAGTGGCGACCGCGCTCGCGAACGGCTCCGTCGACATCGCGATCGACGCGCCGCTGATCGGCGACCCGCACCTGCACCAGGCGCTGCTCGTGCGCGACCGCTACGCGTGCATGATCCGCGACGACCACCCGTTCAAGGGCGACACGCTGACCCTGGACGACTACCTGTCGATGGGGCACATCCACGTGTCGAGCCGCCGCAAGGGCAGCGGGCACGTCGATGCCGAACTGACGCGGCTCGGGCTGCGCCGCAACATCCAGATGCGCGTGCAGCACTACATGGTCGCGCCGCTGATCGCGATGCGCGGCGACCTCGCGCTGACGGCGCCGCTGAGGCTGCTGCAGCGCTACCCCGCGCGGATTCTCGAACTGCCGTTCGAGATGCCGGGGCTCGAATATTTCTGCTACTGGCATCGCAGCGCCGATCAGGATCAGGGCAGCCAGTGGCTGCGAGAGCAGCTGATGACGCTGATGGGCGGGATCGGCGAGTCGCCGTGATGCGACGAAGCGTGGGCGCCGCGCGCCGGCCCACGCCGGCTTCGCTCAAAACGAATCGTCGTCGAAGCGCGACGATACCGGCCGGCGTTTCATGTCCTTCAACCAGTCCCTGACGTAGTCCGGATCCTCGAACTCGCGCAGCGCGATGGTCAGGTCCTGGTTGCCGCGCTGCATGGCGGCGATGTCGCGCGCGAGCGTGCGGATCACGGTATCAGGCGCGATCTTGACGGACGACGCGATGCCGTAAGTGCGCCGGAAATCGTTCTCGACGTGCCGGATCTCCTGATCGAGCTCGCGCAGCTGTTCCTCGAGTATGCCGTTGTAGCGCGTGAGCCGTGCTTCGCTCAGGCCGTCGATCGCGCGTCGGTCGATCTGTTCGATCTCCAGCTGCAGTTCCAGCAGTTGCAGCAGATTGCCCTTCGCATACGCGTGGTTGACCCGCTGCATCAGCACGGTCTTGCGCTGCTGTTCCTGCGGATCGGTTTCGCGATCGGGATGCAGCGCGCTGGCCAGCTTGCGAAAGATCTCTCGGATCGACTTGCTCGATTCGGCCTGCTCGGCCTCGCGCTTCGCCTGCGCGGCCGACTGCTTCGGCGCCTTCTTGCGCTTCGCGCGCTGGGCCTCGCGGGCCGCGTGAGCGGCCATGTCGCGCTCGAACTGGGCGTCGAGTTCGGCCTGCATCCGCTCGGCGAGCTCGTCGGGTGACAGCGTGTCGAGATCGTCGGCCGGCTCCGTGGCGGGCATCGGCTGCGGCTCCCGCTTCATCGGCTCGGGATCGGCCACGGCGCTGCCGGCGTCGTCGGATGCGCGATGGCGGTTGTAAATGACCCTCAGCGCCGCGTCGTCGCTGACGTTCAGCAAGTCGCGCGCCATGTCGGCGATCAGGTCGGACAGCATGCGCTGCTCGGCCTTGCTCAGGCCCTTCTGCAGGAACGCATCGTCGAGCAGATGGATCAGCCTGATCCGCAGCGCGGTCGCTTCCTGTTCGAGCGGCAGCAGCCCGTCGACGAATTTCTTCTGGAAGGCCGGCGTGACGGCTTCCCATGCGCCCAGACGCTCGCGCCGCTTTTCGATGTGCTTGACGAGCGTATTGAAGGTTTGCTGGGCTTTGGACAGGCTGGCTGTCTCGTGACCGGGCGCGATGGCGACCGCGGCACCGCGACGTGCGGTCATGATGAAGGTCCTCCGGCCGCGGCGGGAGGCGCGGCAGGCCGGTATTTTAGCCGGCATCGCCGGGTCCGGTGGCGAGACGCTCGGCTCGGGCAGCCGTGCTCGCCGCGCATCGCGCTCAGAACAATTGCCCCTGCCCGGAAATCACGCGTTCGAAATCGTCGCGCAGGAACGGCAGGATCGCATCGGCGACCGGCTGCAGCTGGCGGCTCACGTAGAACGCGTAGTCGATCGGCGAGCGCATCGTTTCGAGCGGTTCGGGGCCGGCCGTCGTCATCACGTAGCTGATCCAGCCGCCGCGCTGATACTGCAGCGGCCTGCCGCGCGCCTGGTTGAATTCGTCGGCGATCCGCGCGGCACGCACGTGCGGCGGCACGTTGCGCTGATATTCGCTCAACGGCCGGCGCACGCGCTTGCGATAGATCAGTTGCGCATCGTATTCGCCGGCGAGCGTGCGCCGCACGTAGTCGCGAATGAAATCCTGGTACGGCTCGCGCTTGAACACCCGCCGGTAGAGTTCGCGCTGGAATGCCTGCGCGAGCGGCGTCCAGTCGGTGCGCACCGTTTCGAGCCCTTTGAACACGAGGTCCTCGCCGCCGTCCGCCGCGCGCGCGAGGCCCGCATAGCGCTTCTTGCTGCCTTCTTCCGCGCCGCGCACGGTCGGCATCAGGAAGCGCCGGTAATGCCGCTCGTACTGCAGTTCGAGCGCGCTTTCGAGCCCGAAGCGATCGCGCAGGTGCGCCTGCCACCAGCGGTTCACTTGCTCGACGAGCGCGCGGCCCTTCGCGCCGGCCGCGTCGTCGTCGTGTTCGCGCCCGAGCCACACGAAGGTCGAATCGGTATCGCCGTAGATGACTTCGTAACCCTGCGCCTCGATCAGCTCGCGCGTGCGGTGCATGATCTCGTGGCCGCGCATCGTGATCGACGACGCGAGGCGCGGATCGAAGAACCGGCAGCCCGTCGAGCCGAGCACGCCGTAGAACGAATTCATGATGATCTTCAGCGCCTGCGACAACGGCGCGTTGCGCTGGCGTTTCGCTTCGTCGCGGCCTTCCGACACGCGCCGCACGATGTCGGGCAGGCAATGCGCGGTGCGCGAGAAGCGCGCGCCGAGAAAGCCGGGCACCGACGTGTCGTCGCCCGGATGCGCGAGCCCTTCGATCAGCCCGGCCGGATCGATCAGGAACGTGCGGATGATCGACGGATAAAGGCTCTTGTAGTCGAACACGAGCACCGAGTCGTACAGGCCGGGCCGCGAATCCATCACGAAGCCGCCGGGGCTGTTCTGGCCGGTCACGTCGCCGAGGTTCGGCGCGACGTAGCCGAGCCGGTGCATGCGCGGCAGGTACAGGTGCGTGAACGCGGCGACCGAGCCGCCGGTGCGATCGGCCGCGAGGCCCGTGACGGTCGCGCGTTCGAGCGCGAAGGACAGCAGGTCGGCCTTGTCGAAGATACGCGTGACGAGTTCGCAGTCCTTCAGGTTGTAGTGCGCGAGCGCGGGCTTGTTGTGGTCGAATCGGCGCTGGATCTCGTCCATCCGCTGATACGGATTGTCGATCGACTTGCCTTCGCCGAGCAGCGACTGCGATACGTATTCGAGGCTGAACGACGGGAACGTCCACGTCGCCGATTTCAGCATGTCGATGCCGTCGAGGATCAGGCGGCCGGCCGCGCCCGCGAAGAAATGGTCGGGCTGCTGCCCGTGCGCGCGCCACTCGAGCACGCTGCCGCCGCGCCCGAGCTTCAGCGGCACGCCGTATTGCTCCGCGTGCGCATGCAGGATGCGCAGGTCGAACTGCACGAGGTTCCAGCCGATCACCGCATCGGGATCGTGTTCGTCGAACCAGTCGTTGAGCCGCGCGAGCATGTCGGGCCGGCTGTCGCAGTAGTCGAGCTTGAAGTCCGCGGCGCGCGCGTCGCCGTTCGGCGGGCCGAGCATGTAGACCTGCCGCTGCCCGCAGCCTTCGAGCGCGATCGAATACAGCTCGCCGTGGACGCTCGTCTCGATGTCGAGCGATACGCAGCGCAGCGCGGGACGATAGCCGGTCGCGGGCTTCAGTTCGCCGTCGGTCAGCGTGCCGTCGCGGCCGGCCGTGCCGCGAAACTGCACGGGCGCCGTGATGAAGCGCTCCATCGTATAGCGGTCGGGCGGCTGCACGTCGGCTTCGTAGACGTCGACGCCGGCTGCGGCGAGGCGTTTCTGGAGTCCGGACAAATGGCGGTAGCGGCGGCAGTAGAGGCCGGCCACCGCGCGCTGGCGGAAGTCGCGCAGCGCGAGCGGGCGCAGTTCGGCATCGCGCTCGCCGGCCAGCGTGCGTTCGGCGAGCGCCCGCTGCTCGGCCGGCACGAACGCGACGGCTTCCTGCGGGCGCAGCCGCACGCGGCGCGGACCGTGTTCGGTTGCCAGCCAGAACTCGATCTCGATGCCGGACGCGGTGTCCCGCCAGTGGCGGGTGAGGATGAAACCCTGCTCGAACGCAGTCAAAACACTTGCTCGTCGTGGATGCCCAGGCGGCGGATTTTAGCGCTTCTCGCGCGGTTCCCGCCGAAGCGGCGCCGCTGGCATCGGGTGGCAGGACGCGGCGCCGGATCCGCCACGTGGTGCGCGTTGCATCGACCGCGTGAAGCAATCGGCGTCGCGCGCAGGCCGGATGACGTTCGGGCGGCACGCATTCGTCTGTCGAGTGCGCGAGCGCGTCGGCCGGCAGCTGCGGCAGCGTTGCCGCAGCGCAGGCCCTAGGCCGGCATCGGCGCGAATTCCCGTTTCAGGTCTTCCGGTCGCTGCGGTCGCTGGTACAGATAGCCCTGCGCATACTGAATCCCGACCGCATGCAGCGCGCGATGCTGCTCTTCCGTCTCCACGCCCTCCGCAATGATCTTCAGGCCGTAGTGGTGCGCGACGGCGGCGATCCCTTCGATCAGTTTCGCGTTGCCCGTCGTCAGCCGGGAGATGAACTGTCGATCGATCTTCACGTAGTCGAATGGAAAGCGCGACAGCATGTCGAGGTTGCTGTGGTGCGTGCCGAAGTCGTCGATCGCGAACTTCGCGCCTTTCGCGCGCAGCGTGGCGAACATCTCGGTGGTGCGCGGATTCTTCTCGAGCAGGATGCGCTCGGTGACTTCGAGCACCAGCGTGCAGCCCGGCGGAAGCCGGCGGATCGCGTCTTCGACGACGGACACGAAGCGCGCGCGTTCGAGATCCTTCGGCGCGACATTGATCGCGACATGCAGCGGCATCGACGGCGCGAGCGCGGACAGTTCCGAGATGGCCGTGCGCAGCACGAATTCGGTCACCTTCGGCAGGATCGTGCTCGATTCCACCTGCGGGACGAACACCGCCGGACTGATGGGCCCCCATTTCGGATGCTGCCAGCGCAGCAGGGCCTCGACGCCGACGGTCCTGCGCGTTTCGACATCGACGATAGTCTGATAGACGACATGAAACTCGTTGCGCTTCAGCGCATTGCGGACAGCCTTCAGCAACAGCCGGCGCGGCGCCATCGCGAGCAGGTACGCGGCCGCGACGAGGCCGTTGACCAGCAGCGCGATCGTCACGCAGATCAGTCCGTAGCGCCGCTGCACCTGCGAAACGTAGGGTTCCGACGAGGTGACGGAGACCGTGAACGGCCAGGCGCCCGACGCGATCGTGCTGCCGGTGGGCGGCGCCGCGCCGAACGGCGGCACGAACGCGCCATGCTGATCGATGCTTCCGGCGCCTTCGATCGACAGCGTGGCCGTTTCCGCCCCGAAGCGGGTGCCGTGCGCGAGCATGTCCGCCAGATAGTCGCCTTCGACCACATAGAGGACGCCGGATTCGGGCGCGGTCGCACGAAACGCCGCCAGCACCGGAACGCGATGCTGAAACGGCGTTTGCCGAAGCAGCGTGATGGCCGTCATCCCCGGCTCGGGCGCGTGAATGTATGCGGCGAGCGGGACGTCGATCGCGCCCAGTGCCGACGAGCATGTGACGCGACCGTCGTTCGCCAGCCCGACGGCCCGAAGATAGCGCAGGTGAGTGCCTACTTCGGCGAGCGTCCTGAAGATCGTCATGCAGGGTCGCCCGACCAGCGCGTCCAGCTCGGCCGGGTGACGCGAGCGAATTCCGTCGAGAATGCGGTCGACCGATATCACGATGTCGTTCGCGACGACGCGTTCGTGCTGCGCGATCGCGTCGCGCGCCAGGCGCCCGGCAACGACGAGCGCGACCACGAACACGAGGATGCAGACGATCAGGGCAAGCGGGAAAACGACGTGCGGCCACGCGCCGCTGCGCTGGAATGCGGGCTTCGGGGGCAGTGCGGGCGCGGCAGGTCCTCGGGTCGTACTTGTTGTTGTGCGCATGAGAATGCAGATCGAACCGGTCGATGGATAGACGCGATGCGTTCGCCGTGCCTCGCCGGGGCACCGCGGCTCGCGCCGATATCGGGACGCAAAGCGATTCTACGCTCGCGAAACGCACGAAGCGGCATCGCGGCGGGGCGCTGGATTCGAGGCGCTTCTCCGTAACATACCCCGACCACGCATGTATATCGGTATCGCACACGAAAAAAAACCGGCCGCATCGGTGAGCGGCCGGGACAGAAGACACCGTCTCTTGGCACGAGGATGGTGCGCGGCAAGTATAAGGCGTGCAGCCCTCGATTACGAAATATTGATATTCAAAAATCGCGTTATTTCTTGATTGATGCTTGTGGAGAAATATTTGCATCGCGCGTCACTTCCGGCGATCCAGGCATCGGCGCGCCTTGAACGAGGCCCAACCCGCTTGCTGCGGGTTGTTCCAGCGCGTGCATCGGCGACAGCAGCGCTTCAGAGATCGTCGCGCATCTTGTGGAGCAGGTCGCGGGGAGATTGATGCGTGTCCACGGCGGTGAGGACGTCGGTCAGGAACCACGGCAGGTTCAGCTGCGTGTCGGGATCGCCGACGCACACGCGAATCGGCGGCGCTTTTGATGCAGCGCGGGAGCCGGGCGCCGTGCCGGCGGACGTGGAGGACGGTACGCAGTTTTTCGCTTGCTGCGGGACCGGCGACGCGGCACTGCCGGCGAGTGCCGGCAAGCTGGTGGCGGCGAGCAGGATCAGGAGGGCGAGCGGGGTGGCGCGTTTCATGTGACTCTCCGGCGATGCACGTTCGACACCATCGGCGAATTCGAGTTCGGCCTCGTCGGGGGCGATTGGCTTTCAGCGTTCCGGCCCCGTGGGCGACGACATGTGCATACCGAAGCGACCGCGCGGCTGCCGCGCCGGTTCGCGCCTCGCCCGCACCGGATCGATCGTTCAAACGTCAAGAATCGTTTGGATCTCCGGCAGACGCTTGCGGTGCGGAATGCGCTCATTTATCGTGCCGCCACGACGGCGCCGATACAGGGCGTCGAGCCAGTTCGCAAAGGAGCATTCGTCATTACCGCATTCAATCGTCGCACGCATGTTCGTGCCTTTCTCGTCGCATCGGTCGCGTATCTCAACCTGGCTCATCCCGCGTCGGCGGCCTACACGGAATCGTGGATGAGCGATCACGACGTCAACGCGTACGCGCAGCAGGTCCAGCATCCGCCCGTGGCGGCGAGCAGCGCGGCGGTCGTGAAGCCGGGTCGACAAACCGTTCGTTCGCAGTCGAAGGCGCCGGTCGCGGCGCATGCCGGCGCGAAACCTGCGCCGAAAGCACACGCGGCCTCCGCGAAGACCGGCAAGGTTCAACATGCGGCCGGCGCCGAGCCGAAGGCGCACGTCGCCGCGAAGCCGAAGGCTGCGCCGGCACACATGAGCACAGCCGCCCGGCATTGACGCGGCGCGCACACCGGCGATAACCGTAGCATTCGACGATCGGGGAGAACTTCATGTCGCTGATGGATCGCCTGTTGTCACGCGGTGTGCAGACTCCCGCGTCGAGAAGGCGCGTGATCGTGCGGGTCTGGCTCGACGAGCAGGGGCGCGTCCGCGATCTCAAGGTCAGGCGCAGTTGCGGCGACGCCGCGCTCGACGCGAAAGCGCTGCACGCAATTGCGGTGATGCGCTTCCCCGGCGGTCACCTCGGCTCCGGCGGGAAATCGGCGAAGCGCTGGCACGATCTCGATTACCCGGTGGACTGACGGCGCGTCACGGACACCCGTAACGGCGCTTCAATCCCGCGTACCGCGTAGTCGTAGAAGTGACTGCCCGCGGCGATCTTCGCGCCGTCGCACGCCGCCTGGAATTCCATCTCGCGCTCGTTGTACAAGCATCATCTTCACGATGAGCCGCGAGCCATTGCGATACACGTCCCATCGCATGTTCGCGGCCATCGCCGACATCCGGTCGCCGGGCAGGATCGGTCGAGCCTGGAAGTGTTGCAGGCCGCCTTGACGGCGGAATGTCGGAATTCGGTCGGGCAATCGTCGGCATCGCGCCGGATCGCGATCGGCCGGCGCGAGCCGGCCCGTATGCGGTGCTCGGCTCAGTGCACGCCTGCCGATGCGATCGAGCGCATCGTGTCGGTGATGCGCACGCAACGCGACAGGCCGAACGTCTCGGCTTCGCGGCGTTCCGGTTCGCTGCTCGCGACGGCCACCGCGCGCTCGGGCGGCACGCCCAGCGCTTGCAGCGCGACGTCGAACGGATGCTGATTTGCTACGGAGTCCTGCTGATTGGCGTCGGTCACGACGACCGAGAAGCGGTCGAGGTTCGCGCGGCCGAACTGGCCTTCGAACATGTCGCTGAGCCGGGCGGCCGGCAGCGTCGTGACGAGACCGAGTCGATATCCTTGCTCCGACGCGCTGTCGAGCCACTGGATGATCGCATCGCGCTGGTTGCGCGATTCGTGCGAATCCGGTGTCGCTTCGATCTGCGCGAATGCGGCGTCGAGACGGGTGACGATGGCTTCGATGACCACGGTGATTCCTCTCCTGAGACGTGACGGTCCGTTCGCGGACGGGAATGCCCGACACCTTAGCGTCGATCCGGAAATTGCAACCAATTAATATTTATAGCCGACTCATAGGGTTTGACTGATGAATCGGGCGGCGAGCCAGTACCGGCGCGGGATGCACGCGATCCATGCGTTCGGAACGAATGGCATCGTATCGATGGCGTTCGATGTGACGCACCCGACTCATGCGCGATATGAATGCACCGGATGTGTGCACATGAAAAAACGGCGTATCGGGCGAGGTGCGCCCGATACGCCGTCTTGCGATGCCGCGTGGCCGTCGACGCTCAGTGCAGCTTGATCGACGGCTGGTTGCGGCTTTGCAGCCAGTGGCTCAGCGACTGGAACAGCGCGCGCTTCAGTCCGTGCACGCTGAACAGGTGCTTGCGGTACAGGAACTTGTACAGCCCGATCGCGGCGAGCCCGTCGACGATCAGCGAGCGCGAACGCATGCCGAGGTCGGCCTGATAGACGGCACCGGCCTGGCCGAGCGACACGACGGTGCCTGCGTCGCGGAACGTGAAGCCCGCCACCGGCTTGCCGGCGAGGCGCCGCGCGAGCGCTTCGCCCAGGTACACGGCCTGCTGGTGCGCGACCTGCGCGCGCGGCGGCAGGAAGCCGCCCGCGTCGGCCGACGGGCACGCGGCGCAGTCGCCGAACGCGTACACGTGCGGATCGTCGGGCGTCTGCAGCGTCTCGGTCACGATCACCTGGTTCGACCGGTTGAGCGCGATGTCGCCGAGTTCCCGCAGCATCGCGGGGCCCGCGACGCCGGCCGCCCAGATCGTGATGTCGCTCGCGAGCCGCTCGCCGGCCGCGGTCGTGACCGCGTCCGCGCCGACTTCCGCGACGCGCGTGTCCGTCAGCACGTCGACGTTCAGCGTGCGCAGTTGCGCGTGCATCTTGGCCGACAGCCTTGCGTCGAGCGCCGGCAGGATGCGCGGGCCGCCTTCGATCAGCCGGATGTGCACGTCGCGTGCGGACACCAGCGCCTTGAAGCGATACGTCGTCAGCTGCTGGATCGCATGGCGCAGCGCGGCGGCCAGTTCGACGCCCGTCGCGCCCGCGCCGATCACGTTGATGCAGATCGGCGCGGCGCGCCGCGCCGGCTGCTGCTCGGCCAGGTGGTTCGCCTTCGTGCACGCGGCGAGGAACTTGCGGCGGAAGTCCTCGGCCTGGTCGAGGTTTTCGAGCGGCAACGCGTGGCGCGCGGCGCCCGGCACGTTGAAGAAATTCGTCACGCTGCCGACGGCCAGCACCAGGTCGTCGTAGCCGAGCTCGCGCTGCGGCAGGATCTCCGTGCCGTCCGCGTCCTGCACCGCGGCGATCGTCGCCGTGCGTGCCGCGCGGTCGACCCGCTGCAGCGCGCCCTGCACGAAGCGGAAGCCGTGGCGCTTCGCCTGCGCCGCGTATTCGATCGTGTGCGAGGCCGGATCGCGATGGCCGGACGCGGCTTCGTGCAGCAGCGGCTTCCAGAAGTGCGTCGGATAGCGGTCGACGAGCACGACGTCGGCTTGCCCGCGGCGGCCGACCGTGTCGCCGAGGCGCGTGGCGAGCTGCAGGCCGCCGGCGCCGCCGCCGACGATCACGATGCGCGGCACGCGCGGTGCGCGATCCGTTGCAGGGGTAGGCGTGATGGTGTCCATGTTGTGGCTCCCGCTGATGACGATTCGGATGACATTGCTCAAGAACCGACGATATAGTTTTGAACCTACGCGAACAATTTAATGTTTATAAGCGACTCATATGTATTCACTTATAGGAAAGACCGCGACGTTCCGGCAGCTGAAGGCGCTGGACATGATCGCGCGCCTCGGCAGCGTGTCGCGCGCGGCCGAGGAGTTGAACCTGACGCAGCCGGCCGTGTCGCTGCAGGTGCGCCTGCTCGAGGAGGCGGTGGGCGCCGCGCTGCTGCAGCGGGTGGGGCGCGGCGTGCAGCTGACCGCCGCCGGTGAAATCGTGTCGCGCTATGCGCGCGAGATCCTGCATCTGTGGAGCGAGGCCGGCGACGAAGTGGCCGCGCTGACGGGCGATCTCGGCGGCACGCTGCGGATCGGCGCGATCACGACGGCCGAGTACCTGATCCCGCCGCTGCTCGTGAAATTCACCGCGACGCGGCCGCACGTGAAGACCTATTTCAAGGTCGGCAATCGCGACGACATCATCCGCATGCTCGCGACGCATGAAATCGATCTCGCGGTGATGGGCAGCGCGCCGAAGGAGCTGCGCACGCACGCGGTCGAGTTCGCGAAGCATCCGATGGTGTTCGTCGCGGCGCCCGGCCATCCGCTGATGCAGCGCAAGCGCGTCGCGCTGAAGGATCTCGAATCCGCGCACCTGCTCGTGCGCGAACGCGGCGCGGGCACGCGTTCCACGGTCGAGAGCCTGTTCAAGACGGCCGGCTACCGCTTCCACGTGGGCTCCGAGCTGTCGAGCAACGAGGCGATCAAGCAGATGGCCGAAGCGGGGCTCGGCGTCGCGTTCCTGTCGTTGCACGCGTGTGCACTCGAGTTGCGCACCGGGCTGCTCGGGCAGTTGCCGTTTCCGGGCAACCCGATCGAGCGCGAATGGTATGTGGTCACGCTCGCCGACCGGCGGATCTCGCAGGTGACGGGGCTGTTTCGCGATTTCCTGATCAAGCAGGGCGCGCCGGTGATCGACGGCGCGACCGTCGCGCCGCACGAGCGGCGGCGCAAGTAGGCCGACGCGGGCGGCGCGTATGCCCTGTGTCGCGGCGGTTAAACGATCCCGAAGTCGTCGTTGCTGTCGGGAATCGACGCGAGCAGCCGCTCGAGCCGGTACCAGCCGATCATGCGCAGGCAGCGTTCGGCGAGTGTCGCGCGGATACTGCCGGAACGAGGACGGGAAACAGCGCGGGAAGCGCGGCGGGAAGCAACGCGGGTGGCCCCGGACGGCGGCGGCGCGGCGAACGTCGCGCGAAACGGGCGGCAATCGGGCATGACGGGCTCCGTAGGTGTCGGATGAGGCGATCGTAGGCGTGTCGGCGCTTGCTGGCGCGCAGGCACGGATCGGCTGGAGCAGAAACGGATGATCTTTTTCCGCGCGCTGCGGGAACGGGCGTTCAGGCCCGGCAAGCACCGCGGAAAAGCGTCACAATGCGCGTTCGACACCCGATCTGGTGGAGGGGAACCATGAGCGATCCGATTCTTGCCGCGCCGACCGACAACGGCGTGCCGGTCAGCCTGCGCTCCAGCCGCGGGCTTGGCTGGCGCGGCTTCGGCGCGTCGCTGCTGGAGATTCGCGCGGGCACGTACCGGATTCCGGCCGCCGAGCATCACCGCATCGGCGTGCATATCGGTTCACCCGTGCGCGCGGATTGCGTGTGCGACGGCGAACGCGTGTCGCGCATCCAGGCGCACGGCGACGTCGACGTGATTCCCGCCGGCCTGCCGGGCCGGTGGACCGACAGCGCCGACTGCCGGATCCTGCACATCGCGCTCAGCGACACGTTCGTGCGGCGCACGTTCGAGCAACTCGAGCTGAAGCCATCGCAGGCGCAGATCCGCCGGCGGCTGCAGGTGCGCGATCCGCGCCTGCAGCACATCGCGTGGGCGATGGCCGCCGAACTCGAGGCGGAAGACGCGTCGGACCCGCTCTATGCGGAGAGCCTGTGCACGGCGCTCGTCGCGCGGCTGGTCGACAGCCAGCCGGTGTTCCGCGAGCGCCGGCGTACGCTTGCGCCGAAGGCGGCGGCCCGCGTGATCGACTATGTCGAGGCGAATCTCGAGCGGCGCATGACGCTCGCCGAACTCGCGGCGCTCGTGTCGATCAGCGTGCCGCATTTCAAGGTGCTGTTTCGCGAGACGCTCGGGATGCCGGTGCATCAGTACGTGGTGCGGCGCCGGGTCGAGCGTGCGAAGGCGTTGCTGCTCGAAGGCCGGCTCAGCATCAGCCAGATCGCGCTCGAAGCCGGGTTTGCGCATCAGAGCCACATGGCGAACTGGATGAATCGCGTGCTGGGCGCGACGCCGACGGAGATCGCGCGGTCAGGGGCGCGGGGTGGGCTGAGGCTCGCTTATGACGGCGAGGACCGTTGATCGGCTGCCGCACGGGACTGGTGCTCCGCGCGGGCCGACGATGGGCGAGTCCACTATCCGTCGTGCGTAGGCAATGTATTGTTCCCGATGCTGCAGTTTGGTCAGCGAAATCTGGTTAGGCTCCCCGGCAATCGTCCAACAACCTGCTGGACAATTGCCGGGTGCGGCCACGCAGCGGAAAAACTCGGCAACCGCCTGATCGGTCATCCATTCCTGCTCGCGTCATCCGTCCGTGCGCGTCACGTTGGCGATGCGCACCGACAATCACATCACCTTCATCCCCCAGGAGCGGATCGTGTTCGTGATTTTCGGAGCATCAGGCAACGTCGGCTTGTCGACCGTGACGACCCTGCGCCACGCAGGCCATCCCGTGCGCGCGGTGCTGCGCGACGCACGCCATCGCGAACGCTTCGCGCAACTCGGCTGCGAAGTGGCGATCGCCGACCTGACGGACGCACGTGCGATCGCCATGGCGATCGACGGCGCGCAAGCCGTGCAGATGCTGTGTCCGGTGCCCGTCGCCGACAGCGATCCGGCCGCGACGATGGAGCGGACGATCGACATCGTGACCGGCGCACTCGCCGCGAATCCGCCGCCGGCGCTGCTCGCGTTGTCGGACTACGGTGCGGAGCGTGAGGGCAACACGGGCATCACGCGGCTCTTTCATCGTCTGGAAGAAGCGGTGAAGACGGTTCCGACGCGGCTCACGCTGCTGCGCTCGGCCGAGCACCTGCAGAACTGGACGCGCGTGTTGCCCGTCGCGCTCGCAACCGGTGTGCTGCCGAGCTTTCACCATCCGGTCGACAAGGTGTTTCCGACGGTCTGGGCGCCCGATGTGGGTGTCGCGGCGGCGCGGTTGCTGCTCGATGCCGTCGAATCCGGCAACGGGCCGCGTATCGTCAGCATCGAGGGGCCGCAGCGTGTGAGCGTGCGGGACATCGCGGATACGCTCGGCGCGGCGGCTGACCACGAGATCGTCGCGCGCGAACTGCCGCGCGATGCATGGACCGCGACGCTGTTGCGCGCAGGGCTCAGCGAACGGCATGCGCAATTGATCGTCGATCTGTACGACGTGCATAACGCAGGACAGATCGATGTCGAGGCCGGCGTGTCGGAGCGGGTGTATGGCACGACGACACTGGCGGACGCGCTCGCGACCCTGGTGCGCGCGCACGCGCGGTGAGCGGGGTGGCGGCAGAAAGGATGCGCGTTACGCCTGCCGCCGCGCCCTGCCGGACACCGCATACGCGACCGACCCGATCACGATCCCCCAGAACGCCGATCCGAGCCCGAGCCACGTCATCCCCGAAGCGGTCGCGAGGAACGTGATCACCGATGCTTCGCGATGCGCCTCATCCTCGAAGATCCCGTGCACGTTCGCGCCGATCGCACCGATCAGCGCGAGCCCCGCGAGGATCGCGACGAACGCCTTCGGCAGCGCGAAGAACAGCGTGACGATGGTGCCGGCAAAGAGCCCGCCGATCAGGTAGATCACGCCGTTCGCGATGCCCGCGATATAACGCCGGTCCGGATCCTCGTGCGCGTCCTTGCCGGTGCATAGCGCCGCGGTGATCGCCGCGACCACGATCGTGATCCCGCCGAAGCACGCGACCGCGAGCGACATCACGCTGGTCGCCGTGATGATCGGCCGCGCGCTCGTGTGGTAGCCCGACACGCGCAGGATCGTCATCCCCGGCAGGAACTGGCCGGTGAGACTGACGACGACGAGCGGCAGCGCGAGGCTGAGCGTCGTGCCGAGCGTCCATTCGGGGGCGATGAAGACCGGCCGCGCGATGCTCGGCGACACGTTGCCGAGATGCGCCATCCCGAGCAGCGTCGCGAGCGCGGCGCCCGTCAGCAGCACGAGCACGATGCTGTAGCGCGGCAGCAGGCGCTTGAAGATCACGTACGCGGCGATCATCCCGAACCCGAGCACCGGCTGCGCGGTCGCGGCGGAGAACGCGCGCATGCCGAACGGCAGCAGGATGCCGGCCATCATCCCGCACGCGATGCCGCGCGGAATATGGCGCACGAGCCGGTCGAAATAGCCGGTGATGCCGATCACGAGGATGATCAGCGCGGCCGTGATGTACGCGCCGACGGCCTGGTTCAGCGTCAGTTGCGGAAAGAGGCCGACGAGCAGCGCGGTGCCGGGCGCCGACCATGCGGTCACGACCGGCACCTTCAGTTTCCAGCTCGCGAACAGCCCCGACAGGCCCGCGCCGATCGAGATCGCCCAGACCCACGAAGCCACCATCTCGTTGGACGCATGCGCAGCCTGCGACGCCTGGAAGAAGATCGCGAGCGGGCCCGCGTAGGAAATCAGCACCGCGAGAAAGCCCGCGGTGACCGCGGAGACGGACCAGTCGTTGCCGATCGAGCGGATCGCGCCCGGCGAGGTGTTCGGTTGCATCGTCGTAGGGGAGTGCGGCGCGCGGCCGGGAGGCTGAGCCAGGGCGAATGATTGTTGGAACCCCGGACGAGCCGTCATTCTGGACATTGCCGGTGGAATTGGCAATTCGCCGATGAAGCTCGGCGTTGTCGGCTTTTTGTAATGAGTGCGCGCCGGGGCGGCCCGGCGCGCGTCGTCGCGTCGTCGGATCGGGCGGCTTCACGGCGAAGCGCGGCCCCGCTCGCGCGTTACGTACTGATCTGAAGATACCCGTCGACCGCGGCGACCCTCGCACCGCCGCCCGTCGACAGCGACGCCGTGCCCTGGTCGAACGGGTGCACGGGCGTGTCGGTGGGCGTCCACGCATGGCGCGCCAGCAGTTCGCGATACCCGCCGCGGATCACGAAGCCGCCGCATTTCTCCGCATAGGCGTCGCGCCGCATCCGGTACGCGCGCGGCAGGTCGTACCACGGCAGCCTCGGCAGGTCGTGATGCACGAGGTGGTAGTTGTTGTTCAGGTACAGCAGCCGCATCGCGAAACCGGCCTCGTTGATCGCGATGCGCGCCTTCGGATGCCGTGCGGCGCGGTGCTCGAACAGCGAACGGATCATCGCGAGCGACAGCGCGGGCCACGTGACCGCCAGCAGGTAGTACCACCACGGCACGCCGATCGACCACTGCAGCCAGGCGAGCAGCGCGGCCACGCAGGCGGCGTGCGTCGCCCACATCGGCAGATAGCGGAAGTCGCCGCGCCGGAACGCGGCGAACGCGTCGGCGAACATCGCGGCGATGCTCGTCGGCGGCCCGAACACGAGACGCCCGACGAAGGTGGTGCGCGCAACTGTCAGTGCGCGACGCCAGCGCGGCAGACGCGCCCACTGCTCGCGCGACACGTAGTTCGTTTCCGGGTCGACGCCCGGCACGGTCAGGTCCTCGTCGCGGTGATGGTCGAGGTGCGTGTCGCGATAGAGCGTGTACGGGTACCAGATCGTCAGCGGCGGATAGCCGAGCAGCCGGTTCACGAATGCGGAGCGCGTCGGATGGCCGTGCAGCAGCTCGTGCTGCAGCGACATGTGCCACGCGCCGAGCAGGATCAGCGGCGGCGTCGCGGCCGCGAGCGACAGGCGCTCGGCACGCACGAGCAGCAGCACGGCGAGCCAGCCGCCGTAGATCGCGACGACCAGCAGCCAGGTCGGCCACTCGGTACGGGCAGTGAAGCGGGCGTGGAGCGCGGCGATCGCGCGCGCGTGGTCGACGTCGAAGTATTCGGCCATGGTGCTGGGGCGGATGAAGCGGGTGAAGCCGGTGAAGCGGGCGATATACGGATAACCGGTAGCGGACGATCGCGCCGGTGCGGGCTGCGATGCGGTTGGCCGATAGGCGGCGCGGCTCGCGCTCAGCCGCTGAAGCGGCATGCGACGGCGTCGCGACACTGGAACGCTAACCGGGCCGCGTAGTCAGGCCAACCAAGCAATTCGGATTTGCTTATCGCTGCGCGGCCGATAAGCATTGCCGGCCCCGGCCCCGGCCCCGGCCCCGGCCCCGGCCCCGGCCCCGGCCGCGGCCCCGGCCGCGTGCCGCGTGCCGCGTGCCGCGTGCCGCGTGCCGCGTGCCGCGTGCCGGACCCCGGCGACGCCCGGGCGGACGGGCTTTCTCCAGGGCGCCGCCAATGCGTAGAATGCCCGCATGAGCCAATGGATCGCCGGACTGCCGATGTACAACGTGACGCCGCGCCACGCCGCGCTGTGGCGCGCGCTGCTGCATGACGCGCTCGATGCGTTCGCGCGCGCCGGCGGGCCGGCCGGCGTCGCGTTGCTCGACGAGCCGTTCGGGGATCTGCACGCGCTGTGGCGCCGCAACGACCTGCTGTTGTCGCAGACGTGCGGTTATCCGTACCGGATGCTCGGATTGCGCGATACCGCGCACCTGATCGCGGCACCGGCCTTCGATGCCCCTGGCTGCGACGGCGCGCGCTACAGCAGCGTGCTGGTCGCGTCGGCGCGCGTGCATGCGGGCGGCGCGACGACGCTGGCTGCGTGTCGCGGATTGCGAGCCGCCTTCAACGGTGCGGATTCGCATAGCGGGATGAACGCATTCCGGCACGCGGTCGCGCCGCATGCGCATGACGGACGTTTCTTCGGTTCGGTCGTGCCGTTCGGCTCGCACCTGAACGTGCTGCGCGCGCTGGCCGCAGGCGTTGCCGATTGCGCGGCGATCGATTGCGTGACCTTCGCGTACGTGCGTGACGCGCTGCCCGAATTGTTGAAAGAGATCCGGATCATCGGCATGACGGCGTCGGCGCCGGGGTTGCCGTTGATCGCGTCGAAAGCGCTGGAAGGGCGGCTCGTGGAGGCGTTGCAGGATGCGCTCGATCACGCGGTCGCGCTCGATCCGGCGCGGGCGAACGCACTGCGGCTGAAGGGATTCGAGCGCCTGCCGCCGGGCGCGTACGACACGATTGCCGAGTTCGCGCGGGACGCGGCCGCGCACGGGTATCCCGAGCTGGCGTGATCGCGTCGTCCGCGCGGCGGTGCGCTAGAACGGCAACGTGCCGGGCGGCGCGTTGCGCACCACCGCGAGCGTCGTGCCGATATGGTCTTCGAGCGCGAGCGCGGCGCGCGCATCGGCGCGGCGCATCGCGGCCTCGAACAGGCACGTGTGTTCCGCATGCACGTCGCGCTTCGAATCGCCGAGCCCGATGCACACGCGCCGGTAGCGCTCGCTTTGCTGCGACAGCATGCGCAGGATCAGATAAGTCCACGGCGTCGCGGCCGCCGAGATCAGCGCTTCGTGAAAGCGCCGGTTGCACGCTTCCCATGCGGCGCGGTGCTCGATCGACACCGGCTGCTCCCAGGCCGACAACTGCTCGAAGCTCTGCCGAACACGCTGCGCCCAGGCATCGTCGCCATGCCGCACGGAGTCGCGCAGCGCATCGACCTCGATATGAATGCGCAGGCGCGTGATCGCTTCCAGATCGTCGACCGACATCGGCGTCACGCGAAACCCGCGCTGCCCTTCGGCGACGACCAGCGCATCGCTGACGAGCCGCGTGAGCGCCTCGCGCAGCGTGCCCGCGCCGACGCCGTACACGTCCTTCAGATGCTCGACGCGCAGCTTCGCGCCGGGCGGGTAATGCCCTTCGATGATGTGTTGCCGGAGCTGGTGATACGCGTGCTCGCTGAGCGTGCGGGCGTGCGGTTCGGCGGCATCGTCGGCGGCCGGTTCGAGCGCCGGCGGCGGATCGTCGAACGGATCGGCGGGCAGGATGCTGTTCATGTCACGCGTCCTCCTGGTCCTGTCTGCGGTTGAGCCGATAGCTGAGCTGCGCGCGGGTCAGGCCGAGCAGGCGTGCGGCGGCCGACAGGTTGCCGTTCGCGCGGTCGACGGCTTCATGCAGCAGCGCCCGCTCGAGGCCGTCGAGCCCGCCGCCGCCTTGCAACTGGTCGAGGATCGACCCGCAGTCGATCGACATCGCGGCCGCCGGCCGGATCTGCCCGGCCCGGTCGACCGTCGCGCCGCCGGGTGAGCCGACGCCGGGGAACAGGTCCTTCGCGTCGACCGGACGGTTCGGCCGCGACAGGATCACCGCGCGCTCGATCAGGTTCTCGAGCTCGCGCACGTTGCCGGGCCAGCGATAGCCGCGCAGCGCGTCGTACGCGTAATCGGTCAGCGTGGGCGTCGGCTTGCCGTGCAGCGCCGCGAAGCGGTCGAGCATCGCGTCGGCGAGCGGTGCGATGTCGTCCTGCCGGTCGCGCAGTGGCGGAATCAGCACCGGATAAACGTTGATCCGGTAGTAGAGATCCGCGCGAAAAGTGCCGTCGCGCACGGCCTGTTCGAGATCGCGGTTGGTCGCCGCGACGACGCGCACGTCCACCTTCCGGCCGTCGGTCGCGCCGAGCCGCTCGACCTCGCCCTCCTGGAGCACGCGCAGCAGCTTCGCCTGCACGTCGAGCGGCAGCTCGCCGATCTCGTCGAGAAACAACGTGCCGCCGTCCGCGCGCTCGAAGCGCCCGGCGCGCGCGGTTTGCGAGCCCGTAAATGCGCCTTTCTCCGCACCGAACAGTTCCGACTCGATCAGCGCATGCGGAATCGCCGCGCAGTTGATCGCGACGAACGGCTTCGCCGCGCGCGGGCTGAGGCCGTGCAGCGCACGCGCGAAGCGTTCCTTGCCGACGCCCGTCTCGCCGGTGAGCAGCACGGCGACCTTGGTCGGCGCGGCCGTCTCCAGCAGCGCGTAGGCCGCGCGAAATGCGTCGGAGCGCCCGACGAGCCGCGTGCGGCCGTCGTCGGGCGTCATCTCGAGGCGCAGCGATTCGACTTCGGTCTGCAGGTCGCGGATCGTGTTGATCAGCGAGTCGGCCTTGAACCACGACGTGATTTCCTCCGCGTCGGGCCATTCGTCGGCCGGCTTGCCGACGATCGTGCAGTGCGGGTCGTTCATGCCGACACAGCCCGTTTCCTTGAACAGGATCGTGCGGCCGATGAACGCGCTGGTATAGCCGGTCGCATAACCGATCAACATCCAGCACACCGGTTCGGGCTGCGGCCCGAACGTGCGGCGGTGCACGTCGGCTTCCCATGAATGTTCCCAGCGGTATTCGCAGTAGAACGCGCCGGTCGCGGGATCGGCTTCGAAACGCAACGGCGTGACCTGCACCGCGCCTTCGAGCATGTGCAGTTGCGGGCCGACGTGGAACATGTCGAACAGCGATGCGCCGCTGCGGATCTCGCGCGCGAGCGCGGCGTCGCGTTCGCCGGCCGCGAAGCCGACCCGCGTGAAGAAACGCCGCGTCTGCGCGGGGCCGACGCTTTCCATCAGTTCCTGGCGCAGCGTCGCCAGCGCGCCGGCATGCAGCAGCACCATCCGCTGTCCGGCCAGCCAGATGCGACCGTCGCTCGCCGAAAAATGGATCAGCTTGCGCAGGTCGGTGTCCGGCGGCAAAGGGGGCAGGCTGGGCCGCGTCATGTCTCCTCCGTCGAGATTTCTCGTGATTTTCAAAGTTCTCGCCAGCAGCGCCGCGGTGAGCGGATCGATTTGATCATTTCATCAAATGCGCTCGACCGAGTTGCTCAAATGATGAAAAAGGCCGCCGGATATAAGTTCCGGCAGGGTCGCCGGCGTGCGTTTGCCGTTCTGGTTAACCGCCATTGTGGATCGCGAATTCGAACTTTGCGTCAGGGCTTTCCCTGAATTATCGAGATTTTTTGAAGGTCGATCCGAACGTGGCACGGATGCTGCATTGAAGTCCGGCATGGAGGCGACACCGATCATGAATCAGCATCCGACCGATCTTTCCCCGCTCGATCCCGGCCGCAAGTGCGTCCGCGTGACGGGCACGAACGTGCGCGGCTTCGTCGAATTCGAGCTGTCGATCGGCGGTGCGCCGGAGCTGTGCGTCGAGCTGACGTTGCCTCCTGCCGCCTTCGATGCGTTCTGCCGCGAACAGCAGGTCACGCGGCTCGACGTCGAAGCGAACCCATGACATTGAGGAGCAAGAAGTGACCATCGAGCTGAAGACAGTCGACATCAAGCCGCTCCGGCACACCTTCGCGCACGTCGCGCAGCACATCGGCGGCGACAAGACGGCGACGCGTTACCAGGAAGGCATGATGGGCGCGCAGCCCCAGGCGAACTTCCATTACCGGCCGACCTGGGATCCGGACCACGAGATCTTCGATCCGTCGCGTTCGGCGATCCGGATGGCGAGCTGGTACGCGCTGAAGGATCCGCGCCAGTTCTACTACGCGTCGTGGGCGACCACGCGGGCGCGCCAGCAGGACGCTATGGAGTCGAACTTCGAGTTCGTCGAGTCGCGCCGGATGATCGGCCTGATGCGCGACGACGTGGCCGCGCACGCGCTCGACGTGCTGGTGCCGCTGCGCCACGTCGCGTGGGGCGCGAACATGAACAACGCGCAGATCTGCGCGCTCGGCTACGGCACCGCGTTCACGGCGCCCGCGATGTTCCATGCGATGGACAACCTCGGCGTCGCGCAGTACCTGACGCGCCTCGCGCTCGCGATGGCCGAGCCCGACGTGCTCGACGCGGCCAAGGCGGCCTGGACGAACGACGCCGCCTGGCAGCCGCTGCGCCGCTACGTCGAGGACACGCTGGTCGTGGCCGACCCGGTCGAGCTGTTCGTCGCGCAGAACCTCGCGCTCGACGGCCTGCTGTATCCGCTCGTCTACGACCGTTTCGTCGACGAACGGATCGCGCTCGCGGGCGGCTCGGCGGTCGCGATGCTGACTGCGTTCATGCCCGAATGGCACGCCGAATCGAACCGCTGGATCGACGCGGTCGTAAAGACGATGGCCGCCGAATCCGACGACAACCGTGCGCTGCTCGCCCGCTGGACCCGCGACTGGTCGGCCCGGGCCGACGCGGCGCTCGCGCCGGTCGCCGCACGCGCGCTGCAGGACGCCGGCCAGGCCGCGCTCGACGAAGTGCGCGAGCAGTTCCACGCGCGCGTCGCGAAGCTCGGCATCGCGCTCTGACGACGGGCATTCACTTCACATCCCAAGGATAACCAGCATGTCCAACGTATTCATCGCCTTTCAGGCCAATGAGGACTCCAGACCGATCGTCGACGCGATCGTCGCCGACAACCCGCGCGCGGTGGTGGTCGAGTCGCCCGGCATGGTCAAGATCGACGCGCCGGACCGGCTGACGATCCGCCGCGACACGATCGAGGAGCTGACCGGCACGCGCTTCGACCTGCAGCAGCTGCAGGTGAACCTGATCACGCTGTCCGGCCACATCGACGAGGACGACGACCAGTTCACGCTGAGCTGGTCGCACTGAACGCCGCGCTACGCGCACCGACAACACGGAGACACGCATGGACACGCCAACGCTCAAGAAAAAGCTCGGCCTGAAGGACCGCTACGCGGCAATGACGCGCGGCCTCGGCTGGGAGACGACCTACCAGCCGATGGAGAAGGTCTTCCCGTACGACCGCTATGAAGGCATCAAGATCCACGACTGGGACAAGTGGGTCGACCCGTTCCGCCTGACGATGGATGCGTACTGGAAATACCAGGGCGAGAAGGAGAAGAAGCTGTACGCGGTGATCGACGCGTTCACGCAGAACAACGCGTTCCTCGGCGTGACCGACGCCCGCTACATCAATGCGCTGAAGCTGTTCATCCAGGGTGTGACGCCGCTCGAATATCTCGCGCACCGCGGCTTCGCGCACGTCGGCCGGCACTTCACCGGCGAGGGCGCGCGCATCGCGTGCCAGATGCAGTCGATCGACGAGCTGCGGCACTACCAGACCGAAACGCACGCGATGTCGACGTACAACAAGTTCTTCAACGGTTTCCATCACTCGAACCACTGGTTCGATCGCGTCTGGTATCTGTCGGTGCCGAAGTCGTTCTTCGAGGATGCGTATTCGTCGGGCCCGTTCGAGTTCCTGACCGCGGTCAGCTTCTCGTTCGAATACGTGCTGACGAACCTGCTGTTCGTGCCGTTCATGTCGGGCGCCGCGTACAACGGCGACATGTCGACCGTCACGTTCGGCTTCTCCGCGCAGTCGGACGAATCGCGTCACATGACGCTCGGCATCGAGTGCATCAAGTTCCTGCTCGAACAGGACCCGGACAACGTGCCGATCGTGCAGCGCTGGATCGACAAGTGGTTCTGGCGCGGCTACCGGCTGCTCACGCTGGTCGCGATGATGATGGACTACATGCAGCCGAAGCGCGTGATGAGCTGGCGCGAATCGTGGGAGATGTACGCGGAGCAGAACGGCGGCGCGCTGTTCAAGGATCTCGCGCGCTACGGGATTCGCGAGCCGAAGGGCTGGCAGGACGCGTGCGAAGGCAAGGACCACATCAGCCACCAGGCGTGGTCGACGTTCTACGGCTTCAACGCGGCCTCCGCGTTCCACACCTGGGTGCCGACCGAAGACGAGATGACGTGGCTGTCCGCGAAGTATCCCGATTCGTTCGACCGCTATTACCGCCCGCGTTTCGACTACTGGGGCGAGCAGGCGAAAGCCGGCAACCGCTTCTACATGAAGACGCTGCCGATGCTGTGCCAGACCTGCCAGATCCCGATGCTGTTCACCGAGCCCGGCAACCCGAAGAAGATCGGCGCGCGCGAGTCGAACTATCTCGGCAACAAGTTCCATTTCTGCAGCGATCACTGCAAGGAAATCTTCGACCACGAGCCGCAGAAATACGTGCAGGCGTGGCTGCCGGTGCACCAGATCTATCAGGGCAACTGCTTCCCGCCCGATGCCGACCCGAGCGCGGAAGGCTTCGATCCGCTCGCCGCGGTGCTCGACTACTACGAAGTGCAGATGGGCCGCGACAACCTCGATTTCGACGGCTCGGAAGACCAGAAGAACTTCGCGGCCTGGCGTGGCCAGGCCACCCGCAACTGACCCGCAATCGATACGCAACCTTGAACAGGACCCGCGCGCGCCACGGCGCGAACGCGGGCCGACAGGAGACAAACATGGCCGTCATCGCGCTCAAACCCTACGACTTCCCGATCAAGGATGCCGTCGGGAAGTTTCCGGCGCCGCTGCTCTACGTGTGCTGGGAAGACCACCTGATGTTCCCGGCGCCGTTCTGCCTGCCGCTGCCGCCCGACCTGCCGTTCGGCGCGTTGGCCGACAAGGTGCTGCCGCCCATCTATGGCTATCACCCCGACTTCGCGAAGATCGACTGGGATCGCGTCGCGTGGTTTCGCTCCGGCGAGCCGTGGACGCCCGACGCAGCGAAGAGCCTGGCCGACAACGGCCTCGGGCACAAGGACTTGATCAGCTTCCGCACGCCGGGCCTCGACGGCCTCGGCGGCGCGAGCTTCTGACCGCCACGCGGACGAGCGAACCACCATGAGCCATCAACTTACCATCGAGCCACTGGGCGTGACGATCGAGGTCGAGGAAGGACAGACGATGCTCGACGCCGCGCTGCGCCAGGGCATCTACATTCCGCACGCGTGCTGTCACGGCCTGTGCGGCACCTGCAAGGTCGCCGTGCTCGACGGCGAAACCGATCTCGGCGACGCGAACCCGTTCGCGCTGATGGATTTCGAGCGCGAGGAAGGCAAGGCGCTCGCGTGCTGCGCGACGTTGCAGGCCGACACCGTGATCGAGGCCGACGTCGACGAGGAGCCCGACGCGGAGATCATCCCGGTCAAGGACTTCGCGGCCGACGTCACGCGCATCGAGCAGCTCACGCCGACCATCAAGTCGATCCGCCTGAAGCTGTCGCAGCCGATCCATTTCCAGGCGGGCCAGTACGTGCAGCTCGAGATTCCCGGCCTCGGGCAGAGCCGTGCGTTCTCGATCGCGAACGCGCCGGCCGACGTCGCGGCCACCGGCGAGATCGAGCTGAACGTGCGGCAGGTGCCGGGCGGGCTCGGCACCGGCTATCTGCACGAGCAGCTCGCGACGGGTGACCGCGTGCGGCTGTCGGGTCCGTACGGCCGCTTCTTCGTGCGCCGCTCCGCCGCGCGGCCGATGATCTTCATGGCGGGCGGATCGGGGCTGTCGAGCCCGCGCTCGATGATCGCCGATCTGCTCGCGAGCGGCGTGACCGCGCCGATCACGCTGGTCTACGGCCAGCGCAACGCGAAGGAGCTGTACTACCACGACGAATTCCGCGCGCTCGCCGAACGCCATCCGAACTTCACGTATGTGCCGGCGCTGTCCGAAGGCGCGCCGGATGCCGGCGGCGACGTCGCGCAAGGGTTCGTGCACGACGTCGCGAAGGCGCATTTCGACGGCGACTTCTCGGGGCACCAGGCGTACCTGTGCGGACCGCCCGCGATGATCGACGCGTGCATCACGACGCTGATGCAGGGGCGCCTGTTCGAGCGCGACATCTATCACGAGAAGTTCATCTCGGCGGCGGACGCGCAACAGACGCGCAGCCCGCTGTTCCGGCGGGTGTGACATGGACGCGGGCCGCGTATGCGGGACGGTCCGGATCGCGCAGACCGACGAGCGCTATGCGTGCGTGTCCGGCGAGTCGCTGCTGGCCGGCATGGCGAAGCTCGGCCGGCGCGGCATTCCGGTCGGCTGCCTGAACGGTGGGTGTGGCGTTTGCAAGGTGCGTGTGCTGCGCGGCGCGGTGCGCAAGCTCGGGCCGATCAGCCGAGCGCACGTGAGCGCGGAGGAGGAAAGCGACGGCTATGCGCTGGCGTGCCGCGTCGTGCCGGACGGCGACGTCGAACTCGAAGTGGCCGGCCGGTTGAAAAAGCCGTTCTTCTGCGGCGCGTCCCGTGCAGGCGCGCCGGCGATCGACAAGTAATCAGGAAACCAGGAGGAGACACATCATGGGTGTGATGCGTATTGGTCATGTCAGTCTGAAGGTGATGGACATGGAAGCGGCGCTGCGCCATTACGTGCGCGTGCTCGGCATGCAGGAGACGATGCGCGACGCGGCAGGCAACGTCTACCTGAAATGCTGGGACGAATGGGACAAGTATTCGCTGATCCTGTCGCCGTCCGATCAGGCGGGGCTCAAGCATGCCGCGTACAAGGTCGAGCACGACGCGGATCTGGACGCGCTGCAGCAGCGTATCGAAGCATACGGAATCGCGACCGAGATGCTGCCCGAAGGCGCGCTGCCGGCGGTCGGGCGTCAATTGCGGTTCCTGCTGCCGAGCGGGCACGAGCTGCGCCTGTTCGCGAAGAAGGAGCTGGTGGGCACCGCGGTCGGCTCGCTGAACCCCGATCCGTGGCCCGACGACGTGCCGGGCTCGGCCGTGCACTGGCTCGACCACTGCCTGCTGATGTGCGAGCTGAATCCGGAGGCCGGCGTGAACCGCGTCGAGGAGAACACGCGCTTCATGGCCGAGTGTCTCGACTTCCACCTGGCGGAACAGGTGATGGTCGGCCCGGGCAACACGATCCAGGCCGCGACGTGGATGTTCCGCAGCACGACGCCGCACGACATCGCGTTCGTCGGCGGCCCGCGCAACGGGCTGCATCACATCGCGTTCTTCCTCGACGACTGGGCCGACGTGCTGAAGTCGGCCGACGTGATGGCGAAGAACAAGGTGAAGATCGACGTCGCGCCGACGCGGCACGGGATCACGCGCGGCACCACGATCTACTTCTTCGATCCGAGCGGCAACCGCAACGAGACGTTCGCGGGGCTCGGCTATCTCGCGCAACCCGATCGCCCGGTCACCACGTGGACCGAGGAGGAACTCGGGCGCGGGATCTTCTTCCACTCCGGCGAGCTGAACGAAGCGTTCACGACCGTCTATACCTGACCCGCGAAGGAGCGCAGCGCAATGAACCGAAACGATACGACCCGCAGCGTCGAGCTGCGCACGATCGACTGGCCTGCCGCCGCGCGTGCCGCGCAGGCGGCGGCCGAGGCCGCCGGGCGGCTCGGCGTGCGCGTGAACGTCGCGGTCGTCGATGCGGCCGGGCTGCTCGCGGCGTTCGTGCGCATGCCCGGCGCGCCGCTGCATTCGATCGACATCGCGATCGACAAGGCGTACACGGCCGCGAGCTTCGGTTTGCCGACCGGCGCGTGGCACGCCTCTCTGGCGTCGCACTCGGACGCCGTGCGGCAGGGCCTCGTGCTGCGACCACGCTTCGTCGCGTTCGGCGGCGGGCTGCCGATCGTCGACGACGGTGCGTTGATCGGCGGCATCGGCGTGTCGGGCGGCAGCGAGGCACAGGACGCGCAATGCGCGCAGGCGGGGCTCGATGCGGCCGGCCTTGGCGGGTCGTGACGCGCGGCATGCGACACGGCAAGACACGGCACGACATCGCACGCGAACACGCTTCACGAACCCACGGATCACGGATTCACGACTATCGGTAACTCCATCATGTACGACACCGAACCCAACGCCGCGAAACGCGGCCCCGCCGGCGGGCAGCCGGAACCGCGGCGCGTCCGCAACTTCATCGACGGCGACTATCGCGCGGGCGAGCGCTGGTTCGACAAGCGCTCGCCGCTCGACAACGCGGTAATCGCGCGCGTGGCCGAAGCGAGCCGCGCCGACGTCGACGCGGCGGTGCAGGCCGCCCGCGCGGCGCTGGCCGGCCCGTGGGGCGGGCTGACGGTCGCGCAGCGCGTCGAGCTGCTGTATGCGGTGGCCGACGGCATCACGCGCCGCTTCGACGATTTCCTCGAAGCGGAAGTAGCCGACACCGGCAAGCCGGTGAGCCTCGCGAGCCATATCGACATTCCGCGCGGCGCCGCGAACTTCAAGGTATTCGCCGACGTCGTGAAGAACGTGCCCGGCGAAACCTTCGAGATGGCGACGCCGGACGGCGCGGGCGCGCTCAACTACGCGATCCGCCGGCCGGTCGGCGTGGTCGGCGTGATCTGCCCGTGGAACCTGCCGCTGCTGCTGATGACGTGGAAGGTCGGGCCCGCGCTCGCGTGCGGCAACACGGTGGTCGTGAAGCCGTCGGAGGAGACGCCGCAGACGGCCGCGCTGCTCGGCGAAGTGATGAACGAGGCGGGCGTGCCGCGCGGCGTCTACAACGTCGTGCACGGCTTCGGGCCGGCTTCGGCCGGCGAATTCCTGACGACCCATCCGGGCGTGAACGCGATCACGTTCACCGGCGAGACGCGCACCGGCGCGGCCATCATGAAGGCGGCGGCCGACGGTGCGCGGCCCGTCAGTCTCGAGATGGGCGGCAAGAACGCGGCGATCGTGTTCGCCGACTGCGACTTCGACGCGGCCGTCGAAGGCACGTTGCGCTCGTGCTTCGCGAACGCGGGGCAGGTCTGCCTCGGCACCGAGCGCGTGTACGTCGAGCGTCCGCTGTTCGAGCGCTTCGTCGCGGCGCTGAAGGCCGGCGCCGAGCAGTTGCAACCCGGCCGCCCGGAAGCGGCGTCGACCGGCCTCGGCCCGCTGATCAGCCAGGAGCATCGCGACAAGGTGCTGTCGTACTACCGCAAGGCGGCCGAACTCGGCGCGACGGTCGTGACGGGCGGCGGCGTGCCCGACATGCCCGACGACCTGCGCGGCGGCGCGTGGGTGCAGCCGACGATCTGGACCGGCCTCGGCGACGATTCGCCGATCGCGCGCGACGAGATCTTCGGGCCGTGCACGCTCGTGATGCCGTTTGACTCGGAAGCCGAAGTGATCGGCCGCGCGAACGCGAATGCGTACGGGCTGTCGACCGCGATCTGGACGACCAGCCTGTCGCGCGCGCATCGCGTCGCGGCGTCGATCGACGTCGGCATCGCGTGGGTCAATTCGTGGTTCCTGCGCGACCTGCGCACCGCGTTCGGCGGCGCGAAGCAATCGGGCATCGGCCGCGAGGGCGGCGTGCATTCGCTCGAGTTCTACACGGAACTGCGCAACGTCTGCGTGAAGCTCTGACCCAACCGTTACTGACCGGAACACTCTTATGGACTCCACGTTGATTACCACGCTGGGCGACCGGCTGTACGACGCGATGACGTCGCGCGAACCGATCGCGCCGCTGACATCGCAGCACGAGGACCTGTCGGTCGACGACGCGTACCGCATTCAGCAGCGCTTCGTGCAGCGCCGCCTCGACGCGGGCGAGACCGTGATCGGCAAGAAGATCGGCGTCACGTCGAAGGCGGTGATGGACATGCTCGGCGTGTACCAGCCGGACTTCGGCTACCTGCTGTCGGGCATGGTGTATGGCGACGGCGAGTGCATCGCGCTCGACACGCTGATCCAGCCGAAGGCCGAAGGCGAGATCGCGTTCGTGCTGAAGCGCGACCTGCTCGGCCCCGGCGTGACGAACGCGATGGTGCTGGCGGCGACCGAATGCGTGATGCCGTGCTTCGAGATCGTCGATTCGCGCATTCGCGACTGGAAGATCCGCATCGGCGACACGGTCGCCGACAACGCGTCGTGCGGCGTGTTCGTGCTTGGCGACAAGGCCGTGAGCACGCGCAGCGTCGACCTGTCGACCTGCGGGATGGTGCTCGAGAAGAACGGCGACGTGATCGGCACCGGTGCCGGCGCGGCCGCGCTCGGCTCGCCGGTGAACGCGGTCGCGTGGCTCGCCAACACGCTCGGCCGCCTCGGCATTCCGCTGAAGGCCGGCGAAGTGATCCTGTCCGGCGCGCTCGCCGCGATGGCGCCGGCCGCGCGCGGCGACAACTTCCGCGTGTCGATCGGCGGGATCGGCGCGTGTTCGGTGCGGTTCGCGTGAGCGCCGCCCGTTCTCCTTTCCACGCTAACGAGGCATTCCCCATGACCCGAAAGATCCGTTGCGCGCTGATCGGTCCCGGCAACATCGGCACCGACCTGCTCGCCAAGCTGATGCGCAGCCCCGTGCTCGAACCCGTGTGGATGGTCGGCATCGATCCCGATTCCGACGGCCTGAAACGCGCGCGCGAACTCGGCCTCAAGACCACCGCGGACGGCGTCGACGGCCTGCTGCCGCACGTGCAGGCGGACGGCGTGCAGATCGCGTTCGATGCGACGAGCGCGTACGTCCACGCGGAAAACAGCCGCAAGCTCAATGCGCTCGGCGTGCTGATGATCGACCTGACGCCGGCCGCGATCGGTCCGTACTGCGTGCCGCCGGTCAACCTGAAGGACCACATCGGCTCCGGCGAGATGAACGTCAACATGGTCACCTGCGGCGGCCAGGCGACGATCCCGATGGTGCGCGCGATCTCGCGCGTGCAGCCGGTCGCGTACGGCGAGATCGTCGCGACCGTGTCGTCGCGCTCGGTCGGCCCCGGCACGCGCAAGAACATCGACGAATTCACGCGCACGACGGCCGCGGCGGTCGCGCGGGTCGGCGGCGCGAAGGCGGGCAAGGCGATCATCGTGATCAACCCGGCCGACCCGCCGCTGATCATGCGCGACACCGTGCACTGCCTGACGGAGAGCGCGCCCGACGAAGCGCGCATCGTCGAATCGGTGCACGCGATGATCGCCGACGTGCAGCGCTACGTGCCCGGCTACCGGCTCGTCAACGGGCCGGTGTTCGACGGCAATCGCGTGTCGGTCTATCTCGAGGTCGAAGGCCTCGGCGACTACCTGCCGAAATACGCGGGCAACCTCGACATCATGACGGCCGCCGCCGCGCGCACCGCCGAGATGTTCGCGGAGGAACTGCTGGCCGGCCGCCTCACGCTGGCATCGGCCGCGCAGGCGGCCTGATGCCTGTGGACCCGACTTCCACGACCGGACGAAAAGGAACGGAAATGAATCTCAAAGGCAAGCGAATCACCGTCCACGACATGACGCTGCGTGACGGCATGCACCCGAAGCGTCACCAGATGACGCTCGACCAGATGCGCTCGATCGCGAGCGGGCTCGACGCGGCCGGCGTGCCGCTGATCGAAGTCACGCACGGCGACGGCCTCGGCGGCTCGTCGGTGAACTACGGCTTTCCCGCGCATACCGACGCGGAATACCTCGGCGCGGTCATCCCGCTGCTGAAGCGCGCGAAGGTGTCGGCGCTGCTGCTGCCGGGCATCGGCACCGTCGACCATCTGAAGGAGGCGCACGCGCTCGGCGTGCATACGATCCGCGTCGCGACGCACTGCACCGAGGCGGACGTCTCCGAGCAGCACATCGCGATGGCGCGCAAGCTCGACATGGATACCGTCGGCTTCCTGATGATGAGCCACATGAACAGCCCGGAAGGGCTGGTGAAGCAGGCGAAGCTGATGGAGTCGTACGGCGCGAACTGCATCTACATCACCGACTCGGCGGGCTACATGCTGCCCGACGACGTGAAGGCGCGCCTCGGCGCGGTGCGCGACGCGCTGCAGCCCGACACGGAGCTGGGCTTTCACGGTCACCACAACCTCGCGATGGGCGTCGCGAACTCGATCGCCGCGATCGAGGCCGGCGCGAACCGGATCGACGGCGCGGCGGCGGGGCTCGGCGCCGGCGCCGGCAACACGCCGCTCGAAGTTTTCGTCGCCGTGTGCGAGCGGATGGGCATCGAAACCGGCGTCGACGTGTGGAAGATCCAGGACGTCGCCGAGGATCTCGTCGTGCCGATGATGGATTTCCCGATCCGGATCGACCGCGACGCGCTGACGCTCGGCTATGCGGGCGTCTATGGGTCGTTCCTGCTGTTCGCGAAGCGGGCGGGCGACAAATACGGGATTCCGGCGCGCGACATCCTCGTCGAGCTTGGCCGGCGCGGGATGGTCGGCGGCCAGGAGGACATGATCGAGGACACCGCGCTGACGCTCGCGAAGGCGCGCGCGGCGCAAGCGAAGCGGGAGGCCGCATGAACCTGTCGACCGACACGATCGAGGCGCTCGCCGCGCATCTCGACGACTGCACGCGTGAAGCATGCGACACGCCGAAGATCACCGACCGTCATCCGGAGATGGACTGGGACGATGCCTATGCGGTGCAGGATGCGATCCGCCGCCGGCAGCTCGCGCGCGGCGCGCGGATCGTCGGCTACAAGGCCGGCCTGACGTCGCACGCGAAGATGCGGCAGATGGGCGTCGACACGCCCGTGTTCGGTTTCCTCACCGACGTCTACGACCTGCCCGACGGCGGCGAGTGCGACACGTCCGCGCTGATCCATCCGAAGGTCGAGCCGGAAATCGCGTTCGTGACGAAGGCCGAACTGAAGGGGCCCGGTTGCCACGTCGGCGCGGTGCTCGCCGCGACCGATTTCGTCGTCGCCGGGATCGAGGTGATCGATAGCCGCTACCGCGATTTCAAGTTCGACCTGAAGAGCGTGGTGGCCGACAACACGTCGGCCGCGCGCTTCGTCGCGGGCGGCCGCCCGCTGCCGGTGGACGGCGTCGACCTGCGCACGCTCGGCATCGTGCTCGAGAAGAACGGGCTGCCGGTCGCATTCGGCGCCGGCGCGGCCGTGCTCGGGCATCCGGCCGCGGCGATCGCGATGCTCGCGAACCATCTCGGCGCGCGCGGCGAATCGATCCCGGCGGGCAGCCTGATCCTGTCGGGCGGCATCACGGAGGCGGTGGCCGTCGCGGCCGGCGACAACGTGACGCTGCGCGTACAGGACATCGGCTCGGTCGGCCTGCGCTTCATCTGAACGTTCCGAATGCAACGGGAGGCCATCGTGCCGGTAGCTCATCTGTACATCCTGGAAGGCCGCGACGACGACAAGAAGGAACGCCTGATCGCCGAAGTCAGCGAAGCCATCCATCGCTCGCTCGACGCACCGCTCGAATCGGTGCGCGTGATCATCACCGAGATGCCGAAGGCGCATTTCGGGATCGGCGGGCAGAGCGCGAAGAAACGCGGGCGCTGACGCGCCGCGCGCCACCGAAACCGACTGGAGAAGCATCATGTCAAGCAATCCCGAACTGGGCCGCCGGATCGTCGCGGCCGGTCTCGACACCAACTATCACGACCTCGGCGACGGGCCGCCGGTGCTGCTGATCCACGGCTCGGGGCCGGGCGTCACGGCCTATGCGAACTGGCGGCTCACGATGCCCGCGCTTGCCGCGCGGTTTCGCGTGATCGCGCCGGACATGGCCGGCTTCGGTGAAACCGAGCGGCCGCGCGATTACGTGTATTCGATGGACCACTGGGTCGACCACGCACTCGGCCTGCTCGATGCGCTCGACGTCGAGCACGCGCACGTGATCGGCAACTCGTTCGGCGGCGCGCTCGCGCTCGCGCTGGCGATCCGCGCGCCCGAACGGGTCGGCCGGCTCGTGCTGATGGGCGCGGCCGGCACGCGCTTCACGCTCACCGAAGGGCTCGACGCCGTGTGGGGCTATACGCCGTCGATCGGGAACATGCGCGGCCTGCTGGACATCTTCGCGTTCGATCGCACGCTCGTGAACGACGAACTCGCGAAGCTGCGCTACGCCGCGAGTGTGCGGCCCGGCTACCAGGAGGCCTTCGCGAACATGTTTCCCGCGCCGCGTCAGCGCTGGGTCGATGCACTCGCGAGCGACGAGGCGAAACTGCGCGCGCTGCCGCACGAGACGCTGATCGTGCACGGCCGCGAGGACCGCGTGATTCCGCTCGACAGCTCGACGCGGCTGCTGGAACTGCTGCCGAATGCGCAGCTGCACGTGTTCGGCCGTTGCGGACACTGGACGCAGATCGAGCACGCGGCGCGCTTCAACCGGCTCGTGATCGAGCACTTCAACGAATAGCCGGCGGGGGCGGCGCGCGGGACGACCATAAAAAATCAATTCAGTAGAACGAATATTGGAGACATCGATGAAACGAAAGGCTGCATTCGGACTGGTTTCGCTCGCCGCGTGCGCGGGCATGGCGCTGAGCACCGGCGCGTTTGCAACGGAGGGCGGCGGCGACACGATCGGCGAGGGCGCGGAAGCGTTCTTCGCCGGCGCGCTGCCGCCGGCCGGGCTGTACGCGCTGCTGTACTACACGCACTACCATGCATCGCGCTTCAACGATTCGCACGGCAACGGTTCGGTGCCCGGTTTCAAGCTCGATGCCGACGTGCTGATTCCGCGCGTCGTGTGGATGTCGAACCTGTCGGTGCTCGGCGGGCGCTACGGTGCGTATGCGGTGCTGCCGATGGAGCATCTGGCGCTGGATGCGGGCGGCGCGTCGTTCGACCGCACCAATCTCGGCGACCTGATCGTCAGCCCCGCGCTGATCGCGTGGGGATCGGGCGCGTTGCGCACCGTCGCGGCGATCGAATTCGTGTTTCCGACCGGCCAGTACGACATGCGTGCGGCGCTGAACACCGGCAAGAACTACTACACCGCGCGGCCGGTGTTCGGCGTGACGTGGCTGCCGAACGACAAGGTCGAGGTGTCCGCGAAGATCACGTACAGCTTCAACTCGCCGAACAACGACACCCATTACCACTCGGGCAACCTGTTCCACATCGATTACTCGGCGAGCTACGCGGTCACGCCGAAGGCGCGCGTCGGGCTGTCGGGCTACTTCGTCAAGCAGACCACCGACGACATGCAGAACGGCCAGCCGGTCGCGGGCGACGGCTTTCGCGGACAGACGTTCGCGATCGGCCCCGGTGTCCGTTACCAGTTCGGCAAGGTCAGCCTGGAAGCGCGCGTCGTGAAGGAATTCTTCGTGCGCAACCGGCCGGCCGGCGAGGCCGTTTGGGCGAAGGCCGTCATTCCGTTCTGACGGTGCCGCGCGGCGCGGACGGCCGCGGGCGGTTGCGCGCGTGACGCCGCCGCGATGGGGCGTCACGCGGCACTGCGTCGCGCGTTATCGCGCGAGTGCGGCGAGGCGCGGGAACAGCGGCAGCGCGTTCGCGCGATTGAGCGCAGCGTGCCGGTCGGCGCCCAGCGCGGCATACGCGTCCTGCGCCGCGGTGAACGACGTGCCGACGGCCGGCGGCGCATACGGGAAGTCGCTGCCGTACAGCACGCGATCCGGTTGCGCGAACGCGGTGAGGCTCGGCAGCGCGGACGGCGACGACAGCGCGGTGTCGAAGTAGAACGTGCGCAGCAGGTCGAGCAGCCCGTCGCGATCCGGCACGTCGTTGCGCACGCCCGGCGCGAGTTCGGCAAAGCGGTACGCGGTGTACGGCAGGAAGCCGCCGGCGTGCGACAGGATGATGCGCACGTTCGGGTAGCGCGCGATCACGCCGTTGAGCACGAGCTGCAGCGCGGTGCGCGTCGTATCGAACGGGTAGTCGAGCAGCGGGCCGGGCATGCCGGGCAGCACGTCGATCGCGGGCTTGGCCGGATGAATGAACACCACCGCGTGGCGGCGATCCAGCGCGGCCCACACGGCGTCGAATGCCGCATCGCCGAGATAGGTGCCGCCGTAGTTGCTGAGCAGCACGACGCCGTCGGCCTTCAGCGTGTCGAACGCGTGATCGATCTCGGCGAGCGTGCCGTCGACGTCGGGCAGCGGCAGTGTCGCGAAGTTGCCGAAGCGGGTCGGCCGTTGCGCGACGAGGCCGGCCACGTATTCGTTGACCTGGCGCGCCATGTCGCGCTTGGCCTGGCCGTTCCAGCCCTGCACGCCGGGCGCCGTCAGCGACAGCACGCCGGTCTGGATCTCCAGCGAGTCCATGAACGCAAGCGCGGCTTCCGGGCTCCAGGTCGGGCTGCCCCAGCCGGACGGATCGCCGCCGTGCGACGGGAGGGCTGCGGCCCAGAACGGCGGGACGACATGCTGGTGAACATCGATGCGGTTGCGGTCGGACACGACGGGGCTCCTTGCAGGTGGGCTGTGACGCAGCGGATGACCATCAGGATGCGCGCGCTTGATTTTTCATTCCAATAGATTAAATTTCGAGATTAATCGTTTAGGGTGATCAATCGACCGTATGGACCTTCGCCATTTGCGCTACTTTCTCGCGGTCGCAGAAGAAGGGCATTTCGGCCGCGCGGCGGAGCGGCTGCATATCGTGCAGCCCGCATTGAGCGCGCAGATCCGCGCGCTCGAGGAGGAACTCGGCGCGACGCTGTTCGAGCGCAGCACCCGCAAGGTGCTGCTGACCGACGCGGGCCGCTTGCTCGTCGCCGAAGCGCGGCACACGCTCGAGCAGGCCGCGCGCGCGAAGACGGTCGTGCAGCGCGCGGCGCGCGGCGAGACGGGCATGGTGCGGATCGGCTTCGTCGGCAATGCGGTCGCGACGGGGCGGCTGTCCGACGACCTGAGCGCGTTTCACGCGGCGTGGCCGGAAGTGGCGCTCGACCTGCACGAAATGGCGCCGGCCGCGCAGCAGGACGCGATCCTGGCGGGCCGGCTCGACATCGGCTACTGCCCGGCCTTCGGCACGGCGTTCGATCCGAAGCTGGCCGTGCGCACGATCGGCAGCTGGGCGTGGGACGTGATGATGAGCGACCGGCATGCGCTCGCGAAGCGGCGCTCGGTGAGCGTCGCGGCGCTCGCGGACGAACCGTTCATTTTCTATGCCGCCGACGGCGACGACGAAGGGCAGTTGGCGATCCTGCGGCGGGTGCTCGGCAAGACGCCGCACATCGCGCACAAGGTGAGCAGCACGCTGTCGGTGCTGGCGCTGACGGGCGCCGGTCTCGGCGTGGCGCTGGTGCCGGCGCCGCTCAGCCGGATCGCGGCGCCGAACGTCGTGTACCGGAAACTCGCCGGCAGCGTGCCGGGGTCCGAACTCGTCGCGCTCAGCCGCAGCGGCGGGGAATGGGGTGCGGTACGGCAGTATCTGGCGATGCTGGGCGGGCGCGCCGCATAAGGATTGCGGCGCGCGCCGGCATCACCGCGTCACTCTTCGTCCATCAACCGGACCTTGACCCGCTTGCCCTTGATCTTCCCCGCATTGAGCTTGCGCAGCGCGTCGCGCGCGACGCCACGCTCGACCGCGACATAGGTCGAGAACTCGGTCACGTTGATCTTGCCGATCTGCTTGCCGTCGAACCCCGCATCGCCGGTCAGCGCGCCGAGCACGTCGCCCGGGCGGATCTTGTCCTTGCGTCCGCCGAGGATCTGCAGCGTTTCCATCGGCGGCAGCAGCGTGTCGTTGCCGGCCGGCTTCAGTTCCGCGAGCGGATGCCATTCGACGTCGCGCTTCTGCGTCTGCTCGATCGCGCCGACGCGGCCCATCTCGTCCATGCTGGCGAGGCTCAGCGCCCAGCCTTCCTGGTCCGCGCGGCCGGTGCGGCCGATGCGGTGCACGTGCACTTCGGGGTCGGGCGTCACGTCGACGTTGATCACGGCCTCGAGCTGCGCGATGTCGAGCCCGCGCGCGGCCACGTCGGTCGCGACCAGCACCGAGCAGCTGCGGTTCGCGAACTGGATCAGCACCTGGTCGCGTTCGCGCTGTTCGAGCTCGCCGTGCAGCGCGAGCGCGTGGAAGCCCTGCGCGTGCAGCACGTCGAGCAGGTCGCGGCATTGCTGCTTGGTGTTGCAGAACGCGATCGTGCTCACCGGCCGGTAGTGGTTCAGCAACTGGCCGACCGCGTGCAGCCGCTCGGTTTCCGTCACTTCGTAGAAGCGCTGGCGGATCTTGCTGTCGTCGTGGCGCTCCTCGAGCTTCACTTCCTTCGGATTGCGCAGGAACTGCTGGCTCAGCTTCGCGATGCCGTCCGGGTAGGTCGCCGAGAACAGCAGCGTCTGGCGCGTCGTCGGGCACATGCGCGCGACTTTCGCGATGTCGTCGAAGAAGCCCATGTCGAGCATCCGGTCAGCTTCGTCGAGCACGAGCGTGTTCAGCGCGTCGAGCTTCAGGTTGCCGCGGTCGAGGTGATCCATGATGCGGCCCGGCGTGCCGACGACGATGTGCGCACCGTGCTCGAGGCTCTGCGCCTGCGGGCGCATCGGCGTGCCGCCGCACAGCGTCAGCACCTTCACGTTTTCCTCGGCGCGCGCGAGGCGGCGCACTTCCTGCGCGACCTGGTCGGCGAGTTCGCGGGTCGGGCACAGGATCATCGCCTGCACGTCGAAGCGGCGCGCGTCGAGGCGCGCCAGCAGCGCGAGCGAGAACGCGGCGGTCTTGCCGCTGCCCGTCTTCGCCTGCGCGATCAGGTCCTGGCCGGCCAGCGCGACCGGCAGGCTCGCGGCCTGGATCGGCGTCATGTCGACATAGCCGAGCTGCGCGAGGTTCGCGAGCGTGGCGGGCGTCAGCGGCAGCGCGCTGAAGGGCGTGGCGGTCGGCTGGGTCATTCGAGGTCTCCGAGGTAAGGCTTGCCTTCCATCTGTTCGTAGGCGACGTTGCCTTCATCGTCCTCGAAGCGTTCGAGATAGTTGCGCGCGCCGCACAGCGGGCAGCGGAACAGCAGCCCCTGGCCTTCGTCCTTGATGACGACGTCGGACGTTTCCCACTGCGTGCCGCAGCTCTGGTTTCGGCAAGTAAACACGGTCTTTCTCCAGCTGAATTCGGTTGGTGGCGCGCCCGGGCGGGCGCGGCAACGAAGTGCGGCGCTCGCGCGGCTCGGGCGCGGGCCGCACCGGCGGTCGCGTGGACCGCGTCGATGCGGATGGTGGATCGGTGGCGACGGTGTCGCGCGTGCCCGCAATTCTAGCGGATGCGGGACGGTGGCTGGGGCGACCGGCCCCGCGCGGCCCGCAGCGGGGTCATCGGCAGCGGGGCGGCTGGCGGCGGAGGGCCGGTGGCGGACGGCCGGTGGCGGAGGGCCGGTGGCGGACGGCCGGTGGCGGACGACCGGTGGCGGACGACCGGTGGCGGACGGCCCCCGCAGCGGGCGATCGGCCGTGGTGCGGCGGGCGGTATGGCAGCCGGTGAAGCCTACGCAGGACGCAGCACGCTGCGCCGTCCGCATTCGCGATGAAAAACGGCCGCCCCGAAGGGCGGCCGTGCGATGCGGCGAAACGGGACCGGACGCGTTACAGCGCCATGTCGGCCGCCGCCTTCGCGGGACGCGCCGGAGCAGTGCCCGTCGCCTGCGACGGCGCCGTCAGGTCGATCTTCGGCGGCGGCGACAGCTGCAGCACGCCGCTCGTATAGGTCCATTCCTCGACGACCTTCGCCGGGCTGTCGTTCAGCTTCGTGCCGTAGCTCGGCACGATCTGGCGGAGCTTCTGCTGCCATTCGGGCGTCGCGACCTTGTCCTTGAACACCTTCTGCATCAGGCTCAGCATGATCGGCGCGGCCGTCGACGCGCCCGGCGATGCGCCGAGCAGGCCCGCGATGCTGCCGTCCTGCGAGCTGACGATCTCGGTGCCGAGCTTCAGCACGCCGCCCTTCTTCGGGTCGCGCTTGATGATCTGCACGCGCTGGCCGGCCTGCCACAGGCGCCAGTCTTCCTTCTTCGCGTCCGGGAAGTATTCCTTCAGCGCGTTGAAGCGGTCGTCGTCGGACAGCATCAGCTGGCCGGCGAGATACTCGACGAGCGGGAATTCGTCGACGCCCACGCGCATCATCGGCGCGACGTTGTGCAGGTTGGTGCTCTTCGCGAGGTCGAAGTACGAGCCGTTCTTCAGGAACTTGGTCGAGAACGTCGCGAACGGTCCGAACAGGATGATCTTCTTGCCGTCGATGATGCGCGTGTCGAGGTGCGGCACCGACATCGGCGGCGAGCCGACCGACGCCTTGCCGTACGCCTTCGCGAGGTGGCGCTTCACGACCTCGGGGTTGTCGGTCACGAGGAACGAGCCGCCCACGGGAAACGCGCCGTAGTCCTTCGCCTCGGGGATGCCCGACGCCTGCAGCAGGTGCAGCGCACCGCCGCCCGCGCCGATGAACACGAACTTCGCGTCGACGGCCTGCGGCGGTTCATCCGAATGCAGCTTGACCCACGACACGTGCCACGTGCCGTCCGCGTTGCGCGAGATCTCGCGCACTTCGCTCGACAGCGACAGCGTGAAGTTCGGCTGCGTCTTCAGGTAGCTGACGAACTGGCGCGTGATCTCGCCGAAGTTCACGTCGGTGCCGATCGGCGTCCACGTTGCCGCGACCTTCTGGTTGCGGTCGCGGCCTTCCATCATCAGCGGCACCCACTGCTTGATCTGGTCGTAGTCTTCCGAATACTGCATGCCGCGGAACAGCGGGCTCGCCTGCAGCGCGTCGTAGCGCTTCTTCAGGAAGCGGACGTTGTCGTCGCCCCACACGAAGCTCATGTGCGGCGTCGAGTTGATGAACGAGTGCGGGTTCTTCAGCACGCCCTGCCGGACCTGCCAGGCCCAGAACTGGCGCGAGATCTGGAACGACTCGTTGATCTCGATCGCCTTCGAGATGTCGATCTTGCCGTCCGCCTTCTCCGGCGTGTAGTTCAGCTCGGCGAGCGCCGAGTGGCCGGTGCCCGCGTTGTTCCAGCCGTTCGAGCTTTCCAGTGCGACGCCGTCGAGGCGCTCGACCATCGTCATCGACCAGTCGGGCTGCAGCTCGTGCAGCCACACGCCGAGCGTCGAGCTCATGATGCCGCCGCCCACCAGCAGGACGTCGACCTTCTTCGTATCGGCGGCATGCGCGGACGACGTCGCGACGCACAGCGCGAGCGCCGACAGTATTACCCGTAACGTTTTGATCACAGCAGATCCCTTTTTCAACTTGGATGCATCGGTTTGCCATGCCGCCCGGCCGATGCGGATTCGCAACCGGATCGCGCATCCGGAGATCCGGATCGCGAATCCGGAATTCCGGACCGACCGCGTTCACCGTTGCATTTGCGCACGCGAGGCCGTTGCGAAGGACACCTTCGGATCGGCTTCATGTACGCGTGCAATCGGCTGCTTCGCGGTCGTGCGACGGGCGCGCAGGCCCTTGCTGCGGGCCTCGCCGGAAGGCGTTTCAGACCGCGTCGAAAGCGGCCGCGCGCAATGCGTTCCGCGGGGCGGGATGGCAAGGGGCGCGTAATATAACCGAACTCGATTGCCGTGTCGCTCGCGCGGAATATCCCTGATTTCGTGGGGTTTTTTTGTGTGTCCGGGTTTCCGGAATGACGGTGCGCGGAACGGGAAAAACGGCGGGATCAGCGGGGCGAAACGCGCGCATCGCGCTTGCACTTCATCGGGGCGCGACGTTGCATCGCGACCCGGTCACATCGCATTACTTCACTTCGCTGCGCCGTTCCGGCAGAACTGCTCGTATCCCTGCGCCGAGTTCGCGAAGCCATGCGCCTTCGCAAGTTCCCACGGGCGCTCGCATTGTCGGGTCGTGTCGCACCAGGCATAACCGGCCGAGCCGATGCAGCCGTGCGCGTCGCGATCGCCGCCGACCATCGGCGGGGCGGCTTCGGTAGCCTGGGCGGTCTGCGTGCCCTGCGGGTCCTGCCCGGCGACATTGGGTGGAAGCGGGGCAGGCGGTTGCGTCGCGCACGCGCCCAATGCAAACGCGAGAGCGATCGCGGCGGCAAGCGGTGCGGAAGGAATGCAATGTTTCATGCGGTAGCGCTCCATGGGATGAAGGTCGACAGCGGATGCCCGTGCACGGGCGCTTGATCGATCACGCATCCGGCACCGGCACGCGCGACGAGAACTTGACCTCGCGCAGCGCGAGGCTCGACTGGATCGACGACACGCCGGCCTGCTTTCTCAGCACGCGTTCGACGAATTCCGCATACGTGTCGAGATCGGCGGCGACGACCTGCAGGATGTAGTCGGCCGCGCCGGTGATCTTGTGGCACGACGTCACTTCGTCGTGACGCCGCATCACGTCCTCGAAGTGATCCGAATCCTGGTCCGAATGCATGTTGAACGTGACCTGCACGAACGCGAACACGTTCATGCCGAGCGCGCGGCGGTCGAGGTTCGCCTGGTAGCCGGTGATCACGCCTTCGTCTTCTAGCCGCTTGCGCCGCCGCCAGCACGGCGTGACGCTCAGCGCCAACCGTTCGCCGAGCGTCGCGTTGGACAGCGCGCCGTCTTCCTGCAGCAGGCGGAGCATCGCGCGATCGACACCGTCCAGCTCCACCGAAGCGCGATTTTTGCTCATTTCCGGGTCTCCGTAGACGGTTTTCTCAAAATTGTACGAAACGAAGAGTTGAAAAGCAAAGTTATTGCCGACTGGCCTCAATAGACTGTTGCCACCCCTCACAGCCTTCACTGCAACGGTCAACCATGCTCACGGTCTACAGCAGCGATCACCATCTGCATCGCGGCGTCGAACTGAAGGACGGCGCGATCACCGATTCGTTCGAGAACCCCCTTCGCGCCGAAACGGTGCTCGCGCAGGTCCGCGCGGCCGGCCTCGGCGACGTGATCGCGCCGCGCGCGTTCGACCGCTCGAGCTATGCCGGCGCGCACAGCGCGCGCTATGTCGACTTTCTCGCCGGCGCATGGGACGAATGGGCCGCGACCGGCCGCACCTGCCAGGCGCTGCCGCTCGTGTGGCCGGTGCGCGCGATGCCGTCGGCGGCGACGCTGCCCGACTTCATCGACGGCAAGCTCGGCTTCTTCGCGATGGATGCCGGTGCGCCGATCAACGCCGGCACGTGGGACGCGGTGAGCGCGAGCGCGAACTCGGCGCTCACCGGCGCCGACCTGCTGGCGAACGGCAGCGCGCGCGCGGCGTTCGCGCTGTGCCGTCCGCCCGGCCACCATGCGGGCCGCGAGTACATGGGCGGCTACTGCTATCTGAACAACGCGGCGATCGCCGCGCAGCACGGCATCGCGAGCGGTGCGGCGCGCGTCGCGGTGCTGGACGTCGACTTCCATCATGGCAACGGCACGCAAGACATCTTCTACGAGCGTTCGGACGTGTTGTTCGCGTCGCTGCACGGCGAGCCGGCGGTGTCGTATCCGTACTTCTCGGGCCATGCCGACGAGCGCGGCGCGGGCGCGGGCGAAGGCTTCAACCTGAACCTGCCGCTGCCGAAGGGCACGCAGTGGGACACCTACTCGGCGGCGCTCGGCCAGGCCACTGCCGCGATCGCGAAGCACGCGCCCGACCTGCTCGTCGTGTCGCTCGGCGTCGACACGTTCGAGCACGATCCGATCAGCCATTTCAAGCTGCGCTCGCCCGACTACCTGCGGATCGGCGCCGCGCTCGCGCGCCTGAACCTGCCGACGCTGTTCGTGATGGAAGGCGGCTACATGGTCGAGGAAATCGGTATCAACGCGGTGAACGTGCTGCTCGGCTTCGAAGGGCGCGCGTGAGCGCATCGCTTTGCCCGCAATCGACGATGGTACGGATCACGAACCAATAGCGAAAAGGAAGGAGACGAACATGAATCGGAATCGGCATCGGAACAAGGCGGCATGCGCGGTCGCGCTGGCGTGTGCACTATTCGCGCTGTCCGCGCACGCGGACGAGATCGTGCGCATCGGGCACGTCGCGCCGCTGACCGGCGCGATCGCGCATCTCGGCAAGGACAGCGAGAACGGCGCGCGGCTCGCGGTCGAGGAAATCAACGCGAAGGGGCTCGCGATCGGCGGCAGGAAGGTCACGCTGCAGCTCGACGCGCAGGACGACGCGGGCGACCCGCGCACCGCGACGCAGGTCGCGCAGCGGCTCGTCGACGACAAGGTGGTCGGCGTCGTCGGCCATCACAACTCGGGTACGTCGATTCCCGCATCGCGCGTCTATCGCGACGGCGGCGTCGTGCAGATCTCGCAGGCCGCGACCAACCCGACCTACACGCAGCAGGGCTTCAAGACGACCTATCGCGTCGTCGCGACCGATGCGCAGCAAGGGCCCGCGCTCGCGATGTACGCGGCGAAGCACCTGGGCATCAGGACGGTCGCCGTGGTCGACGATTCGACCGCGTACGGGCAGGGCCTCGCGACCGAGTTCGAAAAGGCGGCGAAAGCGGCCGGGATGAAGATCGTCTCGCGCGATGCGACCAACGACAAGGCGATCGACTTCCGCGCGATCCTAACGAAGATCAAGGGCGAGAACCCCGACGCGATCATGTACGGCGGGATGGACGCGACGGGCGGTCCGCTCGCGAAGCAGGCGCGCCAGCTCGGCATGCGCGCGAAGATCCTCGCCGGCGACGGCGTGTGCTCGACCGACCTGCCGAAGCTCGCGGGTCCGGCATCGGACAACGTCGTGTGCTCGGAAGCCGGCATCGCGCTCGAGAAGATGCCGGGCGGCGCGGCGTTCGTGAAACGTTACGAGGCGCGCTATCGCCAGCCGATGCAGGTGTATGCACCGTTCTCGTACGACGCGGTGTACATCATCGTCGACGCGATGAAGCGCGCGAACTCGACGGACCCGGCGAAGGTGCTCGCCGCGATGCCGGCGACCGACTATCGCGGCGTGATCGGCGAAACGAGCTTCACGCCGCAGGGAGACCTGAAGCACGGTGCGATCTCGGTATTCACTTACAAGAGCGGCAGGAAGGCGCTGCTCGATATCGTCAGGATGTGATGCGAGCGGGGCGCACGGCGCAGCGCGCCATGCGCGGTCGTGCGCCCCGACGTCTTACGACGCCTGTACGCGGCGCGGGTCGGCCCGGCGCTGCTGTTCGGCGTCATGCACGATGTGCAGTTCGCGCGTGCGGATCGGCAACGCGCAGTCCGCATCGGCGAGCGTCTTGCGCACCTGGCGCGCGAGGCGCCAGCGCATCGCCCAGAACTTGTCGGTGTGCGTCCACACGCGCATGTTCGCGATCGCCGTGCTGTCGTCGAAGCGCATCACCATCACGTCCGGTGCCGGTTCCGTCAGCACGTCGGGATCGGCTTCGGCCAGCGCGCGCAGCGCGTCGAGCGCGCGATCGATGTCGTCGTGCACCGACACTTCCACCTCGAGATCGAGACGGCGCGTCGGATTGCGCGTGTAATTGCGGATCGCGCTGCCCCACAGCGCGCTGTTCGGCACGTATTCGCAGATGCCGTCCGGCTTCGTCAGCCGCGTCATGAAGAGGCCGACTTCGTCCACCGTCCCCGCGACGCTCGACCCGCCGTCGATGTAGTCGCCCACCTTGAACGGCCGCAGCAGCAACAGCATGATGCCGGCCGCGATGTTCTGCATCGTGCCCTGCAGTGCGAGCCCGATCGCGAGGCCGGCCGCGCCGAGCACCGCGACAATGCTCGCGGTTTCGATGCCCAGCTGCGACAGCGCGCCGACGATCGCGACGATGCGGATGCCCCACACGGCGACGTCGCAGAGGATCGGCCGCAGCGTGTCGTCGACGCGCTCCTTGTTCGCGAGCAGCCGGCTCAGCCAGTTGCCGATGCGTTTCGACAGCCACCAGCCCGCGACGAGCAGCGCGAGGGCGGCGCAGAGCCTGAGCGACAGCGTGGACAACGCGTTCCACAGGAACGTCCAGCGTTCCGGATGAAGATGATCGAGAAACATGACGGGATTCCGGGTTGAGGACAGAAGGCGCGACGGGCGGCGCACCCGCCGTGGCCCGGCGGGCATGCGCGCGTGCGCGGGCAACCCTCGACTGTACAGCCATGCGGGGTGTCACGCGACCGAAGGGGCGCATCCCGCGCATTTTTACGGCGACTTTTGTCTTTCGTTCATGTACTAAGACAACATCTGAACAAATCGGATTGGTCCTATTCGGCGATGTTGGTCGCGCCAGTACACTCGCCTCCAGGCTACCGGATCGCGACGCTCTTTCCTCCGCGATACCCGGTTCATTTCAAATTTTCATGGATAGCGAGTGACGACGCGATGCGGTTCGACCTGTGTTTACGTCTCGCACGCGAACAAGGTCGATCCGCGCAACGCGGCGCCATCCGCTTTCCCGTTCGCCGCGCGCTGCTGCGCGGTGTCATCGCGGCGGCGTGGCTTGCCGGCACACAGGGCGCGATGGCGCTGGCATCCTCCGGTGCCGTGCCGTCCGCGCCCGTGGCGGCGCAAGCGGACGACCTTGTCGACGTGCCTTTCTTCAATTCCGCCCGCACCGTCTGGGGCGGCTTGCTTGCGTCGACGGTGGTTCCGCGCATCGTGGCGGATGCGCGGGCGGTGCGTGTGCGTGCGGAGGCCTATCCCGGCATGTTCGTCGTGCGTGCCGGCGCCTGTGCGCCGTACGTTGTCCTTTGCGATGCGGCACGGGGTGCGATCGAGCGGGGTTACGCAGGGCGTTTCGATTATGGTTTTGCATCGCATCTTCCCGCGATCGGCACGCCTTCGGCATTCGCATCGCGTCGGGTCGAGCTGGCGTCCGCGCAACCGTTCGTGCTCGCGGAGCGGGAGAGCGGCGCGCGGGCCGGTGCGATCACCGGCAGCCTGCATGCGTCGCTGGCGCGCGCCGAATTGCCCGACGGTGTCGTGGCGCAGCTGACGCGCATGTTGGCCGGTCGTATCGACCCGAAGCTGCACGGCGCGACCGGCGACACCTTCCGTGTCGCATTCGAATCCGATGACGATGCGGCACTGCCGGACGGCGTGCGCGCGACGGCGCTCGACATCCGCTTTCGCGGCCGGCGCGTCGCGGCCGTGTGGTTCGCCCCCGGAGCGGGGGTACCGGGCGCCTACTACGATCTCGACGGCATGCCGTTCGACGGCACCCGGTTCGCGATGCCGGTCCGGTCGACTCGCACCAGTTCGCGCTTCGGCGCGCGCGTGCATCCGGTGACCGGCGCGCGCCACGTGCATTCGGGCGTCGATCTCGCCGCGCCGACAGGGCGCGCCGTCCATGCCTCCGAGCGCGGCGTCGTGACGTTCATCGGCACCGAGCCGCGCGGTTACGGCAAGTATGTGGTGATCCGTCATGACGGTGGCTATGCGTCGTACTACGCGCACTTGTCGGCGTTCGAGCCCACGCTGCGAACCGGTGCGCGGGTCGCCCGAGGTCAACGGGTGGGCGCGGTCGGCAGTACCGGGACCGCGACCGGCCCGCATCTGCACTTCGAGGTCCGCCGACACGGCCGTCTTGTCGATCCGATCGGCCTCGTGCAGGCGGCGAAGGCAGCGAAACTGAAGGGTGAGCAGCGTGTCGCGTTCAACCGCGTGGCCTACGCCGCGCGCACGCAGCTGGCCGCGGCCAGCTTGACGTCGCCGCTCGCGATGTCGCAGCGTGGCGGCCGGCACGACGGCTGATGTCGCAACGTCGCCCGTGCTCGGCCGGCGTACCGGGTGCGGGCGCGACGACGTCATGTTTCAGGCTATCCATCCGGTGCTCGTCATGCCCGTATGCGATGTTCCCGGCGGGCATCGGAAGCAATAAAGGCAAGCGCCTGGCGAATCGGCGCCCGGTGCTTGCCTTCCGTTTGACGGTCAGCCCGTCAACCCAGCGGCCAGTTCAGGATCGCGATGCCGTCGTTGTAGTCGCCGTCCGTACCGTCTTCAGAGCCGACCAGTCCGAAATAGGTCTTCTTGAAGATGTCGACCTGGCGCGAACCGATCTTCGACGGTTTGCCGTTCGCCGTCACGACCACGCGCACCTTCCCCTTGCCCGAGTTCACGATCTGCGTGTTCAGGTTCGCGTCCTGCGTGCCGGCGCCCTGGAACGTTGCGGCCGGTTTCGGGTTGTCGTCGACGAAGACTTCGATCGTCTGCTGCGCGGACGAATTGACGAGCGCCGTCACGCCGAATGCAATGTTCGGCGGCAGGTTGAAGATGCCGTCGCGTTCGCCGCCGCCGGTCGTCGTGGTGTCCGGTTGCGTGGGTTGCGGCTGCGGCGTCGCCTTCGAGAAGTAATTGACCACCGCACCGACGCCGAACTTCGCCGCCGCGCCGGGCAGCACGCCGGGCGCGCCGGCCCACGTCACCGTGCAGGCGATCACCTGCCCGGCCGCATCGGCCTTCACCTTGTTCTGCCAGCTGCCGACATCGAAGCTGTACGGGATGGTCGCGATGTCGACGAACACATCGTATTGCGGCAGCTTCTCCACGAGCTGCGCGGTCATGAACTGACGCATCCGGTCGAGCACGGCCTGGTCGCCGTTCGATTGCACGGCGGTTGCATCGTTGCCGGCAAGTTGCAGCAGGGCGTAGAGATCGTCATGGGTAAACGGTTGTGACATGTCTTCCTCGTCTTGATGGAATGTCTCGCATCGCGCGGCCGGTGAGCGGATCTCGCCGTCGTCTCGCGCGGAGCGCGGCGTGGGACTGCAAATGACTGCTCGAATGAATCGCTTCACAACGGGTGGCCGGGGCGGTTGGCCCCGTCGCCATTGCGGCTTCGACGGCGGCGCGCACGCGTTGCCGCGCCGCGCATCGCCGGGTTCAGCCCAGCGGCCAGTTCAGGAACACGATGCCGTCGTTGTAGTCGTCGTCGGTGCCGTCTTCCGAGCCGACGATTCCGAAGTACGACTTCTTGAAGAGATCGATTTGCCGCGAGCCGATGCGCGACGGCTTGCCGTTCGCCGTCACGATCACGCGTACGCGCCCCTTGCCGGAGTCGAGCACTTTCGTGCCGAGGTTCTGGTCCTGCACGCCCGCGCCCTTGAACGTGGCGGCCGGTTTCGGGTTGTCGTCGATGTAGATGTCGATCGTCTGGTCGTTCGCCGCGTTGGTGAGTGCGGTCACGCCGAACTTGATGTTCGGCGGCAGGTTGAACGTGCCGTCGCGTTCGCCGCCGCCGCCGATGTTGCCGGCACCGCCGCCGGTTTCGGTGCCCTGATTCCCGCCGCCTTGCGACGACGATTGCGCGGCCGTGTCACCGATCGCGGAAATGCTCGCGTACGAATCGATATGCATCGCGCTGCCGCGCACGCTTTTCCACTGCCCTTTCACGAACGTGACGCCGCTCCCGACGTCGATCGTCGCGACGAGCGTGAACGGCATGCGCCCAGTGCTTTCGGGCACCTTCGACGAATAGGTGAAGCAGCCGTCCGCGACGACGCCTTTGTCGGTCGCGATCGCGAAATAGATGCCGGGGAAATTGTTGCCGGTCGCGTACGGCGTCGGCACGTTGAGGATGACCTGCAGTTTCCCGTCGCGAATCTCTGCCTTGGCGATGTCGATATGCAGGCCGGGGATGTCGACGTACGTCTCGGACGTGACGACGGGTGCGCTGTTGATCGAAGCCGAAAGAAGCGGCATGGAAGTCTCCTGTGATAACGCTGTTCTGGATTGGGGTGCTGCGTGAGGGCCCGCTTGATGGGCGCGAACCGCTGGCCGGCCAGACGACGGTGGGCCGGCACGGCGCGGCCGCCGATCGTGCGTCAGGTCAGCCGATCGGCCACTGCAGCACGACGATGCCGTCGTTGTAGTCGCTGTCGTGACCGTCTTCCGACACGACGATCCCGAAGTTGACCGTGAACGGCGAACCGTCCGATTTCTTGCCGCTGATCGGCGCGAGGCGCGCATCGGTGGCCGACGTCTTGCCGTTTACCGTCACTTCGAAGCGCAGCTTGCCGTTGCCCGAATTCAGCGTGGCTTCGCGCGGGCCGTCGCGCGTGGTCAGCTTGTGATAAGCGGCCGGTTCCTTGCTGTCGCCGATGAAGAGCTTGATGTGCTGCTGCTCGGCAGCATTCGCGAAGAAAATCGCGCGGAAGTCGGTGTTCGGCGGAATCGAAAACTCGCCGGCGCGATTCGAGGACGTTTGAGAGTCGGCCATGCTTTCCTCCTGGAAGTCGATGAATTAGGCACTTCACCGTGTCTCGCAAACGCTTGCAGTTTCAAACACGGTTCAGTCAGCATGGCGAAAAATAAATGAAAAAATATTCGACCGGGAATGGGAATTGTTCAGAAAATCGGAAACCGAAACAGTCCGATTTAATGATGAAAATTCAATGGAGTGCCGTTCGATATATCTCGGAAATTATATCGATGCGTGTCACGCTTTTTTGAATAATGGCGGGGTGTGCAGGCGGGAATGAAGGGAATGGCGGGAGGGATCCGGCTTCGGCGCAGACGTTCGGCGTTCGCATATGGCAGCGTGTTGTTTCAACATCGTCTTTCCCTGTCGTGGCCGCGCCCACCGGCCACCATCGAGCGCCCGCGCCGAAGCCGGATCGCAACGAAGCGGGGTGCGGCGCCGATGAAGCTCGATGACCGGCTCACTCCGAACTTGAACAGGGCATTTCACCGGCACCGCACCCGACGAAGCATATCGGCCTGCTGTCGCGACGCCTATCGGACGAGGATGATTTTTGCGCGCGATATTACCGGACGCCGGCCTGATATACCTGACAGGCGATCAATTTTGAGATTAGCGGTATCGTGCAAGACGCGCGTGCGCTCGCTATTCGGCGGCATTATTCATTCAATCGGCCCGTTACCGGGCCCTCACGAGGACAGTGCGATGACGAAACCCGATAGTCTGAAAGGCGAGATCAAGGGACAGGCACAGGACGCAGACCGTCACAACCTGGCGCGGCCCGCCGTGAACGGCGCGTTGTGGGCGCGCGGCCTGACGACGCAGCGCGTGGCCGACCTGTTCAGGACCCTGCCCGGCCTCCCGGGGCACTGGATGCAGTTGCAGAACGAAGTCAACGCAGGGAACCGCTATTTCTATGGTGTCCAGAACGGTCACCAGACGACCGACGAAGGAAAGGAACTGATTCGCTGGATCGCCGATGCGGTGGTCAGCGCCGCGCAGAAGGCGGGATTCGATTTCCCGTTGCAGCAGCTCAGGTTTACCGCCGACACGGGGTGGCTGAAGCTTCAGCGCGTGTCGGGGCGGGTGATGGTGTTGTCGAGGCCGTGAGCGTCGCCGATGGTAGTCGAAGTGCCGGCGTGTCGGCGGTCGAGTCGGTCGCGGCTGCGGGAACGCGCGCTGCCATCGACGATCGATCGTGGCGTCGAGCAGGCTGCCGACGACATCACTGACCGAAACGCTGCGCCACCGCATCCTTCAAGCGCGCGGCGGTGAGCTCGCCCATGTGCGATTCGACGAGCTCGCCTTTCGCATCGAAGAACAGCGTCGTGGGCAGCCCGCGCGATCCGTACGCATGCATCGCATGCAACGACGGATCGAGCAGCACGTTGTCGAAGCGCAGCCCCTGCTGTTCGAGGAACGCGCGCACGGCCTGCGCGTTTTCCCCCTGGTTGAGCATCAGCACCGTAATGCCCGGATGATCGCGTTGCGCCTGTTCGAGGAGCGGCATCTCGCGCCGGCACGGCGCGCACCACGTCGCCCACAGGTTCACCACGACCGGCTTGCCTGCAAAGCGTTGCGGCATGACGGGCGTCGCATCGAGCGCTTCGAGCCGCAGCGCGGCGAACGGCGGCGCGGTGCGCTGCAGTGTCGCCAGCGTGCCTTGCGCGATGCCCCACGCGGCGAGGCCCGCGACGATGCCGGCCGCCACGGGTTTGCGCAGCGCGGGCAGGCGACGCAGCCGCCAGACGGCGAACGCCAGTGCGGCGGCGATGCCGATGCGCCAGTCGAAGCCGCCGTCACCGAGCGCGACGATGGCGCGCGGCGTCGTCGCGTAGTCGCGCCACCATTGCGCGACATAGCCGATACGCGCGGCGACCAGCCCGAGCAGCAGCACGTCGAGGATCAGGCTCGACGCGCTCTTGTGATGTCCGTCGGGCGGGCGGCGCTGAATGAAGCGGGCTACGAGCCACGCCAGCAGCGCGGCGGCGGCTACCGCGACGACGCGGATCGAGAAGGGACCGATGCTCAACATGGGGAGAAGAGGGTGCGGGGATCGTGGATCGACCGGCGAACGCGATGCCGTCGACGGTCATGTGACGTTTCGACCCTACGGGACGCACACGGGTTCCCTTGGCGACCGCGCGCCATGCACCGCCCGACGCGTGCGAATCGCATGCCGGGCGCCGGCATTCAGGACGACGTCGTTTTCGTCGAAGTCTTGCGACGCATCAGGCCGCCGACGTTCGCGCAGGCCAGGTAATTACTGCCTGCTTCCGCTCGAGCCGGAAGGCGCACCGCCAAGCCGGTACGCGGTAAAGAATTCGTACCACGGCGAACCCTGTCCGGCCGGCACGCCGAGTGCCGACGTCCGCTGCTTCAAGGCCGCGAACACATCGTTGATGCGCGCAGCCTGTTCGGCATCACTGAACGGACGCGGCTTCGCCCTGCCGGCCGCGAATGCGCCGTAGGCGATGGCGAGCAGGCGCGCGCCGTCGTCGATCGAGGTGACGGACCCGTTGATCGCCTCGACGAAGCGCGGCCGGTCCGCTTCTCGCGATGCGGCGATGCACTGAAACACGATCGCCGACACTTCGTGCAGGTCGCTCGCGCGCAGCAATGCCGGCAGGCGCGCAGCGATCCGGTCGGCCGGTTCCTCATGCAGCGCGGCGGCGAAGTCGAGCACGGCGGCCATCGGATTGCCGTCCTGCTGCACGCGATCGAGCGCCGATGCGGGCGCCGCCGCCGCTTGCGCGACGTCGCCGGGCGCGGCGCGCAGCACGTCCGCGACCTGCTGTTGCCACGCCGGAAAGATCATCCGCACGTTGCCGAACTGCTCGCCGCCTTGCGCGGCCGGATTCCACCGATAGACGATCGTGCCGCCGCGAATGAACGGCGAATACAGATGCTCGGGCGTTTGCGGCAGCGGCCGCCCGTTGATCGGCAGCCATGCGAGCGTGAGCCAGTCGTAGCGGCCGGTGGCGGGCACCGACGGGCTGGAACTCGCGACGACCTGCCAGGTGCCGCGGTTCGCGTAACGCCGACGCGCGTCGGGCACTGCGACGGTTTGCCGCTTCGCGGTATCGAAGTAGGTATTGCCGGTCACGTTTTCGCCGCTGTCCGGGGCCGGCGTGAGGGTGGCGATGACCCACGACGACCCGTCGGCCGAACGATAGTCCGACGGCTGCAGCGTGGCGACGTCGTGCACCATCCGCGTTTCGGCGGCGACGGGGCTCGGCGGCAGATCGGCGGGGCCGGCGACGATACTCGGCATGGACGTTCCTCGGAATCGGGGGTGTATCGGCACGCGCGCCGAACGCGAACGATGTCCGGCGGCGCATGTCGTCCGTCGTAACAACTGTAGAACGCCGCCGCCGGAAACGGAAACCGGCCGCGGCGGCCTCGTGCCGCGCGACGCGCTCACGCGCACCGCCGCTTCGGCTTACCATGCGCATCCTGAACCAGCACGACGAACACCGATCGGGAGCCAACATGACCGACAGCAAAGCCATCACGGAACACTGGACGCACGTCGCCGACCAATGGATCGACTGGGCCGGCAGGCCGGGCCACGATGCGTTCTGGAAGTATCGTGACGGGCTGGCGGCCTACCTCGGCCGCGGCACCGGCCGCGCACTGGAGATCGGCTGCGGCGAGGGACGCGTGAGCCGCGAACTGAAGGCGCTCGGCTACGACGTGACCGCGAGCGACGCGGTGCCCGCGATGCTCGACGCCGCGCGTCGCGCGGCATCGGCGCACCGCTACGCGCTCGCCGATGCCGCCTCGCTGCCGTTCGATCCGGCCAGCTTCGACATCGTGATGGCATACAACGTGCTGATGGACCTCGACGACATGGCGGCCGCGTTGCGCGAGGCACGTCGCGTGCTGAAGCCGGGCGGGCTGCTGTTCGTGTCGCTCGTGCATCCGTTCCGCGATCGCGGCCGTTTCGCGGGGCCGCAGCCCGACGCGCCGTTCGTGCTCGAAGGCACGTATTTCGGCAGCGAGCATTTCGAGGGCGTGGAAACGCGCGACGGGCTGTCGATGCACTTCGCGGGCTGGTCGCTGCCGCTCCAGGCCTACATGGATGCGCTGGAGGCGGCCGGCTTCGCGATCGTGTCGCTGCGCGAGCCGCTGCCCGATCGCGCCGACACGGACACGCTGAAGCAGTGGTCGCGCGTGCCGCTGTTCCTGTGGATCAAGGCGCGGCCGCTGGATTGAAACCGTCGCGGCCGCGCGGCGTGCGGCGTGCGGCCTGCGGCCTGCGGCACGCCGCATGATCAGCGCGGCAAGACCTTCCGGTAGATCACGAATCCGGTTTTTTCCGCGACGGTGTCGTAGAGCCGCATCGCCGTGCGATTCGTCTCGTGCGTCTGCCAGTACACGCGTTCGGCGCGCTGCGCCTGCGCGGCGTCGTACACGGCTTCGATCAATGCGCGGCCCACGCCCTTGCCGCGTTCGCGCTCGAGCGTGAAGAGATCCTGCAGATAGCAGGTCGGCCCGGCCAGCGTCGTGCTCCGGTGATACAGGAAATGCACGAGCCCGACGAGCTGGCCGTCGCGTTCCGCGACACGCGCATGCACGGGCTCGTAGCCGTCGAAGAAGCGCGACCACGTGAGCTGCGTGATCTCGCGCGGCAGCGCGGTATCGCCGAAGCGGCCGTAGAAGCGGTTGTAGCCGTCCCACAGCGGCAGCCAGTCGTCGAAATCGTCTTCGCGCACGGGGCGCACGGTCAGGCCGGTGTCGGTAGCGTTCATGGTCGCGAACCTCTCGAGGATGGATGGAATGAAGCGTTGCCGGCACGGCCGGAAACGCGCGCAGACATCTACGATAGAAAGTTCGTGGCACCATGTGTAGACCCATGACATCCACACAATCTGGAGCCACGATGGATTACGCGTTGCTGCTGTCGACCTTCGAGCGCGAAGCGGGGCCGCACGCGGCCACGCGGATGTCGCAGCAGCAGCGGCTGTACGCGTGCCTGCGCGACGCGATCCTGAGCGGCCGGATCGCCGAGGGAACGCGGCTTGCCGCATCGCGCACGCTGGCCGACGAGCTCGGCATCGCACGCAATTCGGTGCTGTACGCGTACGAGCGGCTCGCATCGGAAGGGTTCGTGACCGGCACGCGGCAGGGCACGGTGGTCGCCCGGATGGGGTTGCGCGGGTCGCAGGTCGCCGCCGCGGCGTCCGCCGGCGCTACGGCGGCGCTGTCGCGGCGCGTCGCGCAGGCCGAGCGCGCGACGAGCGGCCTCGACGAATCGCTGCCGTTCATGCCGGGCGTGCCGGCCGTCGACGCCTTCCCGCTCGCGCAGTGGCGGCGCTGCGTCGAGCGCGCATGGCGCTCGGCGGGGCCGGCGCAGCTCGGCTATCAGTCCGCGGAAGGCGACGCGGTGCTGCGCGACGCGATCGCCGGCTATCTGCGCGCGTCGCGCGGTGTGCGCTGCGACGCCGCGCAGGTGATCGTCACCGACGGCACGCAGGGCGCGCTCGACCTGTGCGCCCGCGCGCTGGCCGACGTGGGCGATGTCGCATGGATCGAGAACCCCGGCTACCACGGCGCGCGCAACGCGTTTCTCGCGGCCGACCTGCGCGTTGAGCCGATCGGCGTCGATGCGCAGGGGCTCGCGCCGCATCCGGACGACTGGCGCGATCGTCCGCCGAAGCTCGTCTACATCACGCCGTCGCACCAATATCCGCTCGGCGCGGTGATGAGCCTCGAACGGCGGCTCGCGCTCGTCGCGCAGGCGCGCGCGGCCGGCGCATGGATCGTCGAGGACGACTACGACAGCGAGTTCCGCCACCACGGCACGCCGCACGCGGCCGTGCAGGGGCTCGCCGACGACGCGCCGGTGATCTACCTCGGTACCTTCAGCAAGGTGATGTTTCCGGCGTTGCGGCTCGGCTTCATGGTCGTGCCGCCCGCGCTTGCGCAGCCGCTGCGCGACGCGGCGGGCGCGCTGATGCTGCAGGGCCGCGCCGTCGAGCAGCGCGCGCTCGCGGATTTCATCGACGCCGGGCATTTCACGCGCCATCTGCGGCGCATGCGCCGTGTGTATGCCGAGCGGCGCGACGCACTGCACGACGCACTGGCGCGGCGGCTGAATACGCGGCTGACGGTGTCGGGCGGCGCGGGCGGCATGCATCTGTCCGCGCGGCTCGACGTGCCGGTGGCCGACACGGAACTGAGCCGCGTCGCGCAGGCGCACGGGCTGATCCTGCGGCCGCTGTCGTCGTTCTGCCTGCCGGGCACCGCGGCGGGTTACAACGGGCTCGTGCTCGGCTACGGCGGCGTGCCGGCCGAGCGGATGGACGGGCTCGCGCGGCAGATCGGCGAGATGATCGACCGCGTGCTGGCCGCGCGGTGACGGCCGTCGCGCCGTGTCGTCGCTACGTCGCTACGCCGTTACGCCGCTACGCCTCTACGCCTCTATGCCTCTATGCCTCTACGCCGTTACGCCGTTACGACACTGTGTCTCCACGCCGCCACGTCGCCACGTCGCCACGTCGTTGCATCATTGCATCGGAGCGCGACGGTCCGCTGCTCCACTTACCCGCGCATCGGCGGATTGAGCCGCGCGAACGCGTCCTGCCGGCGATACGGGAAGTGCGGATACGGCGCTTCGATCGCACTCGCCGCATCGAGCTTCGCGACTTGCGCATCGGTCAGCGACCAGCCGAGCGCACCGAGGTTCTGGCGCAACTGTTCCTCGTTGCGCGCGCCGATGATCACCGACGACACGGTCGGGCGCTGCAGCAGCCAGTTCAGCGCGATCTGCGGCACGGTCCTGCCGGTTTCCTCGGCGATCGCGTCGAGCGCGTCGACCACGTCGTACAGCCGTTCGTCGTCGACCGGCGGCCCGAAGCCGGCTGTATCGTGCAGGCGGCTGCGTTCGGGCAGCGGCGCGTGGCGGCGGATCTTGCCGGTGAGCCGGCCCCAGCCGAGCGGGCTCCACACCAGCGCGCCGAGGCCCTGGTCCGCGCCGAGCGGCATCAGGTCCCACTCGTAGTCGCGGCCGACGAGCGAGTAGTAGACCTGGTTCGCGACGTAGCGCGACCAGCCGTGCCGGTCGGCTAGCGCGAGCGATTTCATGATCTGCCAGCCCGCGAAATTCGACACGCCGATGTAGCGCAGCTTGCCCGCGCGCACGAGGTCGTCCAGCGTCGACATCACTTCCTCGACCGGCGTGGCCGCGTCGAACGCATGGAGCTGCAGCAGATCGATGTAGTCGGTATCGAGGCGGCGCAGCGCGTCGTCGACCGCGCGGATCAGCCGTGCGCGCGACGTGCCGGCGTCGTTCGGGCCATTGCCGGTCGGCAGGCCCGTCTTGGTCGAGATCAGCACCTGGTCGCGCCGGCCGTGGATCGCGGCGCCGAGCACGCGCTCGGATGCGCCGTCCGAGTACACGTCGGCGGTGTCGAACAGGTTGACGCCGGCTTCGAGGCAGATGTCGACCAGGCGGCGCGCTTCGTCGACGTCCGTGTTGCCCCAGGCGCCGAACAACGGGCCGGTGCCGCCGAACGTGCCTGCGCCGAAGCTCAGCGCGGGAACCTTGAGGCCGGAGCGGCCGAGCGTGCGGTATTCCATGGCGGGTGTCCTTTCGTCGTCGAGGCCGGCGCGAGCGGGCGTCGGCAAGGTGAGCGTTCACTCTAGCGCTTGCGGTTCATCCGGATAATTGGGCAGACTTCGAAAATATCCTTCGGAGGAAGCGAAGAATGCTGCTCGACAACCTCGCGCTGTTCCTGCGCATCGTGGAGAAGGGCGGGCTGGCCGCGGCCGGCCGCGAGGTCGGCCTGTCGCCTGCCACGGTTTCCGAGCGGCTGACGGCGCTCGAGCGCCACTACGGCGCGGCGCTGCTCACGCGCACGACCCGCGCGATCAGCCTGACCGACGAGGGCCGCACGCTGGTCGCGGGCGCGCGGCGCCTGCTCGCCGAGGCCGACGAACTCGAAAGCCGCGTGCGGCTCGGCGCGCAGACGCTGTCGGGGCCCGTGCGGCTGAGCGCGCCGGCCGATCTCGGGCAGGCGCGCGTCGTGCCGGTGGTCGACGCGTTCCTCGCCGAGCACCCGGGCGTCACGGTCGACCTGCATCTCGGCGACGGCTACGTCGATCTCGTCGGGCAGGGGCTCGACTTCGCGATCCGTCGCGGCCAGCTCGCGGACAGCGCGCTGCGCAGCCGCTCGCTCGGCCGCTCGCGCCGCGTGGTGTGCGCCGCGCCTGCGTATCTCGCCGCGCACGGCACGCCGCGGCATCCGGCCGAGCTTGCCGCGCACGACTGCATCGTGATGCGCTTCGGCCAGGAGCTGTATGCCGAGTGGCCGTTCCGTATCGACGACGAACCGAAGCGCGTGACGGTGCGTGGCCGGCGCGTCGCCAACGACGGCGCGCTCGTGCGCGCGTGGTGCGTCGCGGGGCACGGGATTGCGCTGAAGTCGCTGCTCGACGTCGAGCAGGATCTGGCGTCCGGCGCGCTGGTCGAGATCCTTCGCGAATTCTCGCCGGGCGAGGTCGACCTGCAGATCGTCTACCCGGGCGGTGCGGTGCAGCCGCGGCGCGTGCGGGCGCTGATCGAACGGCTGGCGCAGGCGTTGGCGGCGGGGTGAGCGCAACCGGATCGCGCCGCGGCCGATGCGTTCGCGCGTCAGCGTCCGACGCGATGACGCCAAATGCGGCGCAGTAGCGGAACGGGGCCGCTTCCCCCGCGACAGTGAACGCAAGATCGCCCGCGAAGCGGGTTGTCCACGTTTCGTCATTTAGCTAATATTCAAAACGTCAAACGAGACCGGAACCATGGACGACGTCACCCGCATCAGCGCACTGGCCAATGAAAGCCGTCTGGCCGTGATGCGCTGGCTCAAGCAGCCGCGCAAGCATTTCCCGCCGCAGCCTCACGGCGACTTCGACGAGCTCGGCGTGTGCTGCACGTACATCACCGAGAAGCTCGGCATCGCGCCGGCGACGACCACGCGCCACATGCGGATCCTCGCGGATGCCGGGCTCGTGCGGGCGACGCGCGTCGGCAAGTTCACGTACTACAAGCGGATCGACGATGCGCTGCATCGGTTGGGCCGCGACCTCCTGCAACTCTGATCTTCACAGAGGCAATCGACATGGATGAACTCGCCCTGCTGGCCGATGCCGACCGGCGCGCGCAAGCGTATCTCGCCGCGACCGACGAACGGCGCGCCTATCCCGACGCGGCGGCGCTCGCGGGTCTTGCGGCCTTCGACGAGCCGCTGCCCGATGCGGGCCGCCCGGCCGACGACGTGCTGCGCCTGCTCGACGACAAGGGCACGCCCGCGACCGTCGCGTCGAACGGCCCGAACTACTTCGGCTTCGTGATCGGCGCGACGCTGCCGGCCGCAGCAGCCGCCGAGCGGCTGATGCTCGCGTGGGACCAGTGCGCGTCGTCGTTCGCGAATTCGCCGGTGGCCGCGACGATCGAGCGGCAGGCCGCGCGCTGGGTCGTCGACGTGCTCGGGCTGCCGGAAGGCAGCGCGGTCGGCTTCGGCACGAGCGCGACGGCCTGCACGCTGGTCGCGCTGGTGGCCGCGCGGCGTGCGCTGCTCGCGCGCAAGGGCTGGGACGTCGACGCGGACGGCCTGATCGGCGCACCCGAGGTGAAGGTCGTGCTCTCGGAGCTCGCGCATATCACGGTGAAGAAGGCGCTGCGCGTGCTCGGCTTCGGGATGAAGCGCCTGATCGTCGCGCCGGTCGACGCGCATGGCCGCATCGACCCCGCGCAATTGCCGCCGCTCGACGACATGACGATCCTCTGCGTGCAGGCCGGCGAAGTGAACACCGGCGAATTCGATCCGTTCGCGGCGCTGATTCCGCGCGCGAAGGCCGCCGGCGCGTGGGTGCACGTGGACGGCGCGTTCGGGCTGTGGGCGCGCGCGTCGTCGAAGCGCGCGCTGACCGACGGCATCGACGGCGCGGACAGCTGGACCACCGACGGCCACAAGTGGCTCAACACGCCGTACGACGGCGCGATGGTGATCTGCCGCGACGCGGCCGCGCTCGCGACCGCGATGAACAGCGATGCCGTCTACCTGAGCGGCGCGCAGGATGCGCAGAAGAACCTGAACCTCGAATTCTCGCGGCGTGCGCGCGGCATTCCGGTGTGGGCCGCGCTGCGTGCGCTCGGCCGCGCCGGCGTGGCGACGATGGTCGAGCGGCATTGCGCACAGGCCCAGCGCGTCGCGGACGGCCTGCGCGCGGCCGGCTACGACGTGCTGAACCGTGTCGTGCTGAACCAGGTGCTCGTGCGCGCCGGCACCGACGACGAGACGATCGCGATCCTTCAGGCCGCGCAGGATTCGGGCGACGTATGGTTCGGGCAGACCGTATGGCAGGGGCGGCCGGCGTTCCGGATCAGCGTGTCGTCGTGGCGCACGGAGGACGAGCACGTCGACCGTCTCGTCGCGTTGCTGACGACGCTGCGCGGCGTGCATGTGGGTTGAGCGGCGGCGGCGAATGCGTCGCGCGCGTGCCGCCGCCGCCGGCTATCCGTATCTGGAGATGTGCAGCTCGTCTGCGTGAAAATGTCGGACAATAACGCGGCATGCGCGCCGTGCCGGCCCGGGCGGCGCGCTCAACCGCAGTATTCACGCCGACGAGATCCCCATGTCCACGACACCTCCCCGGGAGCTGCTGAAAGCCGCCGACATCGCGAAGATGGAACCGACGCGCGCGGTGCATTCGCTCAATCCCAATGCCGTTCGCCTCAAACGACAGCTCAGCGACCTGACCGGCCTCACGCAGATCGGCGCGCACCTGCTCACCCTGATGCCCGGGCACGAATCGGCCGAGTATCACCGCCACCTGTACGAGGAAGAATGCGTGTACGTGCTGTCCGGCACCGGCTCGGTCACGATCGGCGAACGCACGTGCGAAATCGGCCCGGGCGATTTCCTCGGTTTTCCGCGCGGCGGCGACGCACACACGTTGCAGAACACCGGCGAGGTGCCGCTGGAACTGTTCATCCTCGGCCAGCGCCTCGAACACGACGTCTGCGAATACCCGAGAATCGGCAAGCGGCTTTACATCGCCGGCGAGCTCGAGGATTTCGTCGACCTGCCGAAACGGCCGTAGACGGCACGCATCCGCATCGGCCGTCGTCATGCTTATGATGCGGAAACGCCACTGACAGGATTCCACGCCATGGACGCGCCGCATCCGCCGATGAATGCCCCGATTTCCGAAACGGAACCTGAAACCGAAACCGTCGCCGAGCCGCGCGCGTCGCGCGTGCATCGGCCTGTCGCGCTCGTCACCGGATCGACGTCGGGAATCGGCGCGGCCATCGCGCGACGCCTGGCGGCGGACGGCTACGCGGTGATCCTCCATTCGCGCAGTTCCGCCGACACCGGCCGCGCGATGGCGCGCGAACTCGGCGCGACCTACGTGCAGGCCGATCTCGCCGACGATGCGGAGCGCGTGCGGTTGATTCGCGACGCGCTGGCGGTGCACGGCCGCCTCGACGTGCTGGTCAACAATGCGGGCGTCAGCCGCGTGATTCCGCACGACGATCTCGCCGCCGCGACGCCCGACGTGTGGCGCGAGATGCACGAGATCAACGTGATCGCGCCGTTTCGGCTCGTCGCCGAAGCGCAGCCCGCGCTGCTCGAGGCGGCGTCGAGCGGGCGTGCCGGGTGCGTCGTCAACGTCAGCTCGCACGCCGGCGTGCGGCCGAAGGGGGCGTCGATTCCCTATGCGGCGGCGAAGGCCGCGCTGAATCACACGACTCGCTTGCTGGCGCGTACGCTCGCGCCGGCGATTCGCGTCAATGCGGTGGCGCCGGGGCTCGTCGATACGCCGCTGACCGCGGACTGGACCGACGCGCAGCAGCTCTGGCGCGAGCGCGCGCCGATGCGCCGTGCGGCGACGCCGGACGACGTCGCGCAGACGGTTGCGATGCTCGTCGCGTCCGATTATGTGACGGGCGAGATCGTGATGCTCGACGGGGGAATGAACCTGACGTGACCGGTAAAGGCTCTCCAGGTCAGCCGAGGTTCGACCGCAGCCGCGCGAGCGCCTGATCGTGCGTGCGTTCGAACTTCAGCGGCGTGACCGCGATATAGCCTTCGCCGAGCGCGGCCGTTTCCGAATCCGCATCGTCGTCGCGCGGTGCGCGCGCCAGTTTCAGCCAGTGGTATTCGATGTCGCGCGGATCGCGCCCCGACACGATGTCGACGCCTTGCAGCGTGCCGGCGCCCTGGTTCGTCACCTTCAGGCCGCGCACGTCGTCGGCCGGCCGCGCCGGGAAATTCACGTTGAGGCAGGCGTCGCTGTCCCAGCCGGCCGCGACGAGCCGGCGAATCACGTCCGGTGCGTGCGTGAGCGCCGTATGCCACGGCACCGCGTTGCGGTCGACGAACGCCTGGCTCAGCGCGATCGCCGGTACGCCGACCAGCATGCTCGTCATCGCGGCGCCGACCGTGCCGGAGAACACCGTTTCGGTGCCGAGGTTCGCGCCGCGATTGACGCCGGACAGCACGAAGTCGGGCCGCGCGTCCTTCATCAGGTGGCTGACCGCGATCGCGACGCAATCGCCCGGCGTGCCGCGCACCGCAAAACGGCGCTCGCCCTTGCGATGCACGCGCAGCGGTTCGTGCAGGCTCAGCGAATGCGACGTGCCGCTCTGGTCCTCCGCCGGCGCGACGATCCAGACTTCGCGCGCCAGTTGCGTGGCGACCTGTTCGAGCACTTCAAGGCCGGGGGCGTCGAATCCGTCGTCGTTGGTGAGCAGGACGCGGTCGAACAGCGGGCGGGTTTCTTGCATCGGGACGATCCTCGCAGGTAGGCAATGAGAGGGGAAAGGCATCGCGGGTACACCCGCAAGGCTAGCATCCCGTTGCGGCGCATGTTGTGTCGTGTCATGCCGCACCTCAGCGCACCGCACCCCGCACGCGGATACGAAAACGGGCGCATCGCGCGCCCGTCTTCCGGTTCGATGTGCCGCCCGCGTGATCCGATTACCCGAGCAGATGCCGTAGCAGGCCGGCCGACACGACGCCGACGATCACGGTCGGCAGGATCGACAGGCGGGTCGCCGCGATCAGCGTGACGGCGAGCGCGAGCAGGTCGGCCGGGCGCGTCGACACGAAGGCCGGCGCGATTACCGAGATCAGCACGCAACCCGGCACGTTTTCCATCACCGATGCCATTCGCGGGCTCAGCGTGCGGTTGCGCAGCAGCACGTAGCCGAGCACGCGCGACAGGTAGGTGGTCGACGCCATCAGCACGATGGTCGCGACCGTCGCGAAATCAGGCAGCATCGCGCGGCTCCCACAGCAGCGCGGCGATCAGCCCCGCGCACGCCCCGGCCGCGACGTACCACGCGCCGGGCACGGCCAGGTGCGTGCCGGCTGCGACGACAAGGCTCACGAACCACGGGCGGCCCGCTCGCATGCCCTTCCACATTCCGCGCAGCAGCACCAGAAACACGGCCGTAAATGCCATGTCGAAGCCGTACTGCTCGACGTTGCCGATCGTCGGGCCGACCGCAGCGCCGAGCGTCGTCATCGAGATCCACGTCAGGTACAGCCCGGAGCAGATGCCCGCGTAATAGGGGACACTGATGTGCGAGGCCGAGCGCGAGCGCGCGTCGGCGAGCGACATCGCCCAGCTTTCGTCGCACATGAAGAACAGCGCCGCGAACGCGCGGCGGCGCGGCAGGCGCCGGATGTATGGCGCGAACGCGGCACCCATCAGGATGTGGCGCGAATTCACGAGGAACGACATCGCGACGATCAGCGCGATATGCGGTGGCGACGTCCACAGATGGATCGCCGCGAATTCGGAGCCGCCGCCGAAGTTCAGGCCCGTCATCATCGGGACCTCGAGCAGGCTCAGCCCTTTTTGCGCGGCCTGTGCGCCGAGCACCAGCGCGAACGGCACGAAACCCAGCATGACGGGCAGCGCCGCGCGCAATCCGCGGCCCATCTCGGCGACATAGGCGGGCTTGTCGCGAAGCCCGGACGACGTTGAAACGCTACTGCTCATTACTCCTCCTTCGGGGGAGTAGGATTGTCTGCTTTTTTGACTCGAATCGGGTTGCGTTGCGGACCAATATTCCTGAGAATTTGGCATTGAACGAGTGATTTGCGATTTTTTTGGAATTTGATGCCAATGAAGCTGGATGCTATCGACCGGCGGATCCTGAGCGCGCTGCAGCGTGACGGCCGCATGCAGAACGTGGAACTCGCGCACGAGGTCGGGCTGTCGCCGTCGCCGTGCCTGCGGCGCGTGCGGCTGCTCGAGGAAGCGGGCGTGATCGAGAAGTACGTGGCCGTGCTGAACCCGGCGAAGGTCGGCAAGGGGCTGACGATCTTCACTCGCGTGTGGCTGAAGGGGCAGGACGCGGAATCCGTGAACCGCTTCGCCGAGGCTGTCCAGCAGATGCCGGAAGTGGTCGAATGCCACCTGATGGCCGGCGACTGCGATTTCCTGCTGCGCGTGGTGGCCGCCGACATCGACGACTACCGGCGCTTCCAGATGGAATACCTGACGCGCATCCCGGGCGTGCTGAGCGTCAAGACCGACATTCCGATGCAGAAGGTCAAGCTCACGTCGGCGCTGCCGACGTAACGCGGGCGGTTGCATGACGACGATTCGGCAAATCGTCACCGGTCGGTGACATTCGGCCGATACACTGGCGGGACGAGCCGCATCGCCGCGCACCGGCTGCATCACGGTGCGGCTTCGATGCGCAAGCAACTAACGGTCAACCGCGAGGCAATCGACGAACACGCGCGCCGTGCGCGATGCGATCCGCCGGGCGGTGCGTCTTTCTTGTCGAGCCATTCATGCAGCCATTCAACAATCCGTGGAATTCGCTGGAAATCGTCAAGCTCGTGCTCGGCGTGCTGACGCCGTTGTCGGTCGCGTGCCTGGGCTGGCTCGTCGCGCGCCGGCTGAAGCGGCTCGAGCTCGTGCAGTGGACCAACCAGCGGCTGATCGAGAAGCGGCTCACGCTGTACGACACGGTCGCGCCGCAGCTCAATGCGCTGCTGTGCTTCTACACGTGGATCGGGTACTGGAAGGACATTTCGCCGGACGACGTGATCCGCGCGAAGCGCGAACTCGACCGCACGTTTCACATCTACCGCTACCTGTTCGACGACGACGTGTACGACGCGTATCACACGTTCATCCACGCATTGTTCGAGATGCATACGGGGCCGGGCCGCGACGCTCGGATCCGTTCGCTGATCCACGCGCCGGACGGCGACCGCAGCGTGCACGGCACGTATGAATGGAAGGCGGCGTGGTCCGAGCGGTTCTCGACCGCGAACGTGGCGGACAAGGCCGATGTGGTGCGGCACTACACACGGCTGATGGAGCGGCTGCGCGTGGCGCTGGGCGCGAATCGCTGACGATTGCGCGCGCGCCGCGCGCCAGTACCGGAATTCGCTCCCGCGGGGCGCGGAGCGATTCCCCGATGCGCGATGTGGCCGCGGCTGACATGCTCGCGGTCATCCCGCTCGAGTGAGGTTCGCATGTCGATCGACACGGGTTCTCAGCTGCTCATGGTGCGCCGGCAGGGCATACGCTGGCGCCATCTTTTCGCTGTCGGTACGGTCGAGCCGGACACGATGCCGTTGCCGGTCGAACCCGAGATCGGCGACATCGTCTTCATCCGCGTGACGGTGCGGCCGTTTCTCGAAGTCGCGAGCGCGGCGGCGAGCCGCTCGTCGCGGAAAGCACGTTTCCGCTGTCGCGCGTGACGACGATGTCGCGGTTTCTCGCACGCTCGGATCGCGGCGCGTGCGTGATCGCGCGATTGAAGCCGCCGCCCGACGCCGCGCGGCGGCGCGGCCTCGTCGACGTGGCAATGCGCCGGATCGGCGTGCTCTATGACACGGGGTTTCAATCTCGCGTCACGCCGGCAGTTCTGCTCGCGTTTCGTGCGGGAAGTCGTGCGTGACGCGACCCGGATCACGCATCGTGCAGTTGCACCCGCAATTAACAATTCGGTCACGAATTTTCGTACGTGATCTAAATACATGCGAAATGTCTGTCTGTAGCATTCGGCGCTTGAGTTAAAGCTGGCGAGTGCCTCGCCGGCGAGGTCCGAATGTGTTCCATGCGAGTAGATCCTATGCAAGTCGTCGACCGTCGTCGCGTCGAAATCGGTAACGTTGAGGCGACGCGGTCACCCGGCGCCTGTTTGTATGTCGTGTCGCGTGGAGCAAGCGTGGCGCCGAGGGCCCGTCACGCATTGTGCGTTGCCCTGATCTGCGGCGGTGCTGCGGGCCTGTTCGGGTCGGCACACGCGCAAGTCCCGGACGCGGGTCGCGCGATGCGCGACATCGAGGCGCCGCGTCCGGATCTGCCGGCGGAAACCACGCCCGAGCTGACGGTACCGCCGTCTCAAGAGGCCGCCGAGAGCGCGCCGGAGTCCGGGCCGCGCGTGTTCGTTCGCGCGTTCGCGCTCGACGGCAATACCGTGTTCGCCAGCGACAAACTGCTGCCGCTCGTCGCCGATCTGGCTGGCGGCACGTTGAGTTTCGCGGAACTGCAACGCGCTGCGGGGCGCATCACCGCGTACTATCGCCGCCATGGCTACGTGCTTGCACGTGCATACCTGCCTCGCCAGGACATCGACGACGGCGTCGTGCGTATCGAGATCGCCGAAGGGCGCTACGGCGAAATCAAGATCCAGAACCATTCGCGCGTGTTCGGCGTCGCGCTGCGCCAGCCGCTCTCGGCGCTGCGTCCGGGCGATGTCGTACGCGGGCCCGATCTCGAGCGCCGCCTGTTGCTGCTCGACGACCTGGCCGGCGTCAGTGCGCGCGGCACGTTGCGTCCGGGCGAAATGCCCGGCACCACCGATCTCGTCGTCGACGCCGACAAAGGGCCGCTCGCGTCCGGATCGCTCGAATTCGACAACTTCGGCGACGTAGCGCTCGGGCGCTACCGTCTCGGCGCCAGTGTCGACGTCAATTCACCGCTGCGGCTCGGGGATCGCCTGAGCGTGCGTGGGCTCCTCAGCAACGGGTTGCAGCGCTACTACCGTGCCGCTTACCAGGTACCGGTCGGGCCCGCGTCGACGCGGGTCGGCGTCGCGTATTCGTCGCTGCGCTACCGGCTCGGCGGCGCTTTTTCCGATCTCGAATCTCAAGGCCGCGCGAGCGTACAAACCGCGTACGTGACGCAGCCGCTCGTGCGCGCGCGCAACCTGAGCGTCACCGCGCAGATCCAGTACGAAAACAAGAACCTGCGCGACGACTACGGCATATTCGACGTCCGGCGCGACAAGAACGTCGGCCTGTGGACCTTCGGCGTCAGCGGCAATAGTCAGGACGGCTTGCTGGGCGGCGGCCGCAACGGGTTCTCGGTGATGTTCGGCATCGGACGGCTGCGCAACAACGATCCGTTCGGGGCGGATACGTGGAAGAAGTCGATCGGAAGTTTTGCCAAGCTGAATGTGAGCGCGCTGCGTGTGCAGGCGCTGGGGCGCCGGTTCGAGTTGTACACGCAATTCAGCGCGCAGCTTGCATCGCGCAACCTCGATGAATCGGAGAAGTTCAGTCTTGGCGGCCCGTACGGCGTGCGCGCGTATGCGCTCGGTGCCGGCAGCGGCGACCAGGGCTGGCAGGCCAGCGCGGAGTTGCGTTATCTCGTCGCGCCGGGGTGGCAGGTCAGCACATTCGTCGATGCCGGGCGCGTGCAGGACAACAAGCACCCGTGGACGCACGAACGAAACATGCAGAACATGCAGGCCGGTGGCATTGGCGCGAGCTGGTACGGCGCGAAGCGCCAGGTGACGCTGACGGCCGCGTGGCCGCTCGGCGCGGCGTTCGGTTCGCCGACCCCCGCGCCGAGCGTATGGGTTCAGGCCGCTCAGTATTTCTGAGCAGGCGTGATCGGTCCGTCTGGCAAGGCGGGGCTTCCACAACAAATTAAAGAGGATACCAAAATGAACAGGGCCTATTCATTGGTATGGAACGAAGCGCAGGGTGGCTGGTGCGCGGTCGGGGAAACGGCGCGCCGTCGCGGCAAGTCGAGCGGCGGCAAGCGTCTGCTCGCGGCGGGCGTGTCGCTGCTGGGGCTGGTGGCGTCGGGTGCGTACGCGTTGCCGACGGGCGCCGACATCAAGTCCGGCCAGGCGGACATCGCGACGTCGGCGGACAACAAGACGATGTCGATCAACCAGCACACGGACAAGCTGATCACGAACTGGCAGGACTTCAGCGTGGACAGCGGCGAGCGTGTGTCGTTCAAGCAGCCGACGAACCAGTCGATCGCGCTGAACCGGGTGATCGGTGCGAACGGCAGCCAGATTCACGGCCAGCTGGACGCGAACGGTCGCGTGTTCCTGGTGAACCCGAACGGGGTGCTGTTCGGCGCGGGCGCGCAGGTGAACGTGGGCGGGCTGGTGGCGTCGACGCAGAACCTGTCGGACGCGGATTTCCTGGCGGGCCGCTACCGGTTCGCGGGCACGTCTGGCCAGTCGGTGCAGAACGCGGGGACGATCACGGCGGCGGATGGCGGCAGCGTTGCGCTGCTGGGCGCGCGAGTGTCGAACACGGGCGTGATCCGCGCGCAGATGGGTCGCGTGGCGCTGGGCGCGGGCAATGCGTTCAACGTGAACTTCGACGGTAACGGGCTGCTGAACCTGCAGGTGGAAAGCGGTGCGGTGGACGCGCAGGCCGAGAACGGCGGGCTGCTGAAGGCGGACGGCGGTGAAGTGTTGATGACGGCGCGCGCGGCAGGCGATCTGCTGGGCTCGGTGGTGAAGAACAGCGGGACGATCGAGGCGAAGGGGTTGAGCAATCACGCCGGGAAGATCACGCTGGACGGCGGTCAGGTGCAAGTGGCGGGCAAGCTGGATGCAAGCGCGCAGGACGCATCGACGGCGGGCGGCACGGTGACGACGCGCGGCGAGCGGGTGACGGTGTCGCGCGACGTGCAGGTGGATACGCGCGCGGCGTCGGGCAAGGCGGGCCTGTGGACGATCGAGGCGGCCAACGCGGGAGTCGGCTCGGCCACCAAGCGCGGTCTCGTCATTGGAGGCGGGATCAATGGCAATAGCGGCAACGGCAACGCCGACGCCGCGATCGACGGCGAAACGCTGTCGCGCAACCTGGGCACGACGAACGTGGCGCTGACCAACACGTCGGGGGACCTGACGGTGGGCGACGCGGTGACGTGGGCGAGCGACAACACGCTGGCGCTGACGTCGCGCCAGGGCAACGTCAACCTGAACCGCGCACTGAACGCGAGCGGCGCGAACGCGGGCGTGACGTTGAACGCGGCGCGTGAGATTCGACTCGCGGACAAGCTGACATTGACGGGCGAAAACGCGCACCTCGAGCTGAACTCGGGCAGCGGCCACACGCTGACGAACGACGACGCGGTGGTCACGCTGTCGGGGCGCAATGCGTCGTTCTCGGCGAACGGCGAAGCGTATCGGGTGATTCACGATCTCGCGGGGCTGCGCGATGTCGAAAGCAACATGGACGGCCGCTACGTGCTGGGCAATCTGATCGACGGCAAGGGTGCGCAGTTCCGCAGCCTCGGCGGCGACAAGTACGGGTTCAGCGGTGTGTTCGACGGTCTGGGCAATACCGTTCGCGACCTGTCGGTCTCGAACCCGGGCGCGGCGCTCGTCGGGTTGTTCGCGGGCAATTCGGGCCGTATCGCCAACCTCACGCTCGACAAATTCAAGGTGCGGGCATCCGCACCGGTCGACGGCAGGCCTGCCATCGTCGGCGCATTGACCGGCTACAACATGGGGGGCGTCATCACGAACGTGAAGGCGAAGGACGTCCTGGTCAGCGGCAGCGGCCGCGCGATTGTCGGCGGTCTGGTCGGCAGCAACCTGAGCGGAAAGATCGATCGTGCATTCGTTTCCGGCCGTGTCCAGGGTGACAAGGATGCGCTGGCCGTCGGCGGTCTGGCTGGCGAAAACCTCACCGTCATCTGGCCGTATATCGGGGAGGCGAGCATCAGCAACAGCCAGGTCGACGTACAGGTCAGCAGCGAGTCGGCAGGCGTGACGGGCGGCCTGGTCGGTATCAACCGGGGCAACATCTCGGCGGTGAAGGTAGCAGGCACCGTTACCGCCCTGGCCCGCGGCGCACGCGTCGGCGGCGTCGCCGGCTACAACGACAGCGGGGCAATCAGGGCTGCTTCGTCGTCTGCGAGCGTGCGTGCCGGCCATGATGCGACGGCGGGCGGCCTCGTCGGCTACAACCGCGCGTCGATCGAGGCATCCGACGCGACCGGCGACGTCACCGTGGGTGACAACGCCAAGGCGGGTGGCCTGGTCGGGGAAAACGACGGCAAGATCGATTCGTCGACGGCGGGCGGCAAGGTCGTTGCCGGTGCGTCGAGCGTGGTTGGCGGTCTCGTCGGCGTCAACCGTGCGACGATACTGGCTTCGAGGGCCAGCGGCAGCGTTCAGGCCGGCAATGGCGCGGTGGCGGGCGGTCTCGTCGGGGATAACGCGGGCTCGATCAAGTCGTCCACCGCGAACAGCGACGTCTCGACCGGCGACGACAGCCAACTGGGCGGCCTCGTCGGCCGCAACCGCAGCACGGGCACGGTGGTCGCATCGAATGCGCACGGTACGGTGAAAGGTCGCAACAACGTGAAGGCCGGTGGTCTCGTCGGCTGGAACGACGGCAAGATCGACGGTTCGTCGGCCGATGGCAAGGTCAAGGTCGGCAAGCTGAGCTTGGCGGGTGGCCTGGTCGGCGCCAACATCGGCAGCGTGAATGCTTCGTCGGCGGCCGGCAGCGTATCGACCGGCGAGAACGGCGTCGCAGGCGGGCTCGTCGGCTGGAATACCGGCCGGGTGATGAGTTCCAGCGCGCGCGGGGACGTCGACATTGCCGGGTCGGGCATCGCAGGCGGCCTGATCGGGCGCAACGAAGGCGAGGTGCAGGCGTCGAGCGCGTCGGGTGACGTCGTCGCGGGCGACGACAGCTACGTCGGCGGCCTGGTCGGCCATAACTACATGGGCGCGTCGATCAATGCATCCAGCGCATCCGGTTCGGCGAAGGGCGGCGATCGCAGTGTGGTCGGCGGTCTCGTCGGGAAAAACGACGGCAAGATCGCGTCGGGGTCGTCCACGGGGCGGGTGTCCGGCGGGCAGAATGCGTGGCTGGGCGGCCTGACAGGCGCAAACTTCGGCTCCGTCGATAATTCGAACTCGGGAAGCAGTGTTGACTACAAGGCCGGCTACACCCAGTTCTACGGCGGGCTGGCCGGTGTCAACGGCGGCCAGATGCGCGGCAATGGCGTGAACGGAGGCGCAGCCAAGGTGCCGCTCGCGGGTATCAATTTCGGCACCATCCGGAACTGATCGGTCTCGCGTAGGGAGGCGGCGGTCGTTGCAGCGACATCCGCTTCCCGGGCACGTCGTGTTGTCGCGACGTCGATCCGAGGCCCGTTCGGCATGTGTGCCGGATGGGCCGGCCGAACGGCGATGGTGTCTCGTGCACCATCGCCGGCTCGGCCTTCGTCGAAGCGAAGCTTTTCATGAGGCTTCACGCCGATCCGCGAAACCTCCCCTCTTCTGCCGACTCGGCCGGACAATCGTCGGAACGGTTCGTATTCGCTCTGTCAACGCGCAGCAGGACGGCGGCACGAACGGGACCCTCTCCCCAAGCCAACGTCCTGAAAATGCATCGTCCGAACCGTCGATCCGCCGAACGCATCGATCGATGCCATTCAAAAACGACTCGGATTTGTCGCATCAAATTTCGGTCAAGTCCGAAAATGTGATGTCGGGCGACCCAACATGTACGAAATGGTTCACGCGATGAGGACGCCCCTGCGAGCCTTTGGCATGATCGGAAATCCCTTCTTTTCAGGTGTTTTCCGAGACGATCACGGGTGCCGGCGCGACCTCGTTCCGGCCGCGTTCGCGATCGTCGCCGTGCGTCATGTCGCCGAGCCCCCTTCAATCCCTTCGTCGCTATCAGAGCATTTCGGTGTTCGGCGGCGGAATCGTCGTTACCATCCTTGTCCTGATCGCCTGCGGTCTCGGGATGGTGTCGATCGTCTCGGGCTATGTCGAAGGGGCGCGGCGCAACTACCTGAACGGCCTGGAGCAGACGCTCAACGAAATCCAGGTAAGCGAAACGTCGTTCCGTAACGGCGTCGCGAACGCGCAACTGATCTGGCAGGAGGCCAGCGATGCGCCGGCGGCGATCGTCGACGGATTCTTCATCGATGACCAACGCATCGAGACCCGGCCGTATCCGTCGCTCATCGTCGGTGTGCCGGCGCAAACCGGCAACCGGGCCGAAGTCGCGCGCTATCTGTCGCTGTCGATGCTGCTGTCGCGCATCTGCGCAGCCAGTTCGATCAATCGCGGGCGCACGCTCGAGGGCTACCACTACAGTACGCGCACGGGTGTGTTCGCGCTGATTCCCCACCGGGACCGCGACGATCCGGCGCTGGTTTCGCCGGAAAGCCGCGCAAGTGTGCTGGATGCGCTGCGCGTCGATTTCGAGCATCCGTATTCGGACATCGCCGACAAGCGTCCGCATGTGCGCTGGCTGGAGCCGTTTATCGATCCCGTGTCGGGCCAGTCACGCATCCGGATTGCTGCCGAGGCGCGCGACAACGGCACGCCGTTCGCCGTGCTCGTCACCGAATATCCGCCCGAGTACCTGCTTTCATGGCTGGCCGACTATCGCCCGGAAGGCACGTTCTATGTCAAGACGGCCGATGGCCGGCTTGTCACGATCGATCCGTCGGTGCGCGATACCGGTCGCATGGAAAGCCTGTCGAAGCTGAATCCGCGGTGGAGCGATGCGTCGTCGCCGGGCGCGCCCGTGTTCCGCGACGGTTTCCTGTTGTTTCACGGCAAGCTGGAATCGACGGGCTGGACACTTGCCTATGCGCTGTCGTGGACCGACATCGCGGCCGGCGTCGCGCGTCCGGCCGGCACGCTCGGCGTCGCGACGCTGCTCGCACTGGTGGTCATGTGGGGCCTGCTGCTGCGCTTTCATCGGCGCGAATTCGTACCGCTCTACGCGCGCTCGCAGCGCGTGTTCGACAGCGAAGCACTGTGCCGCAGCGTGATCGAGATGGCGCCGATCGGGCTCGGGCTGATCGCGCGCGACGACGGGCGCTTCATGCTCGTGAGCCCTGCGCTGACCGACATGGTCGCGCGCATCGGCGGTGACTATCACGCGCTGTCGAGCCAAGTGGCAGATGCATGGCAGGCGCACGGCGATGCAGGCGGCGTGCTGCACGACGACCTGATGCTGGGCGGCGTGGAAGCCGCGCATCTGCACCTCGAATTCATTGCGTGCGGCGCACGCTATCAGGACACGGACGTGCTGATTGCCGCGGTCGCGGACATGACCGCCAAGCGGCAACTCGTGCAGCAACTGGAAGAGGCCGTGCGCGCGGCCGATTCCGCCAACGCGGCGAAATCGTCGTTTCTCGCGGCGATGAGCCACGAGATCCGTACGCCGCTGAACGTGATTCTCGGCAACCTCGAACTGCTCGAGCGCTCGGCGCTCGACGCGACCCAGCATGATCGCGTTCATACGTTGCGCACCTCGGCGACGAGCCTGCTTGCGCTCGTCAGCGACATTCTCGATTTCTCGAAGATCGAGGCCGGTGCGATGTCGGTCGAATCGATCGAGTTCGACGTGATCGCGACGGTCGAGCGCGAGTTGAACGCGTTCGCGACGATCGCGAAGGCGAAACGGGTGCAGTTGTTCTGCGAGATCCACGCGAGCAGCACGCAACGGATGCGCGGCGATCCGACCCGGTTCGCGCAAGTGCTCCGCAACCTGCTGAGCAACGCGCTCAAGTTTACCGATGCAGGCCGCGTAACCGTGCGCGTCGCGGTCGTTGCCGAAGGGCACGATACGCCGGAACTGTCGGTCGAGGTCGAGGATACCGGTATCGGCATCGCCGCTGAACATCGCCGCAAGCTGTTCAACGCATTCTCGCAGGTCGACACGTCGATCACGCGGCGTTACGGCGGCACGGGGCTCGGGCTTGCGTTGTGCGACAGGCTTGTCGCCGCGATGGGCGGCCGCATCGAAGTGGCGAGCGAACCGGGCGTCGGCAGCCGTTTCACGGTGCATCTGCCGCTCGGCGTTGGCGTCGTCGCACTCGATCGGCCGCGCACGGCTCACCGACAAGAGCTGACGCTGATCGCCGCCCATCCCGGATGGCGTGATTTCGCGTTGCCGCATCTGCGCGCATGGGGGTTCGACGTCAGCGTGTACGACAGCCCGTCGAGTCTGCCGGCCGGCATTGCACGACACGGCGCGGTCGTGCTGTTCGGCGATTCCGACGCCTGGTCGTACGAGGATCTGGCCAGCCTGGGCGATTGCGCGCCGCTGATACTGGCGATACCCGACGGCCCGCTCGAACCTTATCGCGCCGGCGGCACGGTACGCATATCGAGCTATTCGCTCCGCGGCTTGCGCGCCGCGTTGGCGCTCGGCGCCGCAACGGGCGACAAAGGCACGATCGATACCGGATCGGGCGACGACCCTTGGCATGATGATTCTCCCGTTGCCGTTCGCGCCCTTGCGCAACTGGCGGAACAGCACGGGGCCGGGCGAAGACAGCCGGACGGCCAGCGCGATCGCGAGCAGCAGCGGCGCCGTGCCGACCAGCACCGCCGCCGCAAACAACCGATCGAAAATCGCTTTCTGAAGCAGCGCGCGGGGCGACAGCGGAGAGGCGACCAGGTTGATCGCCGGCGCACCCACCAGATCGACCATCGCGCCGTCGAACATCGCGAGCTGGCTGACGTCGGGTACGAGGCGGACGTCGACGAGGTCGTGCCGGAATGTATCGAGCACGCGAACGATGGCGCTGGTTTCAGTGATCGGCAGCGCGATCCAGACTTCCGGAATCGCATGCGCCCGCACGTGCGCGGCGAACGCGTCGAGCGTGGAAAAGGCTTCGATGCCGTTCGCGCCGGGTTGTGCGGAGCGGTCCGGATCGAGCACGGCTGCCGCGCGATAGCGCGCCGACGGCGATTGCGCGATCCGTTCGAGCACGGCGACGCAATGTGCACCGCCGCCGACGATCGCGACTGGCCTGATGCGTTCGCCCACGTGGACGATCCGTTCGAGTGTCGCGCATACGGCGAGCCGAAACGCGACGAGTGCGATGCCGCTTGCCGCCGCCCAGAGCAGGAATCCGCTCGGCGGCACCGGCAACGCGCCGCGCATCGCGAACATGACGATTGCCGAGCCGGCGAGCGCGAGCAGCCATGCCGAGACGGTAAGGAATACGATGCGACCGGTCGCGCGATCGCGCGGTATGCGCGCCACGCCGAACGCCGGGAACAGGATCATCGCGAACACCGCCGTGCTCGCGACGATCGCCACGTTGTCGGACGGATCGATGCCGTCGCGGGGAGAAAACCAGGCTGCCGCCGCGGCGCCGAGCGCGATCAGCGTGATGTCGACGATGCGCGTGAGGAACCCATGGATCGCCGACGGAGCGGCGGCGCGTTGCTGTTCGAGTGCCGTATGCATATACCTTCGCTACCGATGTATTCGATGCGGCGTCCGTCGCCTCGCGCAGGACGCAACGAGCCGTACCGCGCCGGGATAAATCCGGGCGGTGCCGTTGCTTCCGTTTCACGGGAGTGGTTGACGAGGGGAAGGGACGCTGCCTGCCTTAGAGGTCGATCGCGTGCATCGCATTGGCCGGATTCTTGATACGGACGGGTCCGTGCCGGGGAGGGCGATGCGTTGGATTCGACTCAACCCATGGCAATTTTGGGTAACCTGGGATGCGATTTAAATGGGACGAGTATTAAACGCGGTCGTCATCAATTGATACACGTACTAATGCGATGCGAGGGAGTTTTCGCGATGCGTGTGTTGCGAACGACCGGGCATCGATCGCAGGGGTTGTCGATGCCATGTTTGCTCGAGCACGACGGCATGGTCGATGCATGGACGATATGCGGTGCCGCGATGGGCCTACATGCTTGACGGGCGGGGGGATGTGTCGCGAGCGCTTCGGCGTCTTCGAATGACGGACGACGTGATTTGCCGTCGAGATGGCCGGCGATTTTCGCGGAGGAGGGTTTGAATCAGGACAGCAAATCGTGAAAATGACGGGGGGCGAGGCCGTCATCGATCGCGTTGAACGCGGGCACGGGTGTCCCGGCCGGTGCGGGCGGGACGGCGATCCTGCATACACCCGCGCTCATTGGCGAGATGCATGTGCGTGCCGCGCATCGAGGCGCGGCATCATTGCCCCGTCTGTCGCTCAGCCCTTCGCGACGACGTCGATGCGCAGCGCGTCGCCGCCGGCGGCGATCCCGAGCAGGCGATCGACGTTCGGGTGTGCGCCGGGGCGGTTGCGCGCATCGGCGGTGTGCTCGGCGAACACGGCCAGGCCATGCTCGGCAGCCTTCGCGTCAAGCGTGCCGAACGCCTGCTTCAGGTAGTGGTACACAGCGAGCGAACCCTGTTTGCCGGGCTGGTTCTCGATGGTGGCGACCACGTCGCCGTTCGCGCCGACGAGATCGATGCGTGCGATGCCGTCGATGGCCGGCAATTGCGCGAGGTTGTCCTTGAATACTGGGGTAGCTTGAATCACTGAAAACACTCCGTCGGTTCGGTCATGGGCCAATGAGGGTGGCCGGCCGTATCTTATCCGATCGGCTGTGGCGTACCGGCCGGCGCGGCCGGCGCGGCCGCGTCGCGCGAGCGCTCGATGTCGGGGCTGCGATACGCGCGCTCGGGAATCTCGGCGAGCCGCGACGCGTGTACCTGATGCGGCGCGAGTCCATAGAACTTCTGGAAGCTCATGATCAGCGGCGACCATTTGTCGGGATCGATGCGGTCCGGATGGCCGTCCATCAGCAGGTCGGGATGCACGTGCACGCGCTGGATGCGCAGCTCGAACAGCGTGATCTTGCCGCGCAGGTCGGGTGTTTCGTCTGCGAGGCCGTGCGCGGCCGCGACGACCGCTTCCAGGTGAACCGGGCATTCGAGCGCGCGCGGCGGCGACACGGTTTGCGATGCCGCCTCGGTAAGCCCGGCCGTGCCGAACTTGTCGGGTTCGTAAACATAACCCTTGGCCCGTTTCCCGTCGGGCACCGGACAGGTGCCTGTCGTGCGCGCGATCCGGTCGACCGCGTGCGCCTGCGCCGGCGACGGCAGGTTCAGCACGCATTCGCCGGTGTGCAGCAGGTTGCGGGTGGTCTGCGAGCTGGCGGCGATGCCGATCACGCCGCGCCAGCCGAGCCAGAACGCGGACGAGATCGGCGCAAGATTTGCTGTGCCGTCCTCGTTCAGCGTGCTGATCAGCACGACGGGCGTGCCGAAATAGAGGATGTTCGGTTCGGTGACGCGATGCGGAGCGTTCATGGTCGAGGCCTTCGTTTCGTTGAGGGGTCAGTCCGCATGCTGATCCCGTCGCGGCCGCGCGGCGCTCCGATTCTTGTCGTGTCATCAGCAGGGGCGGCGGCGCGATGGAGGAACGGGAATTGCGCGTCATGCGCAGGCGGCGGGCGGAAGGCTTCGGCCGTTGCGACGGCCGGTTTCAGCATCCGCGCGCCGGCATCCCGCCGGCTTTTCCGCTACAGTAGGACATCGCCGATCGCACCCGCCGACCCGGCGCGATCACGTTTCAGAATTGCACATGAGGGCGCCGATGCACACCCCGCAACGCTATTCCGAAGAAGCGCCCACGCGCGCGGAAGTCGACGCACTCGCCGGCGCGACCGTCATCGAATTCGGCGCGAACTGGTGCGGGATCTGCGCGGGCGCGCAACCTGCGATCGTGGCGTCGTTCGCGGCGCACCCCGCCGTGCGCCACCTGAAGATCGAGGACGGCCCGGGCCGCCCGCTCGGCCGTTCGTTCCGCGTGAAGCTGTGGCCGACCCTGGTGTTCCTGCGCGACGGCGTCGAGGTCGCACGCGTCGTGCGCCCCGCCGATGCACGGCAGATCGAAGCCGACGGCTTCGCCGCGCTGGCCTGAAGGCATCGCCATGCAACAGGCCATCACGCACATCGCCGTCGACACGCGCGGCAGCGGCCTCGTCGAATTCACGCCGCAGGTGCGCGCGTTCGTCGACCAGCAGTCGATCCGCACGGGCCTGCTCACCGTGTTCTGCCGCCATACGTCCGCCTCGCTGCTGATCCAGGAGAACGCGGATCCGTCCGTGCAGCGCGATCTCGAACGCTACTTCGCGACGCTCGCGCCCGAGGACGACACGCGTTACGAGCACGACACCGAAGGCGCCGACGACATGCCCGCCCATTTGCGTACGGCACTCACGCAGGTGCAGCTGTCGATTCCGGTCGAGCACGGTCGCATGGTGCTCGGCACCTGGCAGGGCATCTATCTGTTCGAGCATCGTCGCGCCCCGCATCGTCGCGATATCGTGCTGCATCTGATCAGCGAGTAGGCGCGGAACCGCGCCACGGGCGGTCAGAGGGTCCGCCCGTCACGCGTCGCGGCCACGCTCAGCCGAGCAGCTTCTCGACGAGCGCGCCAAGTTCGCGCAGGTGAACAGGCTTCGGCAGGAATTCGTCGAACACCCGCTGGTTCTCGCGCAGCGCGGCCGATTCATATGCGCTGACACCGACAATGGACGGAAACTTTCCGTCGTCGTCCGGTTGCGCGACCATCCGGATGCGGTGCGCGACTTCGAAGCCGCTCAGGTCGGGCAACTCGAGATCGAGCACGACGAGGTCGTAATGCGTGTCGCCGAAACGGGCGACGCCTTCCTGGCCGGTGCCGCACAGATCGGCGTCGAGGCCGAGCGCCGACAGCATCGCGCCGAGCGTTTCGCGCGCGTTGTCGTTGTCGTCGACCACGAGCGCGCGGCGGTTGCGGTGCGCGGCGGCGGCCGGCCACGCCGGCGCGTCGCCGGCCGTTTCGCCGGCATCCGGCACCTCGGCAGGCAGCGTCACGACGAACTCGCTGCCCTCGCCGACGACGCTGCGCACGTCCACGTGGCCGCGCAGCGTCGTCACGATCTCGCGCACGACGGCGAGCCCCATCCCGATGCCGTCCACATGCAGGCCGACCGCGTCGTTCGCGCGGTAGAACGGCTCGAAGATCTTCGACAGGTGCTGCTTCGCGATGCCGGCGCCCGTGTCCCGCACGACGAGTTTCAGTTGCCGCCCGGCCGGCGCGTCGACGAGCGCGATCGACACGTCGATCGATCCGTCGACCGTGTACTTCACCGAATTCTCGATCAGGTTCGACAACACCTGACGCAACAGCTTGCGATCGGAGCGGATCGCGAGGTCGCGAGGCTCGACGCGCTGTGCGACGGCGATCCGCTTGGCCGCGATCTTCTCGCGCAGCGGATCGAGCACCTCGGCGAGCAGCGACGCCATGTCGACCGTTTCGGTTTCGGCGAGGCGCTTGGTCGAGCGCAGCTTGATGTAGTCGGTCAGATCCTTGACCAGCGCTTCGAGCGACGACGCGGAATTTTGCAGCCGCCGGATCGTCTTCAGGTTCGCGTCGGATTGCGGCCGCGCGAGCAGGATCTCGATCGATCCGCAGATCGCCTGCAGCGGGGTGCGCAGTTCATGGCTGACCATCCCGAGGAACGCGTTCTTCGCCTCGATCATCTCGAAGGCGCGATCCGATGCCTTGCGCTCCGCATCGAGCGCCGCGTCCTGTCGTTCGAGCAGGTCTTCGCGCGTGCGCATCGTATAGAACAGCAGCAGGAACAGCGCGCACAGGATCACGCCGAGGATGATGCCGAGCGACAGGATCGCCCGCTGCTTTTCCTTCAGCTGATGGAACGTGAAGTCGCGCTGCGCCATCTCGATCGCGCGGAAGTAGTTCGCGAGGCCGTTGACCTTCGGCCAGTACGCGTTGACGTCGTCGATCACGTGTGGCGCATCGTTCCGCGCATCGCGCAGCAGCGGCACGTCGTGCTTCAGGCGCGCCATGAATGCGCCGAGCACCGCAATTTCGGCACGCGCGCGCGGGATGCGCAGCCAGTATTCGGACACTTCGGACGGCCGCTGCAGGAACCCGAACGACACCGACAGGCTGTCGAGCTGCATCTGAACGTGGTCGAAGTCGTCGTCCACGTGCGTCGAGTAGAGGATCAGTTGCCGGTCGAAGCGCGCATACGCGTTCCGGTATTGCGCGGCGGTCCAGAACACGCCTTCGCGCGGCCCCTCGAGCACACCCTCGTTGACCGACGTCGCGAGCAGGTCCCACAGCAGGAATGCCCACGCGGCGAATCCCAGGATCCACAGCGATCCCAGGACCAGGATGATTTTTCTGTTCTTCCACCGCCCGCGCATCATGCCGCGCGCTTACTTCACGGTCAGGCCGATGATCTGCCACGCGAACTTGGCTTCGCCGAGCGGCGTCTTCAGCTCGTCGGGGTACTGGTCGCGCGGATACATGATCCACAGCGGGCCGTAGTTGTCGTTGCCGAGCACCTTGCCGTTCATCGTGCGCGCGAGGATCACGCCGTACTTGTCGGCATCGGACACGGGGATCGTGAACGTGTATTCGTCGATGCAGCGGAACTCGATCTGCGTGCCGTGCGCGTCGACGGTCTTCAGCACGTCGGACAGGCGCGGGCCGGTGAAGGTCGCCTTCGGCGTCCAGCTCGTCGACGTGACGATCGTGTGCTGCGGCAGCGCCATCAGCGCCTGCTCGGTAAAGACGAACACCGTCTTGCCGGGCTGGTTGCTGCGGCCGATCTTGCCGTCGACGGTGAACGTGAACGACGTGGCCCAGCTCGCGGCGGCGATGCCGAGCAGGCCGGCGGTGAGCAGGCTCTTGATCCAGATGGTTGAAATTCGCATGTCGGTCCCTTCGTTCGTGTGCGCGTGGTGATGGGTTTTCGGGGGGGCTCTCAATTCGCGGCGGCGACCGCGGCCGGCGCCGGCTGCGTGAGCTTCAGTTCGCGGGCGACTTCGGCGAACAGGATCGGCAGGCGCACCGGCTTCTCCTCGCAGCGCGCGTTGTAGTGCGACACGATGTGCGCGATTTCGTCCTCGCTCGCCTCGCCGGTGGAGATCTTGCCGGTCAGCAGGAAGATCGGCGCGCCGCCGTTTTCGCTCGACCGGATGCCGCGCACGAGCTCGGCCGCGGTCTCGTCGCCGAGCATCCAGTCGAGGATGTAGGCGTCGAAATCCTCGAGCTCCAGCGCCTTGCGGAACGACGCGCCGTCGTAATACGGAATCGCGTTCACGCCTTTTTCGAGGAAGTATTCGCATACGGTTTCGGCGACGTCCTGCGAATCGTCGACCACCGCGATCCGCGCCGCGTAGACGGTCGGCTGGCTCGAGCGCAGTTCGATCACGTCGACCGGATAGAGGCGGCCTTCGCGCGCGTGCTGGCGTTCGGTGACGATCCATTCTCCCTGCCACTGCAGCGCGACGAAATCCGTGTCGATCTGGCTGCTGGCCTTCGCCGAGATCGCCGCACGGCAGCGAAAGCGGCGCGACTCGATCACGAGCGTCGCATCGATCATCTCGGCGGCGGCCGGTTGCGTGCCCTTGTCGTCGAGCAGGATCGCGGGCGGCACGCCGAAGTGCGTCGCGATGTCCTGCAACTGCGACAGGTTCCACGGGATCAGGCCTTTCATCTTGCGCGTGACGACCGAGAAACTGAGGCCGAGCACGTTCGCGATCGTGGTGTTGTGACTGCGCGGCGGAATGCCGTTGCGCGTCAGCAGATCGTGCACCTTGGTGGCGGTGATGAGATCGACGTTGGCCTGCTCGCTATTGGGCATCTCGATGGGGTCTCCTGGGTTTGAGCGACGAAGAGCATATTCAAAAGTGACGCAATACGCAAACTTTGAAAATGCGAATCACCTTGACATGCCATTTTTCTCCATTATTATTGCTCACCGCGTCACTATTGTTTGTCGCGTCAGGTTTGGGGGCCAGTGTCGACACATTCGGCCCGGCGAAACGCGGCAGCCAGCGCGTGACTGAACGATTCGAAGAGAGCCACAGAGAGCCTGAGAGAGCCTTGGACTGCGTGTCGGCGTGGGTGAATTGTATTCGCCTCGCCGCGCGCAAGCCGGGTACGCGCCCGCGCGGGCGGGATAGCGCGAAGCAGTGCGGCGCAAATAAAACATGAGGAAAGTGGAAACGGTTCGCCGTTTGCCGGCGCCGCGGCTGCTGCTGTCGGCCGCGTGCGCGCAGGGGCCGTCCGTCATTGGCAGCACGATGTCGTGGATCCACGTGAAGGACCAGACGCAGTCGTCGACCTTCACGTACCGGTCGGTCGCGATTCAGCTCGGATCGAGGCGGCTTTCCAGTGGGAATCGACAGGAGGCGGCCCACCCGCGAGGCAGTGCCGACCTCACGCAGCCTCGCCGGTCTGCTGCGTCGCCAGATCAGCCTTCCCGAAAAATCCCGCTATACGCGCTCAATGCCGGTACCCCGCCAAGGTGCGCATACAGCACCTTCGACCCTGGCTCGAATTCCCCGCGCCGCACCTTGTCGATCATTCCGTGCATCGATTTCCCTTCATAGACGGGATCGGTCAGCACGCCTTCCAGTCGCGCACACAGACGAATCGCGTCCAGCGTGCCATCGTTCGGCAGTCCGTATTCCGGCCCGGCATAGCGCGTGTCGAGCACGATGTCCTTCTCTTCGATATCGTGCCCCAGGCCGACCAGTTCGGCCGTATGCCGCGCGATGCGCGTGATCTGTTCGCGCGTCTGCTCCGGCTTCGCCGACGCATCGATGCCGATCACGCGATCCGCGCGCCCGTCGGCCGCGAAGCCGACGACCATCCCCGCCTGCGTGCTGCCCGTGACCGAGCAGACCACGATGTAATCGAACTTGAAGCCAAGCTGTGCTTCCTGCTCGCGCACTTCTTCCGCGAAGCCGACGAACCCGAGTCCGCCGAGCGGATGCTCGGAACACCCGGCCGGAATCGGATACGGCTTGCCGCCCGCCTGCCGCACGCTCTCCATCGCTTCTTCCCAGCTGCGGCGAATGCCGATGTCGAAACCGTCGGCGACGAGCCGCACATCGGCGCCCATCATTCGTGACAGCTGGATGTTTCCGACGCGGTCGTACACCGGATCCTCGTAGTTGACCCAGTGCTCCTGCACGAGCACGCACTTCATCCCGAGATGCGCGGCGACGGCCGCGACCTGGCGTGTCTGGTTCGACTGCACGCCGCCGATCGACACGAGCGTGTCGGCGCCTTGCGCAAGCGCGTCGGGGATCAGGTATTCGAGCTTGCGCGTCTTGTTGCCGCCGAACGCGAGGCCGCTGTTGCAGTCCTCGCGCTTCGCGTACAGCTCGACCTTGCCGCCGAGATGCGCGCTCAGGCGCTTGAGCGGCTGGATCGGCGTCGGGCCGAACGTGAGCGGATAACGGGGGAAACGTTGCAGGTTCATCGACAGTCTCCGAAAGACGGTGGGCAGGAAATCGGATCGGTCGCGTGCGGCCGGTGCGCCGTGTCCCGATGCAAAGATGATAGGCAGGACGCCGAGAAATGAGCTTGCGAAATAAATGATGAACGCCTACGTTATCGATGTATAAAAGCAGAGGCAGATAATTTTGGTTCGCAGAATCAATCGGAGACGCAATGAAATTAGATCGCAGCAGCGCCGCCCCCGCCGATGCCGCGCCGGCGCTCGATCGCATCGACCGCGCGATCCTGCGGCAGCTGCAGCAGGACGCGTCGATCTCGAACGTGAGCCTCGCCGCGAAGGTGAAGCTGAGCGCGCCGGCATGCCTGCGGCGCGTCGAGCGGCTGAAGGAGATGGGGTTGATCCGCGGCATCGTCGCGTTGCTCGATCCGAAGCCGCTCGGTGCCGGGATGCTGGTCGTGATCGGCTTCGTGCTCGATCGTTCGACGCCGGAGGCGTTCGCCGAATTCGAGAAGGCCGCGCAGAAGGTGTCAGGGTGCGTCGAGTGCCACGTGGTGACCGGCGAATTCGACTACTTCATGCTGGTCCGCACGCGCGACAACGAGAGCTTCAATCGCTTGCACGCCGAACAGCTGCTGTACCTGCCCGGCGTGCGGCAGGTGCGCTCGTTCATGGTGCTCAAGGAGATTCTGTCGACGCATGCGCTGCCGGTTTAGTGCAGCGGGATGTGGATGGCGTACTCACTTCGCTTCGACTCCTATCGCTTGCGCTGTCTGGGGTCGATGCCGTTTTGCTCGAGTAGCTTTCGCAGTCGTGCGTTATCGCCCCACAACGTTGCGAACGCGATCACTATCATCAGGGTGGGAAACCATTCGCCGGTCGCGGCGATGATGGTCCATCCTACGGCGGTGCAAATCAGCGCCGTGACGATGAGGAGCAAATGATCCACAATCCACTTCATCGTGTACTCCGGATTGCAGTGTTTGCCTTCAACCCGAGATAGCTATGCGGCCGGGCGCGAGAACTTCAGGATGCCGCAGGATTTGCGCCATGATCAATGGATGAACCGCAAGGCGATGGCGCGCGCCCCATTGCGCAACCGCCAAGGACAGGTCGGTTCCCCGTTTGCCGATGCCGCATGCCGATGCAGCATCTGTCGCGACCATCAGGCTACCAATGACCGCGCCCAGATAGACGCTGCCGAGGATCGCCCCAACGACGGTTGCTACTTCGAGTTTCGTGGTCGCGCCAAACAATTCCGCGACCGTCGCATCCGGACCCAGTGTCTTGAGCGCGCCCATCATCGTGCTGACACTCGCCACCGCGGTTTGCAGGGTCGCAAACGGCGTTGTGGGAACGGGCATATGCAGCGCGGTCATGTTTGCTTGAAACGCTTCGGAAAAGCTCGAACATCTCGGTGTTGGCACGGGCTATTCTCCTGACGAATGGACTTATTCTACCTATTCGTCTTCGCCCGCCATCTCGAAAATGGGCGCTACATGGCGCGCTCAGCGTTGCCACGGCGCCGCGCCCGGCTGCTGCCGCACCGTCTTGCCGAGCCGTTCGCGCGCAGTATCCAGCGCCGCCGCATCGAGTTCCCCGTCATCAGCCAGCGCCTTCAGCGCGGCGAGCACGATGCTCGCGCGATCGACTTCGAAGAACGCGCGCAGCGCGTCGCGCGTGTCGCTGCGGCCGAACCCGTCGGTGCCGAGCGTCACGTAGCGGCGCGGCACGTACGCGCGGATCAGTTCGGGCACCGCACGCACGTAATCGGTCGCGGCGATTACCGGGCCCTGCGTTCCATCAAGCATCCGCGTGACATACGACGATGCCGATCCGTCGCCGAGCCGAGACAGCCGTTCGGCTTCCATCCCGTCGCGCTGCAACTCGCTGAAACTCGTGACGCTCCACACGGCTGCATCGATATTCCAGTCGTCCTTCAGCATCCGCTGCGCGGCGAGCACCTCGCCGAGAATCGCGCCCGCGCCGAACAACTGCACGCGCGCGGTCGCGTTCACTGCGGACGGCAGCCGATGCATGCCCTTCAGGATGCCTTCGCGTCGTGCGGCCGGATCGTCGTCGGGCATCGACGGCTGCGCATAGTTCTCGTTCATGACGGTCACGTAATAGAACACGTCACGCTGCTGTTCGACCATCTCGCGCATGCCGGCATCGATGATCGTTGCGACTTCGTACGCGAACGCCGGGTCGTACGCGCGGCAGTTCGGAATCGTCGACGCCGTGAGATGGCTGCTGCCGTCCTGATGCTGCAACCCTTCGCCGCCGAGCGTCGTGCGCCCGGACGTCGCGCCGACGAGGAAGCCGCGCGAGCGCTGGTCGGCGGCGGCCCAGATCAGGTCGCCGATGCGCTGGAAACCGAACATCGAGTAGTAGATGTAGAACGGCAGCATCGGCAGGTCGTGCACGCTGTACGCGGTCGCGGCGGCGATCCACGACGACACCGCGCCGGCTTCCGAAATCCCTTCCTCGAGGATCTGGCCGCGCGTGTCCTCGCGGTAGTAGAGCATCGAGCCGAGATCCTCCGGTTCGTAGCGCTGTCCGAGCGGCGAGTAGATGCCGACCTGCCGGAACAGGCTCGCCATGCCGAACGTGCGCGCCTCGTCGGCCACGATCGGCACGACGCGCGGACCGATGTCGCGATCCTTGATCAACGCGGCGAGCATCCGCACGAGCGCCATCGTCGTCGACATCTCGCGGCCGGCCGCCTCCAGCGCGAACGCACCCCAGGCCGGCATCGAAGGGACGGTCAGCCCCTTCGATGCCGCCATCCGCCTTCTGGGCAGATAGCCTCCCAGGGCAGCCCGGCGGGCGTGCAGGTAACGCATTTCCGGGCTGTCTTCCGCTGGTTTGTAAAACTTCAACTGCTCGACGTCGTGGTCCGACAGCGGCAACCGGAAACGGTCGCGGAACGCCTTCAGGTCATCGACGTCGAGCTTCTTCTGCTGGTGAGTGGTCATCCGCCCCTGGCCGGCCGCGCCCATTCCATAACCCTTCATCGTTTTCGCGAGGATCACGGTCGGCTGGCCGCGATGGGCGAGCGCGCGCGCATACGCGGCGTGCAGCTTGCGCGCATCGTGGCCGCCGCGGCGCAGGCGGTCGATTTCCGCGTCGGTGAGCTGGGCGGCGAGCGCTTCGAGCGCCGGGTCGCCGCTGAAGAAGCGCGCACGGTTGTACGCGCCGTCGTTCGCGGAGAAGGTCTGGAACTGGCCGTCGACGGTGTCGGCGAACGCGCGCGCGAGGGCGCCCGCGTGATCGCGCGCGAACAGCGGATCCCAGTCGGAGCCCCACAGCACCTTGATCGTGTTCCAGCCGGCGCCGGCGAACAGCGCTTCGAGCTCGTCGATCACGCGGCCGTTGCCGCGCACCGGGCCGTCGAGCCGCTGCAGGTTGCAGTTGATCACGAACACGAGGTTGTCGAGCCCTTCGCGCGCGGCGAGCGACAGCGCGCCGAGCGATTCGGGCTCGTCCATCTCGCCGTCGCCGAAGAAGCCCCACACGGTGCGGCCGGCGGTGTTCGCGAGCCCGCGATGCTGCAGGTAGCGCATGAAGCGCGCCTGGTAGATCGCGTTGATCGGGCCGATGCCCATCGAGCCGGTCGGGAACTGCCAGAAATCCGGCATCAGCCACGGATGCGGATACGAACACAGCCCGGGCCCGGCGATTTCACGGCGGTAGTGCTTCAGGTGATCTTCGGTGAGGAAGCCTTCGAGATAGGCGCGCGCATACACGCCCGGCGACGAATGCGGCTGGAAGTACACGAGGTCGCCGCCCGGGCCGCTTTCATGGCCTGCGTCGGCCGGCGCCGCGCGGAAGAAGTGGTTGAAGCCGACCTCGAACAGGTCCGACGCCGACGCGTAGCTCGCGATGTGGCCGCCGAGTTCGCCGTATGCCCGGTTCGCGCGCACGACCATCGCGAGCGCGTTCCAGCGCAGCGCGGCGGACAGCCGTTCCTCGAGCTCGGCGTCGCCCGGATACGGCGTCTGCTCGTGCGCGGCGATCGTGTTCAGGTACGGCGTGACGGGGCCGCGCGGCGCCGCGAGCCCGCGGGTGTGCGCATGCGCGGCGAGCCGGCCGAGCAGGTACTGCGCGCGTTCCTTGCCGACGTGCGCGACGACGGCGTCGAGCGCTTCCAGCCATTCGGCGGTTTCTTCCGGGTCGGCGTCGGCGTGAGCCGCGCCCGCGCGCCGTGTGGCGTCGATTCCGTTCGACAGGTCCGTCATCGCAGGTCTCCCCGCGCGCCGGTTCGGAGCGGCGCGCAATCAGTGGCAATCGGTCGGATCATGCTACCCGCCGATCCGCAAAATATGCGTCTGATTTCATTGGGATTTCGCTCACGGATAGTGTAAATATTCCGATTGTGGCCACTCTTCCGGAATATTTCGACCATGAGCGCAAACCCGCGTCGGCTCGACCGCATCGACATCGGCATCCTGAACCAGCTGCAGCAGAACGCGCGCATCACGAACGCGGAGCTCGCGCGCGCGGTGAACCTGTCCGCCACGCCGTGCTTCAACCGCGTGCGCGCGCTGGAGAAGCTCGGGTTGTTCCGCCAGCAGGTCACGCTGCTCGATCCCGAGCCGCTCGGGCTGCGGATCAACGTGTTCATCCAGGTCAGCCTCGAGAAGCAGGTCGAGGATGCGCTGCAGCGTTTCGAGGAGGCGATCTCGCAGCGGCCCGAGGTGATGGAGTGTTACCTGATGTCGGGCGACGCCGACTATCTGCTGCGCGTCGTGATGCCCGACATGCGCACGCTGGAGCGCTTCATCATCGAGCGGCTGACGACGATTCCCGGCGTGTCGAACATCCGGTCGAGCTTCGCGCTGAAGCAGGTGCGCTACAAGACCGCGCTGCCGCTGCCGGCGGCCGGGCTGACGCTCGTCGATCAGGACGAGTCGGCGTCCGACTGGGGCTGAGCGCGGGGCCGCCGGTGCCCCGTCCGGTTTCAGGTTTCAGACGAAACGGCGACAACGCGCCGACGATTGCCCGACGCCGTCGAAAGGGGCGGACTGCCGCAGATCCGGTCGCTGCGCCTTGCCGCGCGGGGCGCCCGCGTCTTCACGACGCCGCGCGACACGATCGCGTATGCTCGTTCGGTCAGCGGCGAAGGCGGCTGCCGGAGCCGATTCAATCGTGTGACGACCGATCAACGAGCGAGGGCATGATGGCTAGACAGACGATGGCGGAATACCTGGCGAAGACGCTGGCGGCAGCGGGCGTCGAGCGCATCTGGGGCGTGACGGGAGACAGCCTGAACGGCTTGTCGTTCAGCCTGGGCCAGATCGGCTCGATCCGCTGGATGCATACGCGGCACGAGGAAAGCGCGGCGTTCGCCGCGGGCGCGGATGCCGCGTCGACCGGACGGCTCGCGGTGTGCGCGGGCAGCTGCGGCCCCGGCAACCTGCACCTGATCAACGGGCTGTACGACTGCCACCGCAATCACCAGCCGGTGCTCGCGATCGCAGCGCACATTCCGTCGACCGAGATCGGCCTCGGCTACTTCCAGGAAACCCATCCGCAGGACCTGTTCCGCGAATGCAGCCATTTCGCGGAACTCGTGACGAACGCGTCGCAGTTCCCGCGCGTGCTCGCGCGCGCGATGCGCACCGCGATCGAGGAGCGCGGCGTCGCGGTGATCGTGCTGCCGGGCGACATCGCGCTCGGCGACGGCCCGGAAGAAGCGCCCGCGTGGAGCGACTCGGCGCCGCCGTCGATCCTGCCGGCGGACGCCGATCTCGACCGGCTCGCGGCGCTGCTCAATGGGTCGGACGCGGTCACGCTGCTGTGCGGCAGCGGCACGCAGGGCGCGCACGACGAAGTGGTCGCGCTGGCCGACACGCTCGGCGCGCCGGTCGTGCATGCGCTGCGCGGCAAGCCGTTCGTCGAATGGGACAACCCGTTCGACGTCGGGATGACCGGGCTGATCGGCTTCAGCTCCGGCTATCACGCGATGGAATCGTGCGACACGCTGCTGATGCTCGGCACGGACTTCCCGTACCGGCCGTTCTATCCGACGAATGCGAAGGTCGCGCAGATCGACTGGAAGGGCTCGCAGCTCGGCCATCGCGCGCCGCTCGCGCTCGGGCTCGTCGGCACCGTGAAGGAAACGATCGCCGCGCTGCTGCCGCGCCTCACGCGCAAGACGCAGCGGCGCTTCCTCGAGAACGCGCTGAAGCACTACGCGGCCGCGCGCAAGGGCCTCGACGATCTCGCGGTGGCCGAGCCGCCGGGCCGCGCGATCCATCCGCAATACCTGACGAAGATCGTCGACGAAGTCGCGGCCGACGACGCGATCTTCACGGCCGACGTCGGCACGCCGACGCTGTGGGCCGCGCGCTACCTGACGATGAACGGCAAGCGCCAGCTGCACGGTTCGTTCAATCACGGCTCGATGGCGAACGCGATGCCGCAGGCGCTCGGCGCGCAGGGCGCGCACCCTGGGCGGCAGGTCGTGTCGCTGTCGGGCGACGGCGGGCTGTCGATGCTGCTCGGCGATCTTCTGACCGCGCGCCAGCTCGACCTGCCGATCAAGATCGTCGTCTACAACAACAGCTTGCTCGGCTTCGTGTCGATGGAGCTGAAGGCGGCCGGCTATCTCGACACGAACGTCGACCTGAGCCCGACCGACTTCGCGGCGATCGCGAAGGGCGCGGGGATCTTCAGCGTGCGCGTCGAGCATTCGGAGAACGTCGAGCACGCGCTGCGCACCGCATTCGCGCACGACGGGCCGGCGGTCGTCGACGTCGTGACGTCGAAGTACGAACTGGCGATGCCGCCGAAGATCGAGTTCGCGCATGCGAAGGGCTTCAGCCTGTTCATGCTGCGCGCGATCCTCAGCGGGCGCGGCGACGAGATCGTCGAGCTGGCGCGGACCAATCTGCGGTGAGGCGGTGAGGCGGCGCGAACCGTCGAGCGGCGAACCGTCGGCGATCGAGACGGCCCTGCGGCAGGTCACGATCGTCGGCGCGCGGTATCCCGCGCGGCTTCGGCGGCGCGTCGACCGCCGAGCGGGAAGCCGTCGACTGCACGGCCGGCAATGGTGGCGCAATCAGGGACAATCTTCACGTCGCCTTAAGTTTGCATTTCCTAGAATCGATGGAGCGCCGCGCGTGCGTGGCGGACCGATTTGTTCAGGAGGATGCACGTGAATGAGCCCCGTGGCGTCGTAGCCCTGTTACAGGCAGTCATTGGCACGCCGAAGCTGATAGCGCAACCGCGCAAGGTTGGCCGATGATCTGGCCGAATGCGTTGCGTGTCTCGGCACTGTTCGTGCGAGAGTGGGTCGGCCGCCCGGCCGCGGTGGGCGCGTTGTGCCCGAGTTCGCGGCATCTGGCGCGCGAGATGGCCGATGCGGTGCCGGACGGCGACGGGCTCGTCGTCGAGCTCGGCGGCGGCACCGGTGCGATCACCGCCGCGTTGCTCGAACGCGGCGTCGCGCCGGGGCGCCTCGTCGTGGTCGAGCGGGCGCCGGCGTTCGTGCAGCACCTGCGGCGGCGCTTTCCCGGGATTTCGATCGTATCGGGCGACGCGCGGCAGCTCGAGCGGCTGCTGCCGCCCGATGCGCGTGTCGACGCGATCGTGTCCTGCCTGCCGCTGCGCACGTTGCCGCGCGAGGCCGTGACGGCGATCGTCGGGCAGTGCGAGCGTGTGCTGTCGGTCGACGGCGTGATGATCCAGTTCACCTACGACCTGCGCGTGCCCGAGCGTCACCCGCTGCGCGATCCGGCATTCGTTGCCGATGCCAGCCGGATCGTGTGGGCAAATATTCCGCCCGCGCGCATCGTCACGATGCGCAGGGCCGCCATCGGACAGGTGGCGTGATGCCCGCATCCTGACACGCTTCCTTTCATCGACCCTGCGGAGGCCGTCGGTCGCGGCTCATGTTGCGGCGTCCGGCACGCGCGCCGCAGGCCGCGACGCGACCCGCCTGACGAAGCGGTCGAGCGGCGTCGCGTAGCCGCTTCATCACGCACGATCTCGACGACGCATCGCGGATCGGCGACCGGATCGCGATCCTGCGCGACGGCACGCCGGACGACATCCTGTCGCGTCCCGCGGACGATGATGTGCGGCGGTTCGTCGAGAAGCAGAGGAATGCGAATCGATCTGGCGGGAGCGGGCCAGCGAAGCACGGGGGCGTTTCGCCTGCGTTTTGAGCGGCAGCCTGCCGGTACCCGCACGCGGTTGCACCGCAGGCAGCCCGTGGGTCACGTGCGGCACACCTCGGCGGGATGTGCGTCGCCATTCCGCGGCGCTTGCCGTCAGGAATCCTCGTTCCGGCCGATAACCGGACTCGCGCGCGCCCGCGCTCGCCGCGGACAGGATCCGAGGAAAAAGCGCCGAATCATAGTCGAAACATTTCTAAATGGCGCTCCATGCGGGATTTTGATGCCTCATCGGAATGAATTCGGCGGGCGTCCTTGCCGGGCCTGCGTTTGCGATTGGGATTGAATATCCGGTGCTACGGGCATACCCGTATGGGCCGGCCGCGGCCGTTCAAAAGTGAAACATTCCGCGCTTGCAAGGTCCTTCTTCGGAAGATCGGACAAGCGTTTGAATACAGAGAGAAATCCATCCGCGGGTCGAGGGTGTCCCGGCCCCGTGCCGATCGACACGTTTCAGACCTGAAACATAAATCGCATGCCGTAATCGGGCGAGGCGGGTTATGTCGTGCAAAGCATCCAACCGGCTCCCTGTCGTCAGGCAGCTGGCTGGGATTGGCATCGCCGATGCGTGTTGTCCTCCGGATTGGTGCAGTTGGCCAAGCCGTTCCTCGTTACTTCAGGAGGATTTCATGCGCAAAACTCTATTGGCGTCTGCTGCGCTTCTCGCCTTGGGATGCAGCGGCTACGCAATGGCGAATCCATGCAGCAGCGATACCAGTTCGACATGCAGTCAGAAAGCCGATGACGGATCGAACACTCTCAGCAACGCAGTCAGCTCAACCCAGACCAGCTCCACCGGGTCCAATGCGAATGAAGTTTCGCCTGGCGCGAGTGTCTACCAGGATTCGTACAACAGCACCAAGATCGTCGCGATCAGCAAACTCGACGGGTACGTGAGCAATGTCCAGGTCTGGGGCATCGGCAACAACGCGACCAACTCGGGCAGCGCGGCCGGCGGAAGCGGCGGCAAGGGCGGCAACGGGTATGGCTACGGCGGCATCGGAGGTAATGGCGGAAGCGGCGGTGCAGGCGGCGCCGGCGGCAAAGGCGGCAGCGCGCATAACGGCAGCGCCACGGCGGGTAACGCCAGCAATGGCAGCGCGACGGCCGGCACCGGCAACGGCGGCGGCGGCGGAGCCGGCGGCTCGCCTGACGCCAGCGGCGGGGGCGGCGGCAATGCCACTGCGAGCGGCGGCTCCGGCTCCGGCACGGGCGGCGGCGCGATCGCGGCCTCGGTCGGCGTAGGCGGTTCCGGCAAGGGCAGCGGCACAGGCTGGGGCGGCGGCACCGGCACAGCCAATCCCGGCTCCGCGTGGGCCAGGAATCATGGCAGCGGAAGCGCGTCGGCATCGGCCGGCAGCGGCACCGGCACCGGCACGGGTACCGGCACCGGCTCGGGCAGTGGCTCAGGCGGCGCAGGGTCGGCGGGTACGTCGACCGCTTCGGGCGGATCGGGCGCAGGCATCGGCGGCGCGGGTGCGGCCGCGGGCGGCACCGGCGGCGCGGCGGCGGCCACGGCGGGCAACGGCGGTGCCGGTGGCGCGGGCACGGGCGGCGGCGCGACGAACGGCGGCGCGACGACGACGGCCAGCAATGGCGGCGCAACCGCGGGTAGCGGCGCGGTGGGCGCGATGGGCGGCGCGGGCGGTGCAGGCGGCACCGGCAACGGCGGTGTCGGTAACGGCGCGGTCGGCGGCGCGGGTGGCGCAGGCGGAGCCAATGCGGTCAACGCGGGGACGTTCAACATGTCCAACGCGATGGCGAGCGTCGGCCAGACCGCCGCGGGCATCATGGTCGCCAACCAGAACAGCGGCATGGCGTCGTTGGTTCAGCAGGCTGTGACCGTGCAGGCGAACCTGTCCGTAGGACGTTAGCCGGCCGGCCGGTCCTGGCGAGCCGGATGCATTGACGCGGGCGCAGGCGAGCCCGCGACTTGCGTTCCATCGCCGATGGACGGGACCGCCGGCGAGGGCGGGATGGCCGAACGGCCGTCTCGCTCTCGTTGGCGCAGGCCGGGCTGATTTCCGTCGATCGACGGTCACGCGGATTCCGCTCCCTGTGCGCCGGTTTCGGGCCGGCTCGCGCAGGGACCAAGGAGACAGCCATGCGAATCCGAACGGCACTTTTGCTGGTGATATTGCCTGCGGCGCTGCTGCCGGGCCTGACGGCCCATGCCACGGCTGACGGGTCGCGAACCGTTGCGGCGGAGGCCACCGCCGATGTTGCGCCGGCAGCCGCAGCTTCCCCACCCGCCGCGCGCGCGGATCACGCCGATCCGGCCGCGGCCGTCGCGCCCCCTGCGGCAGCCATACCCGCTGCGACCGACACCGCGACCGCTCAAGCGGGCAGCTTCGGTGTCGCGATGACGCCTGACCAGCTCGACGAGCATCGGGGCGGCGATGCGCTGATCGGCCAAAACTATCTGACCGGCGCGGTGACCGACAACGTGGCGAACCGCGTGTCGACCGGCTCGAATTCGATCGCCGACGGCTCGTTCGCCAATGCGAGCGGCCTGCCTACGGTCATCCAGAATACCGGCGCCAACGTGCTGATTCAGAACGCGACGGTGCTCAACGTGCGCTTCGGGAACTGAGCGATGAGACCGGTTGCCGCAGCATGCATCGCGGCGCTCGCTTACGCGCTGTCCGTCCCGGTTGCATGGGCGGACGAGATGACGGTCGTCGATCCGGCGGGCGCAGGCTATGCGATGCACGTCACGAGTCTCAAGGAGGCCCGCTTCAAGCGCACCGTCAAGCAGCAATTCGATTTCAGTTGCGGGTCGGCTGCCGTCGCGACGCTGCTGACTTATCAGTACGACTATCCGATGACCGAGCAGACCGCCTTCGCCCAGATGTGGGAGAACGGCAATCAGGAGAAGATTCGCCAGCAGGGCTTCTCGCTGCTCGACATCCGGCGGTTTCTCGACGCGCACGGCTTCGTCGCGGACGGCTTCGAGCTGCCGTTGCAGACGCTCGCCAGGACGCACACGCCGGCGATCGTGTTGATCACCGAGCACGGCTATCACCATTTCGTGGTCGTGAAGGGGCTGCGTGACGGGCGTGTGCTCGTCGGCGATCCTGCCACCGGCACGCGCCCGATGTCGCTGGCGAGCTTCGAGCAGAAGTGGGAAGACCATGTGATTTTCGTGATTCACAACCGGCCCGAGCTGGCGGTGTTCAACGACCCGCGTGACTGGCGCGTCGCGCCCAGCGCGCCGCTCTACACCGGTATCGCGCGCGACGGCCTGTACAACGTCGTAATGCCGAAGCACGGCCCGAACGACTTTTGAGGACCGTCATGAGATCCCAGACCAGGAACATCGCCGGCATCGCCGTGATGGTGTGCGGCGGGGTGACGTCCGTGAGTGCGGCGGCGATGCAGGACGACGCGCTGGCCGCGGCCGACGTGCCGGTCGCGCAGACGAGCGTCGTCGTCGAGGCATCCGCCGCGAACGCGGGCGCGGATGCGGCGCCTGCGGAGTCGCGGGCCGGCGAGGTGCCGATCCTGCGTGCCGCGCCGCTCGCGATGGCGGAGTGCGCGGCAGGGCCGCCGGTCGTGGAGCCGGGCGGCGCGCAGGAACGGAACTGGCCGGCAGCCGGCGCGATCGCGCTCAGCGACGCGCGCCTCGATGCGATGCGCGGCGGCTTCGATATGCCGAGCGGTCTGAAGGTTTCGTTCGGCGTGTCGCGTGTCGCGTTCGTGAACGGCAATCTGGTCACGACAACCAGCTTCAACATCCCGGACATCAGTCATATCACCGCGCAACAGGCGCAGGCGCTGGCGGCCGCGAACGCGGGCGCGCTGATCCAGGTCGGCGCCGGCAACGCCGCGCAGCCCGCCGCGCTGCCGGCGCTGACCGGCGCGGTAATCCAGAACACGTTGAACAACCAGCAGATCCAGGCGGTGACGACGATCAACACGACCGTCAACACACTGTCGACGTTCAAGAACCTGAACGTGATGTCGACGCTGAACAATGCGTTGATCGGCGTGTTGCCGGGGCGATGAAGGCTCGGTGAGCGACCGATGAATGGCAGATGAGCGCGCACTGGCGCGCCGGGGCCCGCGTGCGGCGCGCGGCCCGCCGCACGCGCACGCTTGCGATCAGAATGCAATCGGCACGCGCAGCGTCATGACCACGTCCGGCGTGTCGCGTGTGAGGCCGGCGCCGATCGAGAGATTCAGCGTGGTCTTCGGCGACAACCGGTACGAGTAACCGAGGAGCAGTGAGCCGAGGATCACGCGCACCGAACTGGGCACCGTCTGGCCGTTCTGTTTCGTCGGCAGTACGATGCTCTGGTCGTAGCCGAGGCTCACCGACGCTTTCTCGTTCAGCGCGAGGCCCATGCCGATATTGAAACCCCAGATGTCGCCGGGCTGTACCTTGCCGATGAAGTCCTTCTGTCCATCGCGAATCGTGAGGCTGAGATTGTCGCGGCTGAAGCTGTGCAGATAGCTCAGGTTGCCGAAGAACACCACCGGGTCGGACGGAAAGAGCCACGTGAGGCCAGGCTGGATCGCGTAGAAGCCGGAGCCCGTCGGCTGCTCGAGCGGCAGGCCCGTGCCGGTGGCATTGCCGACGCAGCGCGTGACGCAGTCGGTGACGACGTCGAACGGGCTCTTGCCGGTGGCGCTCTTGAAGCGCAGCCAGCCGATGTAATAGAACTTGTCGGGGCCGCCGGTATTGAACTGGTAGCGCAGCGTCATTTCGACGTCGCCGAGGCCCTTCCCGTGGCTGTTGAACGCGTTGTCCTGGGCGGTGCCGGTGAAGATCTCGCGGCTGATCGTGTCGTTCGTCGAGTACACATAGGGGACGCGGACTTCGACTTCCATCCGGTTGGTGATCCCGTAGCGCACCGCGACCGCGCCCGTCAGCGTGGTCGTCTTGACTTCCCGCACGTCGACCAGGCCGATCAGCAGCGCCGGGATGATCGTGTAGCCGACGAGGGCGACGCGGTTCGACGACGAATAGCTGAACTGGAACGACGGCTCGACGACGAACTTGTTCTTCGGCGTCAGCACGCCGGGCTGATCGAAGATCGGCGCAACAGGCGGCGGTGCGGTTTCCGCCACCGGCGCCTGGCCGACCGGCCGGCTCGGCGGCGCGGCGGACCCGGCCGACGATTGCACGTTGCCGGGGGCGTTGCCGGCCGCGCCGGGCGCGCCGCCCGGGGAGCCGGTATCGGCCTGCGTCGCCGCGTCGCCGGAGCCGCCGGCATCGCCGGTGCCCGCGCCGCGCCGGGCCGCGAGTTCGCGGTTGTCCAGCGCCCGGCTCAGGCGGGAGAGATTGGCTTCCGCGTCGGCCAGTTTGCGCTTGAGCGCACTCAGTTCCTGCAGATGGCGATCGACTTCCTGGCGCAGCGCGGAAATGTTCTCCTGCGTCGACTGGGCGTCCAGCGACTGCGCTTGCGCCTGGGCCTGAAAGAGCAGCACGCTTGCATAGCTGATGGCATGGATGCAGCGAAATGGCATGCGCTTCACGGTGCGTCTCCACGATCGGGCCTGCGGTTCCCCGGTGCACACCGACGGCTGGCCGGCGCGCGTGTTGCCCCGGATCGCCTCGCGTCACATCGCACGCGAGCCAGAGGATGTTTCTCCGGCGGCAACGACATGCGTGATCGAACGCAATGAAACTTCGGCAGCGAGGCCGCGCGCCGACACTCGATTGTCAATGTGCACGACGTCATGTCCCGCCGGCCGAACGACGCGGGGGCAGACCTCACGAGGCTAGTGCAGGCGGGCATCGAAAGCCAACCAGACAAACCCTTGCCCGCGTACGGTGGACGACGGACGTCACGGTTCTCCCTGTTTCACGGGGGCTTGCGTCAAAACCGAATGCACGTTTCGAGCCCGTGCGCGCAGGCTGCGCGGCGGATTCATGGCAGTGTTTTCCCGTGTTCCGGCGGGCGTTGTTCCGATCAGGCGATGCAGGGGGGCGACCGCCGTTGCCGGAGAGGCGATCGCGCGGAAGTCGCGCGTTCCCTTCCATCCGTGCGGCGCGTCGGTTGCGCGGGAAACGATTCGACGCGAGCGCGATCGTGCCGCGGCTCGTCGGCCGGCACGGGTTGAACGCGATCAGGTATCGGGAATACGGCTCGGGCTTGATGCCCGCGCGATACGTCGCGCTCGTCGTGCGGCATGGGCGGTGCCTGACGTCGAGGTGGCACGCAGCGTACCGGCGAATCGTGGGCGGTTGTCCTGTCAGCGTTGACCGGGCACACGCACGACCTGCGCCGAATCACGTTGCCTCGCGTCGTCGCGGCGCGAAACAAAAAACCCGCCGGCAGGCTGGTGCTTGCGGGCGGGCGAAGACACCTCGGGCCGAGCGGCGCGGGTGTCGCGTGAAGAACGGAGAACCGGGTTGCGTCAGAACTTGTGGCGCAGCGCGAGACGCACGGCCACCTGGTTCGACGTCGACGACGGCGCGTCGGTGCCGGGGATGAACGCGTTGTCGAGGATCGAGTTCGTCTTGTCGCCGGCGATGTGCTGGTACGCGGCCTGCACGTACACGTCGGTGCGCTTCGACAGGTTGTAGTCGGCCATCAGTCCGACCGAGTGGATCTTCGGCTTCGCGTCGCCGGTCGATGCGTCGTACTTCTCGAGCGACAACACGTACTGCGCGCCGACCATGAACGCCGGCGTGATCTGGTACGAACCGTTCACCTCGAAGTTCTGGTACTTGATCGCGCTGACGGTCGCACCCGGTGCGATGATCGCGCCCGGCGTGCCGAGGTAGCCATTGCCGGTCGGGTTCTTGTAGTTCGAGTTCGTGTACGCGAAGCCGACCGTCGCGGGTCCGAACGTGTAGTTGATGCCCGCGCCGAACACGCGCATGCGCTCGGCGATGTAGCTCGCGTCGTTCGCGGTGATCGCACCGGCCGAGCCGTCGCCCGGACGGTTCGCCTGCAGGTAGGCGGCGCCGATCAGCAGGCCGTTGTTCTGGTATTGCGCGCCGAAGCTGTACGCGCGGTTGTCCGAGAAGTTCGTGCTGTTGCTGAAGCTGTATGCACCGCCGAACTGGAAGCCGCCGAAGTTCGGGCTCGCGTACTTCACCGTGTTGTCGAGGCGGAACGAGTTGTCGGTGTTGTCGTTGTCGAACGGGTGCGCGAGCAGGTAGCCGCCCCAGTTGCCGTTGGCTGTGGTCGGCGCGAGATAGTCGACGACGGAGTCGTACTGGCGGCCGAACGTCAGCGTGCCGTACTGCGTCTGGCTCAGGCCGACGTATGCCTGGCGGCCGAACATGCGGCCGCCCTGGTTGAGCCGGCCGGTGTTCACGTCGAAGCCGTTCTCGAGCTGGAAGATCGCCTTCATGCCGCCGCCGAGATCCTCGCTGCCCTTCAGGCCCCAGCGGCTGCCTTGCGCGTAGCCGCTCGCCATCTCGTAGACGTGGCCGGTGCCGACGTTGTTCGTGTAGTTCAGGCCTTCGTCGATCACGCCGTACAGCGTGACGCTGCTTTGCGCGAACGCGGGGGCTGCGAAGGTTGCCGTTACGGCGAGCGCCGTCAGGGTCTTTTTCATTGAGAGATCTCCGGGATATCCAGCTTCTTGTATCGGTTGTCGTGAGCGCGTCCGGCGAGGCGCGCCCCGTCATCCGGGGCGACCCGGCGCAGCGCGCGCGGCGCCGGAAGCGCGCGATGCGCGGCGGCGCGGCGATCGGCTGGGTCGGGTCGTGTCTCCTCCGATGACACCGCGCATTCTTCCCAAGCCGAAACGGATTCGAAAGCGAGTAATTTCGATGGATGGGATCGGGTTCGCCAATGGGGCGCGGCGGGTCGCTTCGACGGTCGAAACGGTGTGTGCGGCGCCGCGCTTCAATGTGGGGCGAGCGGTGCCCGAACAAGGCTCGACGCAGCCCGTTCCGGGCCGTGCGCGGGCCCGGTGAATCGGCTGAGAGGCCCGTCCGGCGGGCCACGCGAGGCACTCGACGATCGATTGGCGCTGCCGATTGCAATGATCGGAATTACTCGTTTCCCTAAACATATTGGTGGCTCGACCATGCAGCCTGACCGGACGTGGCTGGCTTCGCGATTTGCCGGTCGCCGCGCATGCCGCGACGCACAAACAACAGATTCGATTTGGAGACGACCCACCATGCAGATTCGACGACTGAAAACGGTCCTTCTCGCCGCCGCGGCGATCCTGTCCGCGCCCGCGGCCCATGCGGCCGGCGGCGCGTGCGCCGACGGCAAGACGGTCCATTTCGCGGGCATCACGTGGGAGAGCGGGTCGTTCGCGACCGAAGTGCTGCGGCAGATCATGGAGAAGGGCTACGGCTGCAAGACGGACGTCGTGCCGGGCAGCACGGCCGCCACCGAAACGGCGCTCGCGCGCAACGACCTGCAGATCTGGGCCGAGCAGTGGACGGGCCGCAGCGAGATCACCGCGAAGGCCGTTTCGTCGGGCGCCGTGAAGCTGATCGGCGACACGCTGCCGGGCGGCACGACCGAAGGCTGGTTCGTGCCCGACTACGTGGTGAAGGGCGATCCGGCGCGCAACATCAAGCCGGTCGCGCCCGGGCTCGTGTCGGTCGACGATCTGCCGAAGTTCAAGCAAGTGTTCGCCGACGAGGAGGAACCGGACAAGGGCCGCTTCCTGAACTGCCCGACGGGCTGGGACTGCGAGCGCGTGAACACGCGCCTGCTGAAGGTGCTCAAGCTCGACCAGTCGTACACGAACTTCCACCCGGGCACCGGTGCGGCGCTCGACGCGGCGATCGCGTCCGCGTACCAGCGCGGCGCGCCGATCGTGTTCTATTACTGGGGCCCGGCCGCGCTGATGGCGAAATACAAGTTCACGGCGCTGAAGATGCCGGCCTATAACGAAGCATGCTGGAAGACGTTGCGCGACGAGAGCAGCACGCACCAGTGCGCGTCGTCGTACATGGTGTCGCGGCTGACGGTCGGCGTGTCGAAGCCGTTCGCCGATGCGAATCCCGATCTCGTCGGCGTATTCGGCAAGGTGCGTTTCCCGATGGACTTCCTGAACCAGACGATCCTCGAGATGACGACGAGGAAGATCGACGGCGCGGCGATGGCCACGCAGTTCCTGAAGACCCGCCAGGACATGTGGAAGCAGTGGGTGCCGGCCGACGTCGCGCAGAAGATCGCCGGCAGCCTGAAGGGCGCGTAACCTGCGCGCGGCGGCGGGCCCGCGCCCGCCGCCGCCGTCACGCGCCTTCGCGGCGCGACGGAGAATCAACATGAACGGCTTCTTTCTGCACCTGTCGATCGCCGACTGGGTGAACAGCGCGCTCGAGACGTTCGTAGCGCAATACGGCGACAGCTTCCATCACTTCAGCGCGCTCGTGTTGCGCTACCTGCTCGTACCGCTCGAAGGCGCGCTGCGCGTCGCGCCGCCGTGGCTCGTGCTGCTGGTCGTCGGCGCGATCGCGTGGAACGCGACGCGCCGCATCGGCCTCGGCGCGCTCTTCATGCTGCTGCTCTACGCGATCGGCTGCTTCGGCCTGTGGGACAAGCTGATGCAGACGCTCGCGCTGATGCTCGTCGCGACGGTGCTGTCGGTTGCGATCGGCGTGCCGGCCGGGATCCTCGCGTCGCGCAGCGCATGGCTGCGCCGGATGCTGCTGCCCGTGCTCGACGTGATGCAGACGCTGCCGAGCTTCGTGTACCTGATCCCGGTGCTGATGCTGTTCGGCCTCGGCAAGGTGCCCGCGATCCTCGCGACGATCATCTACGCGCTGCCGCCGCTGATCCGCCTGACCGATCTCGGCATCCGCCAGGTCGATCCGGACGTGACGGAAGCCGCGCGTGCGTTCGGCACGACGCGCTGGCAATTGCTCGTCAACGTGCAGCTGCCGCTCGCGCGGCCGAGCATCATGGCCGGCATCAACCAGACGACGATGATGGCGCTGTCGATGGTCGTGATCGCGTCGATGATCGGCTCGCGCGGGCTCGGCGAGGACGTGCTCGCGGGCATCCAGACGCTCGACGTCGGCAAGGGCACGCAGGCCGGCCTCGCGATCGTGATCCTCGCGATCGTGATCGACCGGATCAGCCAGGGCTTCGGCCAGGAGCGGCGCGCGCGCCGCCGGCTCGCACAGCAGCGCCGGCAGAAGGGCGCGTCGCGCGTGCCGTACCGGCTGCCGCGCAAGGCGGAGTCGGCGGGCGTCGATTCGAATCAGGCGACGCAATCGTCGCGCGCATAGGAACGGAGGCAGACATGGCGACCATCGACGTCAAACACGTGTACAAGCTGTTCGGGCCGCAGGCCACGCATGCGCGCGTGCTCGACCTGCTGCGCTCGGGCAAGCGCAAGGCCGACGTGCTGGCCGAAACGGGCTGCAACGTCGGGCTCAACGACGTGAGCCTCGGCATCGAGTCGGGCGAGATTTTCGTGATCATGGGGCTGTCGGGTTCCGGGAAATCGACGCTCGTGCGGCACTTCAACCGGCTGATCGAGCCGACGGCCGGCGAGATCGTGATCGACGGCAGCGACGTGATCAAGCTCGACGCGCACGGCCTGCGCGAGCTGCGCCGCTTCAAGGTCAGCATGGTGTTCCAGAACTTCGGGCTGCTGCCGCACCAGACCGTGCTCGACAACGCCGCGTATGCGCTGCGCACGCGCGGCGAGAAGCGCCACGACGCGGCCGAGGCCGCGCGCAACTGGCTGACGAAGGTCGGGCTCGACGGCTACGGCGATCATTATCCGGACGAGCTGTCGGGCGGGATGCGGCAGCGTGTCGGGCTGGCGCGCGCGCTGGCGGCCGATACCGACGTGCTGCTGATGGACGAGGCGTTCTCCGCGCTCGATCCGCTGATCCGCACCGAGATGCAGGATCAGCTGCTCGAACTGCAGGCGACGCTGTCGAAGACGATCGTGTTCATCACGCACGATCTCGACGAGGCGCTGCGCATCGGCGACCGGATCGCGATCCTGCGCGACGGCACGCTCGTGCAGGTCGGCACGCCGGACGACATCCTGTCGCGTCCGGCGGACGATTACGTGAAGCGGTTCGTCGAGAAGCGCACGAGCGTGAACTGACGTGCCGTGCCCGGTCAGGCCGCGCGGTGCGCGGCCGTCGTCAGCACGATCTTGCCGACGTGCACACCGGAGTCGATCAGCACGTGCGCGCCGCGCGCGTCGTCGAGCGGGAAGGTGCGGAACACCTGCGGCCTGACCGTGCCGGCTGCGACGTGCGGCCACAGGTGCCGTTCGAGTTCGGCGATGAGCGCGCCCTTCTCCTCCGGCGTGCGCGAGCGCAGCGTCGAACCGATGTGCGTGAGGCGCTTGGTCATCATCGGCCACACGTCGAGTTCCTTCGCCGGCCCGTTCAGCGCGCTGACCTGCAGGATCCGCCCGTTCATCGCCGCGGCCCGGTAATTGCGCGCGACGTAGTCGCCCGCGATGATGTCGAGGATCACGTCCACGCCCTTGCCGGCGGTGATCCTGTCGACTTCGGCGACGAAATCTTCTTCCCGGTAATGCACCGCGTGATCCGCGCCGAGCCGCAGGCTCGCGGTGCGATGCGCTTCCGAGCCGACCGTCGTGATGATGGTCGACGCGCCCATCGCCTTCGCGATCATCGTCGCGGTGGTGCCGATGCCCGACGCGCCGCCGTGGATCAGCACCGATTCGCCCGCCTGCAGCCGCCCGCGCTGGATCAGGTTCAGCCAGACCGTCAGGAACGTTTCCGGCAGCGCCGCGGCTTCGATCATGTCGAGGCCGGGCGGCAGCTTCATCGTCGTGAGGCGATGGGCGACCGCGTATTCCGCATAACCACCGCCCGTCACCAGCGCGCTGACCCGGTCGCCCGGCGCGAAGCCGTGCACGGCTGCGCCGGTCGCGACGACTTCGCCCGCGATTTCCAGGCCCGGGATGTCGGATGCGCCGGGCGGCGGGTTGTAGTGCCCCTTGCGTTGCAGCACGTCCGGGCCGTTCACGCCGGCGGCGTGAACCCGGATCAGCACTTCGTCGGCCTTCGGCCGCGGCACGGGGCGACGTGCGCTCGCCAGGACTTCGGGGCCGCCGGGGCGGGTGATTTCGACTGCCGCCATGTCGGCGGGAACGGGGGAGAGCGTATCGGACATGTTTGCCTCGAAAAGACTGGTGAGTGGTCGGTGAAAAAAGTATAGGCTTGGGCCTTGATGAATTCGCGCAGCGATTTTCACGACCACAGATGCAAATTTGCATCACACCGGAGAAACCGCTTGAACTGGGACGACGCACGCATTTTTCTCGCGATCCACCGCGAACGCAGCCTGCGCGGCGCCGCGCGGGCGGTCGGGCTCGACCAGGCGACGGTCGGCAGGCGGCTCGCGGCGCTCGAGCGCGCGCTCGGCGCGACGCTGTTCCTGCGCACGTCGGCCGGGTACGTGCCGACCGCGGTGGGCGAGGTCGCGCTGCGCAACGTGGAGAAGATGGAGCAATCGGCGATCGACCTGGTGCGGCAGACCCAGGGCGTCGACCGGCGTCTTGCCGGCGACGTGCGCGTGACGACGACCGATACGATCGGGCTCGAATTCGTGATGCGCGCGATGCGCGACCTGCACGACGAGCATCCGGACGTGCGCGTGCTGCTCAACACGTCGACGCAGGTGGAGAACCTGGCCAAGCGCGAGGCGGACATCGCGATCCGCACGATCAAGCCCGACAATCCCGATCTGCTCACGCGCCGGCTCGCCGCGTGGCCGACGGGGTTGTACGCGTCGGAGGAATACCTGGAGCGGCATGGCGAACCGGTGCCCGGCACCGGCTTCGAAGGGCATGAGCTCGTGTGCTTCCTGCCGCACCTGAATGCACGCGGCCCGCTCACGGTGGTCGGCGAGCCGGTGCGCGCGGGGCGGATCGTGTCGGGGCTGAATTCGAATCTGATGTTGCGCGCGGCGGCGCGCGCCGGGCTCGGGCTCGCCGAGCTCCCGGTGCCGATCGCGGAGCGCGACGCGCTGGTGCGCGTGTGGCCGGCGCGTACGTCCGCGCGTCCTTACGAAGTCTGGATGGTGACGCACAAGGACTTGCGGCATACCGCACGGATGAGCGCGATGATCGATCACATCGTGCGGGTGTTCGACGAGGTGGGCGTGCGGAGCGGGGCGCGGGACTGGAGGTGAATTGAAGTACGAGATGCGGTTCACTGCAGTGTGTCGACGATCTGCGGGATCGGCCCGGGCGGGTGTGACCTGTTCGATGCCGGCGAACCGGCCTTCGGGGCGTGAAAAACGAACGGCGGTAGTGATTTTCCGATGAACGAGAGGGCTCGATGAACCGATTCAGCGTGGACGGAAAAGCGCTTGGCGATTGGGCGAAGTTTCACGACTACTTCGCGAGCGAATTCGGATTTCCGGGTTACTACGGCCGGAACATGGATGCATGGAACGATTGCATGAGCGACTATTGCTACGAGCACGGCATAGTGTCGCTGCGGATCGACGATGCGGGAGCGTTGAAGGATCGCAATCCGGAGATATTCGCCGCGCTCGTCGAGTGCAGCGCGTTCATCAACTGGCGAGCAACGAAGGAAGGGGGCGACCCGTTGATCGTGTTGTCCTATTGGGCGTAGTCGTGGCGTTGACGTTGCGTTGAGTTGAGTCGCATCGTGAAGCCGATCGCCGGGCCGGCACGCAACCGCATCGCGCGCGCCTGCCCGCATCGTCGAGAACGCAGCCGCCTTAATGCGTGACCGTTTCCCGTTCGCTTGCTCTCACGGCAGCCGCGTCTCCACGCCCCGCATCCGCCAGAACCAGATCCGCGCCTTTCTCCGCGACCATCATCGTCGGCGCGTTGATGTTGCCCGACGTGATGTTCGGGAACACCGATGCATCGACGATCCGCAGCGCCTGCAGCCCGTGCACGCGCAACGACGCATCGACCACCGACGTCGCGGCGTCCGGCCCCATCGCGCACGAGCCGCACAGGTGGTAGATCGAACCCGACTGCTCGCGGAAATACTGCAGCATTGCTTCGTCGGAATCGACCTGCGGCCCCGGCGAGATTTCCTCGACGGTCATCGACTTCAGCGCCGGCGCGCGCATCAGCGCACGAATCACCTTGCTGCCCTGCACGGCCTCGTCGAGATCCTTCTGCGTGGTCAGCGCATTGATGTGGATCTTGGCGGCATCTTCCGCGCGGTTCGAGGCGATCTCGATCGTGCCGCGGCTCGTCGGCCGGCACGGGTTGAACGCGATCAGGAATCCGGAGTAAGGCTCGGGCTTGATGCTCGCGCGGTCGCTCTTGGGGATCCGGTACGACAGCGGGTTGAAGTAAAGCTGGATGTTCGGCTCCTGCGCATCGGCCGTGCCGCGGAAGAAGCCGCCCGCCTGGTTCACGCTCATCGCGAGCGGGCCGCGCTTCGTCAGCAGGTAGCGCAAGCCGATCTTCATCTTGCCGAGCATGGTACCCATCTCGTCGTTCAGCGTCGGCCGGTTCGCCTTGAAGTAGAAGCTCACGCACAGGTGGTCCTGCAGGTTGCGGCCGACGGCCGGCAGCGCATGCACGAGCGGCACGCGCCGGCGCGCGAGCAGCGCCGGATCGCCGACGCCCGACAGTTGCAGCAGCTTCGGCGTATCGACCGCGCCGGCCGCGAGGATCACCTCGCGCGCGGCGACGAGCGTTTCGTCGCCGTGCCCGCCCGCGATGACCACGCCGGTCGCGCGCGTGCCGTCGAACGTCACGCGCCGCACGAGCACGCCCGAGCGCAGCGTGAGGTTCGCGCGGCCCAGCGCGGGACGCAGGTACGCGAAGCTGCTTGAACAGCGTTCGCCGTGCTTCGTGTTCAGGTCGTAGATGCCCGCGCCCTCGAACTGCGCGCCGTTGAAATCGTCGGTGCGCGGCAGGTTCAGTTCGCCGCAGCCCTTCAGGAACTCGTGGACGATCGGATGCACGTCGGCCTTCATCGACGTGATGTGGATCGGCCCCGTCGCGCCGTGATGCTGCGGATCGGTCGCGCCGGCCGCGTGGGTTTCGAGCTTGCGGAAGTACGGCAGCACGTCGTCGTACGCCCAGCCCGGATTGCCGGCGGCCGCCCAGTCGTCGTAGTCGCTGCGCTGGCCGCGCACGTAGACCATCGCGTTGATCGAGCCCGACCCGCCGACCACCTTGCCGCGCGGGCAGTACAGCTTGCGATCGGCGAGCTGCGCCTCGGGCTCGCTGTAGTACATCCAGTTGTAGCGGCGGTTGTAGTAGGTCTTCGTGAAGCCGACGGGCACCTTGAACCAGAACGACGCGTCGCGCTCGCCCGCTTCGAGCAGCAGCACCGAGTGCCGGCCCGATTCGCTCAGGCGGTTCGCGAGGATGCAGCCGGCCGAGCCCGCGCCGACGATGATGTAGTCGTAGCTCATGTCTGTCCTTTGCGCTCAGCCCTTCGCGGGAGCGAGATCCTTCACGTCGACGGGGTGTTCGCCCATCTGCAGGTGCAGCCGTTCGCCGGTGTACGGCGTGTGGCGCCTCACGACGTCCATGTCGAGCTCGATGCCGAGGCCCGGCTCGTTCGACGGGACGATGTAGCCGTCTTCCCAGCGGATCGGCGTCTTCACGACTTCGGCGTGGAAACCGCCCCACGTCATGATGCTTTCCTGGATCAGGAAGTTCGGCGTGCAGGTCGCGAGCTGGATGCTCGCGGCCGCGCCCACCGGCCCGTTGTACAGGTGCGGTGCGATCTGCGCGTAGTGCACTTCGGCGAGCGTCGCGATCTTCTTCGCTTCGAGCAGGCCGCCCACACGCGCGACGTTCAACTGCAGGATCGATGCGCCGCCCGCCTGCAGCAGCTTGTGGAATTCGTACTTGGTGGTCAGGCGCTCGCCGGTCGCGATCGGAATCGACGTGTGCTTCGCGACCTGCGCGATCGCCTCTTCCTGGCCGGGGGGCACCGGCTCCTCGAACCACAGCGGGTCGTATTTCTCGAGCCGCTTCGCGAGCCGGATCGCCGACGACGGCACCATCTGCCCGTGCGTGCCGAACAGCAGGTCGGCCTTGCTGCCGACGGCTTCGCGCACCTTGCGGCAGAACGTCTCGCAGCGGTCGAGCACTTCGAGCGACAGCTGGTGGCCCGAGTAGGCCGTGTACGGGCCGGCCGGGTCGAACTTGACGGCCGTGAAGCCGAGCTTCACGTTCTCGGCCGCGCATTCGGCCGCGAGGTCGGGATCGTCGTAGTCGTATTCGCCTTTCGCGTTCTTCGGGTACAGGTACGTGTACGAGCGCAGCCGCTCGTGGATCTTCCCGCCGAGCAGTTCGTACACGGGCTTGCCGGCGGCCTTGCCGATGATGTCCCAGCACGCCATTTCAAGGCCGCTGACGACACCCATCATCGTGAGATCCGGTCGCTGCGTGAAGCCGCTCGAATAGGCCTGGCGGAACAGCCGTTCGACGTGATGCGGGTCGCGGTTCAGCAGATGCCGTTCGAACACGTCGTCGATGATCGGCGCCATCGCCTTCGGGCCGAACGTCGCCGAGTAGATCTCGCCGACGCCTTCGATGCCGTCGTCGGTCTTCAGCTTCACGAAGATCCAGTACATCCCGCCGACATGCGGCGGCGGCACGGCGACGATATGGGTTTCGAGCGAAACGATCTTCATGCGGACTCCTGGATACGGGAAAGGCGGTTGAGGCGGTATTTGAGGAACGCGGCCGCGCCCGCGCCGCAGAGCGCGATCGCAGCGATGTAGCCGAAATAGAGCTGGTAGCCGTGCGCGCCCGGCCAGGTATGCGTCACGTAGCCGTTGATCAGCGGCACGAACACGTCGGGCGAATAGCCGAGCACCGAGATCAGGCCGATCGCGAGGCCCGCGCAATGCGTCGGCACCTTGCAGTCGTCGAGCAGCGACCAGTACAGGCCGCGGATCGCATAGGTGAGGATGCCGATGAACAGCACGAGCACGACGAGCATCGCCTGCGGGCTATGCGCGGGTGCTGCGATCAGCCCGACGAGCGACAGCGCGGCGAGGACCAGCGCCCAGAACAGCACCGACACCTTCGAGACGCGGTCGCCGAGGAAGCCGCCGCCGATGCCGCCGACGGGGCGCATCCACAGCTTGAGCGTCGTGATGAAGCCGGCCGCCGTCGCGCTGAGCCCGAAATTGCCTTCGTGCAGGTAGGCCGAGAAGCTGTAGGTCGCCCAGAACACCTGGTAGCCGCAGAACACGATCGCGGCGACGAGCCACAGCTCGGGGATCGCCGCGAGCGTCTTCAGGTCGGTCAGCACGCTGCCTTTTCGGCGTTCCGTCACGGCCTTGCGATCGCCCGCGCCCGCCGGATCCTTCACCAGCGCGAGCAGCACGCCGAGCGCGATGCAGAAGAACGCGTACAGATGCACGACGAGCGTGAAGCCGGCCGCATCGGTGCCGCCGCGCGCCTGCGTCACGTAGGCGAACAGCGTGATCGCGATCGTCGCGAGCAGCGCCTCGACGAGCCCGCGGCCGCCGTCGAGCAGCCCGAAGAAACGGCCCTGTTCGTCGGGGCCCGCGATCATGTTCACGCGCTTGATCACGGCGGCCCAGAACGTGAGGCCGGTGGTCAGCCCCCAGCCGCCGAAGATCAGCACGAGCGTGTCGAACGACGGCCCGGTTGCGTAGACGAGCCCGAGCGCGCCCGTCGCGAGCAGCGAGAAGCAGATCAGCCAGCGCGGCGACAGGCGGTCGGCCAGCCAGCCGCTCGGCAGGTAGCTGACGAGGAAGATCGTGCCGAGCGACGAATACAGGTAACCGAGCTGCACGTCGTCGATATGGAAAAACTGCAGCATCGTCGGCTGGTACACCTGCCGCAGATACAGCATCGGGTAGATCGCGCCGGCGGCAATCACGAGCAGCAACAGTTGCAGGTAGCGTTGCGCGCGGGAATGCTGCGACGCGTGAGCGTCGTCGTGCAGCGCGAGCGACGCGGCGGGCGTCGACGGTTGGGTCGGCATGATGTCTTCCTCCATCAGGCGTCCTTGAGGCGGACGCCTGCAGGTTTTTTATGTTCTGGTGGGTCAGGGGGCGGCGCGCGGCGGGGTGTCGCCGTGCGCGCGCCGGAAACGGTGCTTGCGTGCGGCGGTGTCAGTACTTCATGACGACGAGGCGCGTCTGCGTGAATTCGAGCATCCCGTGCTTGCCGTCGTCGCCGCCGAGGCCCGAGCGCTTCCAGCCGGCGTGGAAGCCCTGGTACGGATCGGCCGGCGTGCGGTTCACGTACAGCTCGCCGGCCTCGATCGCGTTCGCGACGGTCATCGCGGTGCGGTAACGCTCGGTATAGAGCACCGACGACAGCCCGAACTGGTGGTCGTTCGCCTGCGCGATCGCTTCGTCGATCGTCGTGTAGCGCAGCACGGGCATGATCGGGCCGAAGGTTTCCTCCTGCACGATCTCCATGTCCTGCCGCACGCCGGTGAGCAGCGTGGCCGGGTAGAAGAAGCCGGGGCCGTCGGGAATCGCGCCACCGGTTTCGAGCGTCGCACCCGCCGCGATCGCACGTTCGACCATCCCGTGGATGTGTGCGCGCGCCGATGCGCTGACGAGCGGGCCCATCCGCGTGGCGTCCTGCGCACGGTCGCCGATGCGCACGGCGGCCATCTTCTCCTTCAGCAGCGCGACGAAACGGTCGTGCACGCTGTCGTGCACGTACACGCGCTCGATCGCCGTGCAGAGCTGGCCGCAATGGGTCGTCTTCGACGCGACGAGCGCGGCGGCCGCGCGTTCGAGGTCGGCGTCGGGCTCGATGATCGCGGGCGTCTTGCCGCCGAGTTCGAGCGACGGCTTCGCGATGTTCGCCTTGCAGTAATCGAGCACCTTGCGGCCCGCGTTCACGCTGCCGGTCAGCGTGATCATCCCGACTGCCGGGTGCGTGCACAGCGCTTCGGCCGTCGCGTGATCCATCGTCAGGATGTTGACGACGCCAGGCGGGAAGCCCGCTTCGTCGGCCGCCTTCGCGATCTCGAACGCGGACACCGGCGTGTGGTTGCTCGGCCGCACGACCACGGTATTGCCGGCGATCAGCGCGGGCGCGACCTTGCGCAGCAGCGTGTAGACGGGATAGTTGAACGGGATCAGGCATGCGACGACGCCGATCGGCTCGCGCTGCAGGAACAGGTTCTCGTCGGGCGTGTCGCTCGGGATGATCTCGCCCTCGATCCGGCGCGCCCACTCGGCGTGATAGCGCGTGATCTGGCCCGCGTAGACGGCCTCGTTCGACGCGTCCTCGATGCTCTTGCCGGATTCCTGCGCAAGCGCCGCGCCGATTTCGGGGGCACGCGCGGTCAACGCATCGGCGAAACGGTGCAGGTACACGGCGCGCTCGGCGCTCGGCAGCTTGCGCCACGCCTTTTGCGCGGCGGCCGCGGCGTCGACGGCGGCGAGCGCGTCGGCCGGCGTCGCGGCCGGCACGCGCGCGAACGGCGCTTCGGTGGCGGGATTGTGGACCTCGATGAACGCGTCGCTTTCCGGGGCGACGAAACGGCCGTTCACGTAGTTGCGTTCGGTGCGCATGAAGTGACTCCTCCGATGAATGCGGGCGGATCGCTTCGGGTGGCGACACGCGCGGTACGGGACAGAGATCATTCTCTTCATGCGTTTAGCGCACGACAAACGACTTATTTTCGCGTCGAGCATGAGAAAAACGCACGTTACTCGTTCGATCGGCCGGAATCGCGCGTCCGGCAAGGCTTCCGTGGCGCGGGCGGGGAGCGGACCGGCGGTGGCGAGGCCGCATTTTTCGACTGATCCGGATGCGCGCGGGGGCGGGAGCCGGTAAGGTGTCGGCCGCGGTCGGTGCTTCGGCGCCGGCGGGGCGGTCGGCTACGCGTGGCGCACGGATCGTGTGCTAGGCCAGCGGCACTTGCGGCAGCGGCGACGACGGTTCGAGATGGCGCTTCGCGAGCCACACTTCCTGCTGCAGCCAGTCGCGGAACTGGACGATGTGCGGCAGGTTCGTCTGCTCGGGCCGCGTGACGAACCAGTACGACTGGTGGCCGTCGACGTGTACGTTGAGCACCTGCATCAGCTGCCCGGTCGCGAGTTCGCGCGCGACCATGTGGCGATCGGCGATCGTGATCCCGAGGCCGTCGATCGCCGCGCGGATCGCGTGGTCGAGCAGGTCGAATTCGTAGCCGCCGCGCGTGTCGACGTCGGCGATGCCGGCGGCCTTCAGCCAGTGCTGCCAGGTCAGGTAGCGCTGGTCGTCGGTGGCGAGCACGTGCAGCAGCGTGAAGCGGTTCAGGTCGATCGGCGCGCCGTCCTGTCGCAGCCGCGCATACAGCGCGGGCGCGCAGACGGCGATATGCTGCTCCTGCATCAGCAGTGCGTTGTCGAAGCCGTCCCATTCGCCGTCGCCGAAGCGGATCGCGCAGTCGAGCACGCGCGATTCGCCGAGACTGTCGTGGATGCGGGTCGTGAGGCTCAGCTCGAATTCGGGATGCGCGTCGCGCAGCCGGCCGAGCCGCGGCATCAGCCAGCGCGCGGCGAAGGTGGGCGGCACGTTCGCGCGCAGGCGGTTCAGGTGGGTTTTTTCCTGCAGGCTGCGAACGGTCAGCTCGATCTTGTCGAACGATTGCTGCAGCGCGCGCAGCAGCACGCGGCCGGCCGCCGTCAGTTCGAGCTGGTGATGGCGGCGCTCGAGCAGGGTTTCGCCGAGCTGGCCCTCGAGCTGGCGAACCTGGCGGCTCACCGCGCTCTGCGTCACGTTGAGCAACTCGGCCGCGCGTGTGAAGCTGCCGGTGCGGCCGGCCATCTCGAAGGCTTTCAGCGCGTTCAGCGCCGGCATCTTGCGTCTCACGGGGCGGTGTCGTGTCTGGTGCGGGATGCTTATTGTAGGCGGGCGGCGCGGGCGCGGGGACGATGAATGGATGCGACGGAGGGCGCGGGCCTCAGGGGCTTTTGCGGCGCGGCGGTTGGCGCGCCTCGTTGCGATCGGGCTGCCCGCAGGATGGTCGGCGGCGCCGGCCCGCAACAGCACGAACGATACGAACGATACGAACGATACGAACGAAAGGGACACACATCATGCGACGCCTGCCATCGTTGATCGCGCTGCGATTTTTCGAGGAGACCGCGCGTCACCTGAGCTTCAACCGTGCGGCGGTTTCGCTGTGCGTGACGCAGGGGGCGGTGAGCCGGCAGATCCGGCTGCTCGAGGAGGCGCTCGGCGCGCGGCTGTTCGAGCGCGATCACAAGGGCGTGCGCCTGACCGATGCCGGCCAGCGGTTGCTGCCGTTCATCGGGCAGGCGTTCGATACGATCGAACGCGGCGTCGACGAAGTCGCCGCCACGCGGCCGGGTGCGAAGCGGCGCCTGACGGTGTCGCTGCCGCCGACGTTCGCGACGCAGTGGTTTTCGCCGCGGCTCGGCACGCTCGCGCAGGCGCTGCCCGACGTCGAGCTGTCGATCCGCACCGAGCCGGCCGACGACTGCCATTGCCACATCCGCTTCGGGCGCGCGGCGCGCGCGGGGATGCAGTCGGAGCTGCTGCTGATGGAGCGGCATGCGCTCGTCGGCGCGCCGCGTTATCGCGGCGATGCGCTCGACGTGCTGCTCGGCCGGCTGCCGTCGCTGCATGTGCTGCACGAAGGCAAGCGCCTGACGCTATGGGCCGACTGGTGCGAGCAGGCCGGCGTGCCGGTGGCGCGGATCGCCGACGGCATCGAGTTTTCCACGCTCGAACAGGCGATCCGCGCGGCGCGCAAGGGCGCGGGGCTCGCGGTGGTCGACCTGAACATGATCGAGGAGGAGATCGCCGAGGGCAGCCTCGTGCGGCTGTCGCCAGTGCAGCCGATCGGACCGTTCGGCTATTGGCTCGATGTCGAGCCGGAGAGTATCGCGGTCGAGCACGTGGTTGCGTTTGCCGCGTGGTTGCGGGGGCAGGCGGGGCGGCGGGGGTAGGGCGTGGTCGGGGCGACATGATCGTGTGCCGATACCCGTTGTCACGAGGTCGTGCGGATCGCCCCGGTCGCTGTCGTCGATTCTGTCAGAGAGTGTCACCAGCCGAGGAATACAAATCGGGGTCCAGGCCGAAGTGCATGAACGTTTCGCGGCTCCCGATGGCTCTGGCCTCGGCTTCCGAAATGATGGGTAACTTGCACTTCGACGGATCGATGCGTCCCACGTTGAAGACGGTTCTCGGCAGCGGCGCGGCGGGCGTGCTGATCGGCGGTGCGGCCAGTTCGGCGGAGGACGCACGCGCGAGATTGCGACGGAGTTCGTATGCGAGGAACTCTTCAAGGAGTCGTCGCATTTCCGCGCGCCGGACGACACGATTCCCGTTCGTCGTGCGCCTGCGTGCCGCTGACGGCCGCGCAATCCGGAATCGGGTTATCGGGCTATGCTTTTCTGGCATCGTAAATCCCCTTCTTGATCAAGTAATCGCGTAGCGCCAGCACGGATGCGCCATGCGATGCAACGTCGAATGTCATCCACCGATGTGATCCGGCGGCTCGCCAGAAGTCTCGTCCGATTCGAGTCGTATAAAGCATGCGTAGTGATCGAAGCGAGCCATCGGCCAGCCCGACCGGGTATCCCCGAAAGAACTGGAACAGCGCGGCTTCGTCTGCGTGCGCGCCAGGAATGGAAGCGTCGAAGCCGAACCTCGGCCACGCGTAGTATCCGTAGAGCCGCTGGCCGCCCGACTCCGGCGGCGCTTTGCGGCCGCCGATCGCGAAGGCGGTGATCCGGGCGATGCCCAACGTATCACATGCTCGAACGATTCTCCAGAGCATAGCCGCGCCGAGCCCGGCGGCTGCGCTGTCGACCAGATCGATTGAGCGAAGTTCGAGTACCTGCGAGTCGCCAGTTTGGAAGACGGATATCCGGTTTTCCGATTGGATCAACGTCGGGTGTGTGACGGAGAACGTCAGTCTGCCCGCACTGTCGAGATAGGCCTGTACGTCCGATCCGGACGGCGCGCCGCATAACGAAGCGAGCAACCCGTCAGGAACTTCGTCATCCATACCAAGCAATGCGGAGATGTCCAGATCGTTACGCTCGATCGCCAAGTGACCGTCGAAAAATGCCTTCTCGTACGGCAACGTATGACTGAGATCGACGGGTTGGGTAGACATGGCGGCCGGAAGAATGGAAAACCCCAGCATATCGCCGCGAATCCGCCGCGCCGAGTCCGCCGAACGGCCAACCGCGAGACGGAACGCCCGCCGTCCCGCCGGCCTTACGACCAGTCGAACGTCAGCAGCGCCGCGCGGCCGACCGGCTCGTATGGCCTGTTGCCCGGTGTAATGCGCGTCCAGTTCCTTGCGAAAGCCTGCGCCGTACGTGTCGGGCGGGTTCTCCGGATAGAAGTAGCGCGGGTCGCCGAGCAACGTATAGCGGTTGTTTTCGTCGAGCCGGAACCCGATCCAGTTCGCGCGCAGATAGTCGTTGTGGTGCGCGGCCGTGTCCTGTCCGACGACCGCGTCATAAGGTTCGACCGGGCTGAGCGGGTAGATTCAGCCTTCCCATTACGGATCGATCGCCGACAGGTCGATCGACACGAGCGGATGCAAATGGCGCACGAGTGCGGCCTGGTGCGCGGCGAGGACGTCGGTGTCCGACGCATAGACCTTCAGGCCGGGTTGTGGCGTGACGATGTCTTCGATCATGATCGGTGTCCGCATGGTGAGCGTTCGGCAAGGCTTCACGAGTGAAGGCGAAAACCGGATGAATGCCGGCGCCGCAGCAGCCTGTCGGAATCAGGTTCCGTTCATCCGCCCGATCGGATGTGAAAGCATTCGCGCTGCCCCTCTGGAGATCGTCTTCTTGATAATAGTTGATAGCCGGGATACGCTTGATGAATCGAATTCAATCCGTTCGGGAGGTCGACATGATCAGTGCGGAACTGGGCCGGCAACTGGAGGCTTATGTCGCGAAGCTGGTCGAATCGGGGCGTTACGGGTCCAAGAGCGAAGTGCTGCGCGAAGGCGTGCGCCTGATCCAGGATCGCGAGGCGCAACTGAACGCGCTGGACGCGGTGATCGCGCGCAGCCTGGCCGATGCGCAAGCAGGGCGCGGCGCCGAGGCGGCGGAAGTCTTCGATCGTCTCGAGGCGAAGTATCGGGCGCAGGCGGATCGGCAGGCCTGATCGTGCGCCTGCCCGATTTTGCGATTGCCGAACTCGAAGCGGTCGCCGATTACATTGCACGCGACAACCCGCAACGCGCCGTGACGTTCGTGCGGGAGATTCGCGACAAGTGCATGAGTCTGGCCGCGATGCCGCTGGCGTTTCCACTGGTGCCGCGCTTCGAGCGTTACGGCGTGCGGCACCGCGTGTACGGCAACTACCAGATCTTCTATCGAGTCCGTCGGCGATCCGCCGACGCGGATCGACATCCTTCACGTCCTGCACGGCGCGAGGGACTACGCGTCGATTCTGTTCTGAGCGAACGCGAGCATCTCATCGCGCCCGGAATGAGCGAGCCCGCCCACGACCGGGTGCGACAGAATCGCGCTCGATGTCGCCGGCGCGCATCGGCGGCGAGTCGAGGCAAAAGCCTCGCGCGCGATGAAGCCGGCGGCCACGCAGCCCGCCACCCTCGTCAATGCCCCGACGCTTCCTCCAGCGTCAGATGCTTCGTCTCCGGCGCCCACGCGATGGACACGATCATCCCCACCAGCAACACGCCCGCGAGCGCGAACATCGTCGCGTGAAAGCCGAGCGTCGCGATGCCGGCCGGCAGCAGGAACGTGCCGATCGCCGAACCGAGCCGGCTGCACGCGATCGCGAGGCCCACGCCGCTCGCGCGCACTTCGGTCGGGAAGCACTCGGGCGGGAACACGCCGACGAGGTTGCTGAACGCCGACATCGTCAGCGTGAAGATCGCGAACGCGACGATCATCGCGACGGCCGCCGCCGACGGCAGCACCGCGAGCGCGACGAGCGACGCGCACGTCACCGCGAACGAGCCGATCAGGAAGCCGCGTCGCGACAGCCGGATCGTCAGCCAGATGCCGATCAGCGCGCCCAGCACGAGAAACGCGTTCAGCAGCAGGTCCGCACCGAAGCCTTCGGCGAGGCCGATCGTCTTCAGGATCGTCGGCAGGAACGTGTAGATCGCGAAATACGGAATCACGAGGCACACGAAGAACGCGCAGTTGAAAAGCGTGCGGCGGATCAGGTCACGCCGGAACAGTCGCGCGAAGCCGGCATTCGCCTGCGGTTCGGCCGAACCGTCGAGCATCACGTGCGGCCCGAAATGTTTCGCGACGATGGCGCGCGCTTCCTGCACGCGGCCCTTGCCGAGCAGCCAGCGCGGCGATTCGGGCGTGCCGATCCGCAGCACCAGCACGATCAGCGCAGGCAATGCAGCCGACGCGAGCAGCCAGCGCCATGCGTCGGGCGCGGCGTCGCCGTACGCGAGGCCGAGCACGTTCGCGGCGACATAGCCGAGCGTCCAGATCACGCTGAACGAGCCGAGCAGCGCACCGCGATGCTTGCGCGGCGAGAATTCGGCGAGGATCGCGTGGCCGACGGTGAAGTCGCCGCCCATCCCGAAGCCGATCAGCACGCGCAGCACGCACAGTTCGAGCGGCGACGTGACGAAGAACTGCGCGAACGCGGCCGCCGTAATGATCACGAAGCTCGTCAGGAAGATCTTCTGCCGGCCCATCCGGTCGGACAGCCAGCCGAACACGAGGCTGCCGAAGAAGATGCCGATCAGCGCCGAGCTGCCGATCATCCCCATCCAGAACGCGTCGATCGGCATCTGCCTGCCGAGCGCGGCGAGCGCATAACCGATCGTGCCGAGCGTGTAGCCTTCGGTGAAATGCGCGCCGAACGTGAGGCCGGCGATCTTCACGTGGAAACGGTTGAGCGGCACGTCGTCGAGCGCGACGGGGCGGTGCGGCGCCTCGGCGCCACGCGACAGCGGCAACGCGCGCGCGGTGCCGGATTGAACGTTGGCTGGGGTCAAGCTGCCTCCTGGATTGTCATGCGCGATGCAGCGGCCTGCGCGGGCAGGAATGCCCGCGAGCGCCCTGCAAGGCGCCGCGCGCCCGGGCGGCGCGCGGCGCGGGGCGACCGCGGGGAGCGGTCAGCGGCCGAGGCCGGCCATCAGCGTGTACTTGAGCTCCACGTATTCGTCGAGGCCGTACTTCGAGCCTTCGCGGCCGAGCCCCGATTGCTTGACGCCGCCGAACGGCGCGACTTCGGTCGAGATGATCCCGTCGTTGACGCCGACCATCCCGCTCTCGAGCGCACCCGACACGCGCCACGCGCGGCCGAGGTCGCGCGTGTAGAAGTACGCGGACAGCCCGAACGGCGTGTCGTTGGCCGCGGCGACGGCCTCGTCCTCGGTCGTGAAGCGGAAGCAGCCGGCGACGGGACCGAAGGTTTCCTCTTCGGCGATCAGCATGTCGGGCGTCATGCCGGTCAGCACGGTCGGCTCGTAGAACGTGCCGCCGAGCGCGTGGCGCTTGCCGCCGGTGAGCGCGTGCGCGCCCTTCGCGGTTGCATCGGCCACGTGCCGCTCGACCTTGCCGAGCGCCGCCTCGTTGATCAGCGGCCCCTGGTCGACCTCACCGGCGAGCGCGTTGCCGACGCGCAGCGTGCGCACGGCGTCCGCCAGCTTGCGCGTGAACGCGTCGTACACGCCGTCCTGCACGAGGAAGCGGTTCACGCATACGCAGGTCTGGCCCGTGTTGCGGAACTTCGACGCGATCGCGCCCGTGACCGCCGCATCGAGATCGGCATCGTCGAACACGATGAACGGCGCGTTGCCGCCGAGTTCGAGCGACAGCTTCTTCAGCGTGTCGGCCGACTGCTTCGCGAGCAGCTTGCCGACCCGCGTCGAGCCCGTAAACGACAGCGTGCGCACGACGGACGAGCTCGTCAGCGTCTCGCCGATCGCGACCGCGTCGCCCGACACGACGTTGAACACGCCGGCCGGCACGCCCGCGCGCTCGGCCAGCACCGCGAGCGCGAACGCCGACAGCGGCGTTTCCTCGGACGGCTTCAGCACCATCGTGCAGCCGGCCGCGAGCGCGGGGCCGGCCTTGCGCGTGATCATCGCGAGCGGGAAGTTCCACGGCGTGATCGCCGCGACGACGCCGACCGGCTCGCGCGTGACGACGATCTGCGTATCCGGCTTCGGGCTCGGGATCACGTCGCCGTACATGCGCTTCGCTTCTTCCGCGAACCATTCGAGAAAGCTCGCCGCGTACGCGACTTCGCCGCGCGCTTCCGCGAGCGGCTTGCCTTGCTCGCGCGTCAGCAGCTCGGCGAGCGCATCGCGATGCTCGAGCATCAGCTCGCCCCAGCGCTTCACGCGTGCGCCGCGCTCCTTCGCGGTCAGCGCGCGCCACGCGGGAAACGCGTGCGCGGCCGCGTCGATGGCGCGCTGCGTGTCGTCGGCGCCGCCTTTCGCGACTTTCGCGATCGTCTCGCCGGTCGCGGGGTTCAGCACCGGATAGGTCGCATCGCTCGCGCCATGCGATTCGTGCCATTCGCCGCCGATGTAATGGCCGGTCCTCAGAAATTCGTTCATGGTGTGTCGTTCCTTCAGTGCATCGGAGCCGCAGCCCTTCAGTCCGTTGCGAAGCTACCCTGCGCCGGACGCGACGCGCGCGCGATGCGCTTGCCGGCCGTGTAGTCGTTGATCAGGTCGCACGGCGTGTAGTTGCGTTCCAGTTCGTGCAGTTCTTCTTCGGTGAGCTGCGTTTCGAGCGCGCCGAGCGCGCTGTCGAACTGCGCGACGGAATCCGCGCCGACCAGCATGCTCGCGACGCCGGGGCGGCTCAGCACCCACGCCTGCGCGATCTGCGCGGGCGGTACGCCGCGGCGCTTCGCGACCTTCGCGACCGATTCCGCGATCGCGAGCGACGCAGCGTCGCCATACATCTGCGCGGTGAAGAAGTCGGTCTGGTTGCGCGTCGATTGCGGCTCGCAGGTCAGCAGGCCGCGCGCGAGCGGGCTGAACACCGACACGCCGACGCCCTGGTCGATGCAGTACGGCACCATCTCGCGCTCTTCCTCGCGATATGCGAGGTTCAGCTGCAGCTGCATGTTGATCGGCTTGTCCCAGCCGTTTCGTTCGCAGGCCTGCATGATCTTCGCGAACTGCCACGTGTACATCGTCGATACGCCGATATAGCGCGCCTTGCCCGCGCGCACGATGTCGTGCAGCGCGCTCATGGTTTCCTCGACGGGCGTGTTCACGTCGAAGAAGTGCAGCATGAAGATGTCGACGTAATCCATCCCGAGCCGCTTCAGCGACCCGTCGATGCCGTCGAGCACGTGCTTGCGCGAATGGCCGCCCGCGTTCGGATAACTGCCCATGTCGTAGCCGACCTTGGTCGTCACGACGAGCTCCTCGCGGCGCGCGTTGCGCTTCAGGATGCGACCGACCACTTCCTCGCCGACGCCCGTCGAATAGAAGTCCGCGAGATCGATGAAGTTGACGCCGGCGTCGAGCGCGCGGCGCACGATCGGCTCGCTCTGCGCTTCGTCGAAGATCCAGGGCTTCCATTCGGGGGTGCCCATGTTCATCGTGCCGAGACACAGGCGGGACACCTTCAGGCCGGACTGGCCGAGGCGGACGTATTCCATGTTTCCTCCAGGTGCGGCCTTGTGTCGGCCGCTTGTCGTCGTCAGTTTTTCTTCGGGGTGTAGAACGGGTTCGACACGTCGCGCGCGGCGGCGAATACCGCATCGCGATGCGGCAGCCCTTCCATCGCGGCGACGATCGCGTTGCGGCACGCGCGATAGTTGTTCTCGAACACGGCATCGAGATCGTCGGTCTGCGGGTTCACCCAGTTCGCCGACACGACGACCCAGTCGTTTTCCGCCTCGGGCGGCAGCGTGCCGTTCTCGAGCGCTTCGGCCACGGCCTTCGCGATGCCGGCCTGCGACGCGCCCCACGTGGCGTTACCGTGGAAATCGCTGGCGATCTGCGCCTTGTTGACGTACAGCGTGAGCGGCTTGGTCGGCACGCCCGGCTGCGCGATCACGACGAACGGCGCATGGCCGGCCGACGGCGTCGCGAGGGCGGTGGCGAACGCCTGGCCCGCCGGGCCGTTGCGCGGGCCGACCAGCACGTTGATGTGCGCGAGGTTGACGCCGGGGCCTTCGAAGCCTTCGCCGATGTAAAGCTGCCTGGGTTGGGATGCGGTCATTGCGGTGTCTCGTCGATGAGGTTGGGAGTGAGGCGATTGTGGTGGGCCGCGACGCGGCCGGTGAATCGATGTTTTCTGATCGGGCTATGAGTTTTCGTCGTCTCCGGGAATGCCCTGAGCCCGGCGCGCGGAGGCCCGCCGGGCGGGCCTCGGCCGGCGTCGTGACGGCGGGCGGGGCGGGATCGGCGGGTGGGCATTCGCGAACCGGCTCCGGGTTTGTCATACCCGGGCAGGGGTTGGAGGGCCGGGCGCTTCCGGACAACAATCGGCGTGCTCCGAGCCCTATCTTTCGTCTTCCCTTCTTTTTTCGAAAGCGAGTAATTCCGATGGCTGCCATTCAAAGGCCCGATTGGTCGAAGCTCAGTTCGCTCGATCCCGAGCTGATCCGCGCATTCGTCGCCGTCGTCGAGAGCGGCGGCTTCACCGCTGCGGCCCGGCAACTGCATCGCACGCAATCGACGATCAGCCTGCGCATCCGCACGCTCGAGGAGCGGCTCGACACGCACCTGTTCATGCGCAACAGCCGGCGGCTCGAACTGTCGCGCGACGGCGAGAATTTCCTGATCCATGCGCGCCGCATCATCCAGGTGCAGAACGACGCGATCCTTGCGCTGAAGCAGGCGAGCAGCGATCGCGGCGTCGTGCGCTTCGGGCTGCCCGAGGACTATGCGGAGCTTTGGCTGCCCGACCTGCTGAAGTCGTTCTATGCGATGCGGCCGGGCGCGCGCTTCCACGTGCATTGCCGCACGTCGCTCGAACTGCTCGAACGGCTGCAGGCCGGCGAGCTCGACGTCGCGCTCGTCGTGCGGCACGGGCCGAACGCGGGCGGGCGGCTGCTCGGCCGGCACGAGGTCGTGTGGGCCGCGCACCGCGATTTCGCGCTCGGCCCGCAGGCGTCGGTGCCGCTCGCGCTGTTTCCGGAGACGTGCTGCTACCGGCAGCGCGGGCTGCAGGCGCTCGCGACGGCCGAGCGGCCGTATCACGTCGTCTATACGAGCCAGAGCCCGACCGGCATCAAGATCGCGGTGAACCACGGCGCGGCCGTGACGATGATCGACCGCTGCACGCTGCCCGAGAACTGGCGCGTGCTCGACGAGACCGACGGGCTGCCGCCGCTGCCGGCGGCCGATCTCGAACTGCATCGCTCGCCGGGCATCTGCGATCCGCTGACCGACGATCTGGTTTCGCTGATCGAATCGATGGTCGACGAGCGGCGGCGCGCGTCGCTCGAAGCGTTCGCTTAGCGGGGCGGGGCGGCGCAAACGCGGGTGAGATTGAAGCGAACCGCGGCGCGCGGCCGCAACGCGCGCATGACGACCGCGCGGCCCGTCGCAGCTCGGTGTCGTGTTATGTCCCCCGTGCCGTTTTTTGCACGGGCGGCCCGTTTTTTTGCACGACGTTTATCCGGTCTCTTCTAAGCTGGGGACGTGTCGAACAGCCGGGACGGCCTCCGTCCGCTCCATGACCTTCATTCATCCCGTTCCCGCCTGCGATGTCGCCGGCCGCCAGTTGCGCGCCGGCGCACCCGGCAATGTCATTCCGTTCCCGCCGCCGCGCCCGCGCCTGCAGTTGCCCGTCACCTTGACGGCCGATTCCGGCGAACGCGCGCACGCCCGGCTCGCGGCGCTGCTGCATTCCCCGCTCGGCGTGTATGTCGTCAGCGCGCGTGCCGTGCGCGACGTGGTCCACGTGCACTTCGACATCGCGCCGGAAGACCTGGATTTCACCCTGCACATGCTGATCGCGCAGCAGGCCGATGCGGTGATCGGGCCGGTCGCGCGCCGGTTGCATGTCGGGCCGAGCCCACGGTGAAGCTGGGAACGGTTGTTGCTCGTGGTTTGTCGTTCGTTCCTTGATGGCTTGTCCGATCCGCCGCCCGGTCGCCGGTCGCCGCGTCGTCCGCCCGCAGGCGGCGAACCGGCGCGCGATGCTGCGTGCGCGGCGCCGATCACGAATACGGAGGAGTCATGGATCTATTGGAAGCCGTACCTGTCGCGCGGCCGGCGAGCGGCCGGTTACGGACGGCGTCGCTGCCGTCCGGCCAGCAACTCGCGCGTCAGCTCGTGACGACGGTGCGCGTGGCCGAAATGCTGCTGCATCAGGCGATCGTCGTGCCCGACCGGCACCAGTGGTCGGTGGACACCGAGCGGGTCGACGCGGCCGGCGGGCCGCTCGAGGCCTGGGAGAGCTTCGTGACCTGGCGGATCGGCAAGGTGTTCGCAGCGTCGGTGAGCCCCGCCGCGCGCGTCAACGATCGCGACCAGGTCGCGGTCGAGATCCGGCTCTGCCTGCCCGAGCAGGACTACGTGGCCGGGCGGCGCGTGAGCACCTTCGGCCGCCGCCACGGCAACCGCTTCGGCGCGACGCTGTCGGTCGTGTCGGGCGCGCAGTGGGGCTGGCAACGCGCGGAGCACGTCGCGCCGGAACACACGCAGGTATGCGGCGATACGCTGGAAGCGCTCGTCGATCGGGTGGCCGCGAACGTCAATGCGGCGCTGGGCGCGGCCGGGTTCGGCGCGACGCGCTGATCACGCGTCGCCGGTCTGCCCGGTTTGCCGCTGCAGGTCTTCCATCAGCTGTTCCGCGAGAAAGTCGCACGGCGGGCGCTTCGATTTCGTGCTGCGCGCGAGGATCAGTTCGAGCGGCGGCAAATCGGGCAGCCCGTGCGAGCGGCCGAGCATCGACAGTTGCGCGGGAATCGCGCAGCGCGCGAGCGGCGCGACCGCGAGGCCGGCCTCGACCATGCTGAGCAGACCGAGCAGGCTCGGGCTTTCATACGAAGTGCGGAACGGCAGCTTCGCGCGTTCGAGGCTGCGGATCGCGTTCTCGCGCGCGACGCTGCCCGGCATGAACACCGCGATCGGCAGCGGCCGTTCTTCCCATACGCGCGGCCCGTTCGTCATCGCGGCCCACGCCATCGGCTCGTGGCGGATGAAGTCGCCGGACAGCCCCTTGATGCGCGTGCCGCACACGAGGTCGACCGTGCCGTCCTTCAGGAGCGGCGCGAGCGCGCTGCTCGGCAACCCGATCACCTGGATCTCGACCTTCGGATAGGTCGCCGAAAATTTCTTCAGCACCGACGGCAGCAGCGACGACGCATAGTCGTCCGGCACGCCGATGACCACCTTACCCGTCACTTCCGGCCGCACCACGGCCGCCCACGCCTCGTCGCGCAGCGCCAGCATTCGTCTGGCGAATCCCAGCAGCACCTCGCCTTCGCGCGTCAGCACGATGCTGCGCGGCTTGCGCACGAACAGCGGCCGCCCGATCGCGTCTTCCAGGCTCTTGATCTGCATGCTCACGGCCGATTGCGAGCGGTTCACCGCTTCGGCGGCGCGGGTCATGTTGCCGGTTTCCGCGACGGCGACGACGGTGGCCAGCACGTCGTGATCGAGCATCTTCATCGGTATCAGGAAAACTGAACGTAACGATCAGCATTATGCGTTTTTATTGTCGCTGTGTGTCTGCCATAGTGGCATCGAGCCGGCCGCATCGTTCGATGCGGTGCGGCGATCACGCCGGCGTGCCCGGCACGCAGCGCCGAACAGGGAAGAGTGGTGTACCGATGATGGATCATCCATTGCGTGCCGCACTGGCCGCGGAATTGCATGCCCGGCCGTTCCTGCGGCTCGCCGAAGCCGTGTCGCTCACGCACTACGCGATCTACGCGGACGGCCAGCCCGACATCCACGAAACGCTGCTGCACGCACTGTGCCGCGACACCGGCATTGCCGCGCCGCAGGACGGCGCGACCCACTACGCGGTGCAATCGCCGGGCGGCTGGTACCTGAAGTGGGAGCGCCACACCGAATTCTCGACCTTCACGTTCGTCGCGCCGCGCCGCGACACCGGTTATTTCGACGATCTCGCGATCGAAGGGATCCCGGCCGCCTGGTTCGCACGGCTCGCGGGCATCCGCTTCGTCGCGGTGCGCATGGAGTTGCTGTCGGGCGATGCCGCGCGGCTCGTGTGCGGCGACCTGCGCCGCTGGATCGACGGGCCCGCGCTCGTCGGCAGCAACGTGCTCGGCGGCGGCAAGGTGTTCTGCGACTGGCACGTGCGCGACGACGGCTTCATGCGCTTTCTCGTCGTCGACGAGGATTTCCGCGAGGAGCAGGGCGGCCGCCTGCTGCAACGCCTCCATGAAATCGAGACGTACCGGATGATGGCGCTGCTCGCGTTGCCGGTCGCACGGCGGATGAGCCGCGAGCTCGACGAGATCCACGCGGCGCTGCATGCGCTGATGCAGCGGATGGACGCGGGCGGCGCCGACGGCGACGACGCGGCCTTGCTCGTGAAGCTCACGCATCTCGCGGTGCGGGTCGAAGCGCTGTCGGGGTCCGGCGGCCGCTTCAGCGCGTCGCGTGCTTACGAAAAGCTCGTGCTGGCGCGCATCCACGAGCTGCGCGAGGAGCGCATCGAAGGGATGCCGACGATCGCGGAGTTCATGGAGCGGCGCTTCGCGCCGGCGATGGAAACCTGCCGCAGCGTGTGGGCGCGTCACGAGCAGATCGCCGCGCGGATCGCGCGCGCGGTCGACCTGCTGCGCACGCGTGTGAATCTCGCGCAGGAAAAGGACGTCACGCGCCTGCTGGCGGGCATGGAGCGCACCGCGCGCAACCAGCTGCATCTGCAGCATGCGGTCGAAGGGCTGTCGGTGGCGGCCATTTCGTACTACGTGCTGTCGCTCGCGACCGCGGCGTTCAAGGCGCTGCACGTGATGAACCTGCCGGTCGATCCCGAACTGGCGGAAGGCCTGCTGATCGCGCCGGTCGTGTTCGCGGTGATTCACATCACGCGGCGCACGCGCGCGCAGCTCGCGCGGTCGGAGGCCGCGCATGGCGGCGCTGCCGTGCAAGCGGCGGCGTTGAAACAGGCAAATTGAATCAGAACATCGACGACATATCGAAAGGAGTGGAGATGACTTTTACGCAATCGCAAGCGGGATTTTTCACTGGCTACGACGCATTCGACGAACCCGTTCGGGATGACGCGGGCGCGCCGGAAGAGGTGCGCGTGACGTCGTATCAGGCCGTGCTGCAGGAGCCGATGACGTCGCTCGTCGGCAGCACGATCGATCGGCCGGATGTCGCGGCGGTGGCGATTCTCGGGTACAACTGACGCCTGGTCGTTTCGCGTCGATTCACGACGTCCGCCGTGGACGCTGCAGGCCCGGCGGCCCCTTCACGTACACCTTCACGCCATGAACGCGCATCCCGCCGTTTCGCTTCAACTGACCGACATCGAGCAGCCGGCCGCGCGCGACCTCATCAGCCGCAAGCTCGGCGAGTTCAACCACGCGATGACGGGCCGATCCGACACGGCGGCGCTCGACGTCTACGTGACCGATCCCGCGACCGGCGAGGTCGTGGGCGGCCTCACCGGCCGGACGTCGCTGGGCCTCTTCTTCATCGACCTCTTTTACCTGCCGGAATCGCTGCGTGGCGGCGGTTTCGGCAGCCGGCTGCTGCGCGAGGCCGAAGCGGAAGCGAAGCGGCGCGGGTGTGCCCGCGCGGTGCTGTACACGATTACGTTCCAGGCGCCGGACTTCTACCGGAAGCACGGTTACGAGGCGTTCGGCGAGGTGCCGTGCGAGCCGGAAGGGACGGCGCGCGTGTTCATGGTCAAGACGCTTTGAGCGAGGTAGCCTGACGTCACCGCGCCGGCGCCGCTACCGAAGACCGGCGGGATCGCAGCATGTGCTGCATCGACGGCGACGGGTAGCGCGACGCCGTCCACGCCGACCCGGAGGCATATCGTGACAACGCCACTCGATCAATACGCCAGACAGTACGTGCGATTCGAAGACGAACGCACGCGGCCTGTCCGCGACCTGCTGGCCGCCGTGCCGGACACGCCGATCCATACCGCGCTCGACATCGGCTGCGGGCCCGGCAATTCGACCGAAGCGCTGATCGCGCGTGCACCCGACGCGACGGTGCGCGGGATCGACGCGTCGCCGGACATGATCGCGGCCGCGCGCAAGCGCCTGCCCGCGCTGCGTTTCGATCTCGCGGATGTCTCCACGTGGGACGATCCGGGCGGCTACGACCTGATCCTGTCGAACGCGGTGCTGCAATGGGTGCCGGCGCACGACACGCTGTTTCCGTCGCTCGTCGGCCGGCTCGCGCCGGGCGGCCATCTCGCGGTGCAGATGCCCGACAACCTCGACGAACCCGCGCACCGGCTGATGCGCGCGGTCGCCGCGGGCGGGCCCTGGGCGGACAAGCTCAAAGGCGCGGCGCGCACCGAGCGGTTCGACGCGCGGTATTACTACGCGCTGCTGTCGCCGTCGTGTTCGCGGGTGGATGTCTGGCGCACGACCTACTACCATCCGCTGCGCGGCGGCGCCGACGCGGTCGTCGAATGGTTCAAGGGCAGCGCGCTGCGGCCGTTCCTCGCGGCACTCGATGAAGGCGAACGCGACGCGTTCGTCGCGCGCTATCGCGATGCGCTCGCCGGTCCGGATGGCTACCCGTCGCTCGACGACGGCACCGTGCTGCTGCCGTTCCCGCGCCTGTTCATCGTCGCGACGCGGAAGTAAGGCGAAAGCAAAGGCGCAAGCAGGACCGGAGCGGGCGGCGGCGGGTCGTCGGTCAGGACAGCGGCCGCATCGATTCCGGATCGACCGTCCGGCTCTTCGCGCTTTGCCCGTCGCGCAGATCCTTGTACCAGAAGAGGGCGACTTCCCCGTCGTTCGCGCCGTCGGCGTACAGGAAGCGGTCGTGGCCGCCCACGACGAAGCCCGCCCGCGCGTACGTGCAGCAGGCTGCGACGTTGTTCGCCTGCGTTTCGAGCCGCATGAAGCCGAACCCGCGGCTGCGCGCCCACGCTTCCGCGGCCGCGAGCAGGAACTGGCCGATCCCCTGCCGCCGGCAGCTGCGATCGACCGCGAGTTCCGCGATCTCGGCCATCCCGTTCCAGCTTTCGGTGATCGCGACGAATCCCGCGAGGCGCCCGCCCGCGCTCGCGCGGAACAGCGCGGTGCCGCCGGACGCCTCGCGCGCCCAGCCGGCCGGATCGAAGCCGTAGTCCTTGCGCTGCACGGGCAGCGCGCGCAAATCGAGCAGATCCTGGTACGGCGCATTCAGCTCCCACGCGATCTCGAACGAAAAGTCGCATCCGTTCAGTTCGTCAGCGGGCAGATCGACCGCCTGTTCGATGCTGATGTGCTCGGCTCGGTCCATGTGTCGGTGTCCTGTCTTCAGCGGGATTGCCTGGTCTTCCCCCGGGGCGGGCGGCGGCGCCTTGCGGCGAGAGCCGGATCGCACCCGTTCCTGTTTTGAATTGATGCGCTCGCACGATGTCTCTTCCCGCGGCGGCGCTCAACGCCCGATTATGCGGGATATCGGCGCGGATTCATCCGCATCTCGTCTGGTGGCGGAGCGCCGATCGCGGCCATGCCGCGTATTCGTCGGCGCATTGCTTCATTTGGCAGGGCGATGCGACCACGCAACGGATTGCTCATACGGAATCCACACGGCCCGATTGCCGGAGACCCTCATGGGGGCCGCTTCGCGGTTCGACTATGCTGAATTGTCCGCGGCTGGAATTCCACGCCGCGACGCGGCGAACCTGCGATGACGGGAGGGGGCGATGAGCGAGCAAGACAACGTGCAACTCGTGCAGCAGGCATACGCGGCGTTCGGCCGCGCGGATATCGAGGGCATTCTGCAGACGCTGTCCGACAGCGTCGACTGGTTCATCCCGGGGCCGGCCGACGTCGTTCCGTTCGTCGGCAGACGGCATGGGCCGCAGGCGGTCGCGGCGTTCTTCGCGGCGCTTGCGTCGACGCAGACCGCGGAACGCTTCGAGCCGCTCGAGTTCATCGCGAGCGGCAATCGGGTCGTCGTGCTCGGCACGCAACGCTGGCGTGTCCATTCGACCGGGCGCACTTACGAGGACGACTGGGTGCACCTGCTCACGATCGAAAGCGGGAAGATCGCGGCGTTCGTCGAGTATCACGATACGGAGGCCGAAGCGGCCGCGCATCGACGGTGACGGTGCCGAAGATGCGCCGGGCCGCTGTGCCCGGCGGCTTCGGCATCCCGCGCGGCCGGCATGGCCCGCGGTGCCGCGCCGGCCCGCCGGGGATGGTGCCGCCGGCGGCCTGAACGGCCGCGCAGGTCAATCGATCGCGCGCATCGCGTGGCGCAGTTCCTGGTAGCTGCGCAGGCCCGTCACGCCGAGTTCGCGGCCGATTCCGCTGAGCCCGAAGCCGCCCCAGCACACATGCGGGTAGATGAGTTGCGGCGCGTTGATCCACACGAGTCCGGCACGCACGCGTGCCTGAAACTGCTTCGCGACTTCCGCGTCGCGCGTCACGACGGTCGCGACGAGCCCGTAGCGCGTGTCGTTCGCGAGCGCGATCGCCTCGTCGTCGGTACGGAACGACTTCACGCACGCGATCGGGCCGAACACCTCGTCGGTCCACAGCAGGTTGTCGGCGGCCGGCTCCGCGACCACGACGGGCGCCATGAAGAAGCCGTTGCCGCCGGCTTCGGCGACGCGCCCGCTGAACGCGACGCGCGCGCCCGCAGCGATGCCTTGCGCGAGCATCGCCTCGACGCGCGTGCGCTGCGCGGCCGAGATCATCGGCCCCATCGCGACCTCCGCGGCGGCAGGCGGCGCGACGACGAGCGCGCGCACGGCCGTCTCGAAAGCGGCCATGAAGCTGCGATAGAGGCTGTCGTGCACGAGGATGCGCGCGGTGGCCGAGCACATCTGGCCCGCGTTCGTGAAGGCGCCGGCGACCGCGAGCGACACCGCGACGTCGAGATCGGCGTCGTCGCGCACGATCAGCGACGACTTGCCGCCGAGTTCGAGCGTCACGCGCTTCATGTCCTCGGCCGCGGCCTGCATGACCTTGCGGCCGGCGGCCGTGCTGCCGGTAAACGAGATCTTGTCGATCAGCGGATGCGCGGTCAGCGCCGCGCCGACCTCGGCGCCGCCGTTCACGACGTTGACGACGCCGTCCGGCACGCCGGCTTCGGCGATCAGGTCGAGCAGCGCGTGCTCGGCCGGCGACGTCAGTTCGGACGGCTTCAGCACGACCGTGCAGCCGGCCGCGAGCGAGGGCGCGAGCTTCCACGCGGTCGTGACCATCGGGAAGTTCCACGGCACGATCAGCGCGGCGACGCCGAGCGCGTCGTGGAAGCGCTCGGCCGCGACGGTGTCGCTCGGCAACGCGACGGGCTCGGCCTCGAACAGCGCCGGGTTTCCGCACAGCGTCGCGTAATACGCGAACGTCGCGGCGACGTCGCCGACGTCGGCGTCGGCCTCGAACGGCGGCTTGCCGCTCACCTGCATCTGCAGCGCCGCGAGCCGCTCGCGGTCGGCTTCGACGCGCTCGGCGATCGTCGCGAGCAGGCGGCCGCGCTCGGCGGGCGGCGTGTCGCGCCAGCCGGCGAACGCGTCGCGCGCGGCGCGGACCGCGGCGTCGACGTGCGCGGCCGTCGCGAATTCCTGCCAGCCGATCGTCGCGCCGGTCGACGCATCGAAGATCGGCGCGCCGGCTTCATCGGAATGCGTGCGCACGGGCTGGCCGGCGATGCGCGCGGCGGGCAGCACGATGGCCGCGGCGGAAGGGGAAAGCTCGGCGGTGGACATGAACGTGTTCCTGTCGATCGGATTAGCGGTAGGCGACGCCCGGCATCACGCAGAGCATCTCGAATGCGAGGTTCGCGCCGACGAGCGCGGTGGTGCCGGTCGGATCGTACGGCGGCGACACTTCGACGAGATCCGCGCCGACGATGTTCAACCCCTTCATCCCGCGAATGATCTCGAGACCCTGCTGCACCGACAGGCCGCCGATTTCCGGCGTGCCGGTGCCGGGCGCGAACGACGGATCGAGACCGTCGATGTCGAAGCTGAGATACACCGGCGTGTCGCCGACGCGTTCGCGCACCTGCGCCATCAGCGGCGCGAGCGACCGGTTCCAGCATTCCTCCGCCTGCACGACGGTGAAGCCCTGCTGGCGGCACCAGTCGAAATCGTCCGCGTGATAGCCGGTGCCGCGCAGGCCGATCTGCGTGACCTTGTCGCATTGGAGCAGGCCGTCTTCTACCGCGCGGCGGAACGGCGTGCCGTGCGCGATCTTCTCGCCGAACATCGTGTCGTTCACGTCCGCGTGCGCGTCGACGTGCACCACGGCGACCTTGCCGTATTTCCTGTGCAGCGCGCGCAGGATCGGCCACGCGATCGTGTGGTCGCCGCCGAGCGTGATCGGCCGGCAGCCGTGCGCGACGATCTCGTGATACGCGTGCTCGATGCGGCGCACCGAATCCTTCAGGTCATACGGGTTGGTCGCGACGTCGCCGATGTCGGCGACCTGCAGCGAATCGAACGGCGCCGCGCGCGTGGCCATGTTGTACGGGCGCAGCAGCACGGATTCGGTGCGGATCTGGCGCGGGCCGAAGCGCGAACCCGAGCGGTTCGACGTGCCGAGGTCGAGCGGCACGCCGACGAAGCACACGTCGAGGCCGTCGGTCGTGTCGGCCTGCGGCAGGCGCATCATCGTGGCGATGCCGCCAAAGCGCGGCATCTCGTTGCCGCCCATCGGCTGGTTCAGTTCGCGGTGCATGGGGCCGTCTCCTCTTTATGGTGAAAAGCGATCGGCCGATGGTAGAGGAGAACGCGGGCGCGAAGATCTTGAAGTCGCAACGTTTACATCGACGGGTCTCGATGCGAACGGCGCCGCCGCATCGACGCGGCGCGACCGGTGGCGGGCGACCGGCGGCGGGCGGCCGTCGACGCGCGACCGGATCAGTCGGCGATCGCGGGCGGCGTGCCGGCGTCGTCGCCGTCGTTGCCTACGTGGTCACGCGTTGCGGCCGCAGGAAACGCCGGCACGGCCGCGCCCCACGCAGCCAGCTCGCGCTTCGTGCGCACCCCGAGCTTCGCGAACGCACGCTTCACGTACGACTCGGCCGACGCGACGCGCACGCCGAGGATGTCGGCGGTTTCCGGCACGGTCTTGCCGGAGATCAGGTGCTTGCAGGTTTCGTATTCGCGCTTCGACAGCTTCACGCCGTCGGCCGCGATCCGCGCGTCGAACTGCGCGAGCGGATGCACGTCGGGCGTCGGGTGCGCGATGCGCCGCGCGGCGGTGGTCGATGCGTGCAGCTCGAGCAGCGGGAACAGCACGTCGCTGATGCTGCGAAAGCGGTTCATTTCGGCGAGCGTGAACGGCGGGCGGTCGCGGCCGCGTTCCAGCGCGATCGAATGCTGCGCATAGCGGGTGCCGCGCGCGAGCACGCATTCATGGCCGATATGCACGTCGTCGAACAGCCGCTGGCGGAATTCGCCGGGCGGGATCGCCGCGATGTCGCGCACGACCAGCATCGTGCCCGTCTTGCCGCGCAGCCCCGCGAACAGCGGGTCGCTGTCGAGAAAGCGCTCGTAGTAGAGCGTCATCACGTCGGAGATGTCGGCGGTCGCGGTGCCGATGCCGCTGCTGCCGATCCATTCGCAGCGGTAGCCGGTGGGCATCGTGCCGTCGACGCGCGAGCGCTCGACGTGCGCGACGTCGAGCGGCACGACGTCGTTCAGCAGTTGCGTGAGACGCGGCACGAAGTGCGGCGTGCCGACCGTCTCGATCAGCTCGCCCAGCGCCTTGAACGACACGTTGAAGCGGTCGGTGTCGCGGTGGAAGGGGTTCACGTTGAGCAGCATGCGGTTCCCCGGTGAAAAGCGGCGGCGATTCTAGCGTCCGAAGTCAAAAACGTCATTAGGGGGAAATACGGTACGGAGTCCTGCGACCCTGCGCGCCGCGGAAAACGCGGTTTGTCCCCCCCGCAGGGGGGCATACCGGGGCAGTGTAAATGAGTAACTTTGTCTCTGCTTTTTTCAATCGAGAGACGAAAGATTCAAATGACCAAACTGATCAAGGACATCCTGCCGCTGGGCGCAGGCGTGGGCGAATTCACGAAGCTCGACTTCGGGATGGACGAAAGCGATTGGCGCGCGGCCGAAGGCAAGAGCGGCAGCTACCTCATCGGCTGGTGGGAAGGCAAGGTCGGCTCCGTGGAGTTCCCGGAAACCGCGGCGGACGAAGCGGTGTGGCTCGTCGAGGGCCGGATCGCGCTGACCGATGTCGAAGGCAACCGCAAGGAATTCACGCCGGGCCAGGGCTACCTGCTGCCGGCCGGTTTCGCGGGCCGCTGGGAAACGATCGAGGACGCGAAGAAGTTCTACGTGCTGCTCGAGAAGTCGTGATGTGAGCGGCCGCCGTGGCGTCGTCGTCAGGTTGACGCGAGGCCCGGCGGCGGCGTTTTCGATCGACTGCAGGCGACGTCCGTCGCGCGGGTGTCGAAGGCACGCGTCGCGGCTTGCGGTGCATCGCGCCGATCGTCGCCGTCGGCGCGACCGACGCAACCGCGGCGATAGAAGTAATCGGCGCAATCGCTGAATTCGGCGAATTCGGCACGCCGTGCACGCATCGCATGCGCGGGCCGCGATCAGGTGGGATGGCTGGGATCATGGAAATGGAAGTCAACGAAGCAACACAAGCCGCACCGGCTCACGCGCACGCCGCGCGTCACGCGCCGGTCGCACTGGGCGCCGCCGAGGCGCTCGCGAATACGAAACTGTTCCCGTACTGGCTCGACAACCCGGCCGCGCCGGCCGCCGAGCCGGAACTCGTCGGCGACGTGACGGCCGACCTGCTGGTCGTCGGCGGCGGCTTCACCGGGCTGTGGACGGCCGTGCAGGCGAAGGAACAGATGCCGCACCTGAACGTGGTGCTGATCGAGGCCGGCAAGGTCGCGCACGGCGCGTCGGGCCGCGCTGGCGGGATCATCTCGACGTCGGTGATGCACGGGCTGCCGAACGCGGTGCGCGTGTTCCCGAACGACATCGCGCAGCTCGAGGCATTCGGCCACCACAACCTCGACGGCTTCGAGGACACGCTGAAGCGCTACGCCATCGACGCCGACATCGAGTGGAACGGCGAGATGACGGTCGCGGTGGACCCCGGGCACCTCGCGCACCTGAAGGGCGACTACGACCTGCATCGCGAATACGGGCACGACGTCGTGCTGCTGAACCGCGAGGAAACGCTCGAGCAACTGAACTCGCCGCTGTTCGCGGGCGCGCTGTGGTCGCGCAACCGCAGCGGCATCGTGCATCCGGCGAAGCTCGCGTGGGGGCTCAAGCGCGCGGCGCTGTCGCTCGGCGTGAAGCTCTACGAGCACACGCCGCTCACGACCGTCACCGACGAAGGCGGCACCGTGTACGTGACGACGCCGAAGGGCAGCGTGCGCGCGCCACGTGTCGTGTTCGGCAGCGGCACCGCAAAGGTCGGCATTCCTGATATCAACCGCCGCGTGATGCAGGTGCGCGATCACGTGCTCGCGACCGAGCCACTCACCGACGAACAGCTCGCGCGGATCGGCTGGAAGAATCGCCAGGGCGTGTACGACACGCGCACGCAGCTCAACTATTTCCGGCTGACGAAGAACAACAGCATCATCTTCGGCGGGCTGGTCAGCTATCACTTCGACGGCGACCCGGAACCGCACCAGGACGGCCGGCGCGAAACCTACTACCGGCTCGCGGAGGCGTTCTACCGGACCTTCCCGCAACTCGCGGACGTGCGCTTCTCGCACGCGTGGGGCGGCCCGATCGACTACTGCTCGCGCGGCTCGGTGTTCGCGAAGCGCTATCTCGGCGGCAAGGCCGTGTTCGTCGCCGGCTACACGGGCTTCGGCGTCGCGGCGAGCCGGTTCGGCGCGTTCATGGGGCTGAACATCCTGTTCGACCGCGACAGCCCGGAGCGCAAGCTCGACATCGCGAACCAGAGCCCGAGCTACATCCCGCCCGAGCCGATGCGCTGGGTCGCCGCGAAGATCACGTTCCACGCGTTCGACGGCGCGGACGCCGAAGGCGGCTGGAAGCGCGCGTGGATCAACGGGCTCAAGGCGATGGGCTTCCCGATGTAAGCGCCGGTCGTTCACGAACGACGGGTATGGCGCGTGCCGTTGCCGATGACGGCGCGCGTCCGGTCAGGTTCATCGGCGCGGGCGGCCGGTGTCGTGCCGGCCCGGCAACGCGCGAGAAGCGCAGCGGCTTGAAGCATGTTTTCGAATACCACCGATCTCGATCTCCGGCTCATCCGGGTCTTCCTGGCCGTCGTCGACGCACGCGGCATCACGGCCGCCGAGGCATCGCTCGGCGTGCGGCAGTCGACCATCAGCACGCAGCTCTCCGCGCTGGAAGCGCGTGTCGGCTTCAAGCTGTGCGACCGCGGTCGCGGCGGCTTTCGGCTGACATCGAAGGGCGAACGCTTCGCGGCCACGGCGCGCACGCTGGTCGCGGCGACGTCGGAGTTCGTCGCGCGCGTGCGCGACATCGACCGCAAGCTGGTCGGCACGTTGTCGATCGGGCTGATCGGGCAGGCGCCGCTCGTCGAGAACGCGCGCGTCGCCGACGCGATCGGCACGTTCCGCAAGCGCGACCAGGCCGTCACGTTCTCGATGAAGGTCGCATCGCCGCAGGAACTCGAGGAGGGCCTCGTCAACAACCAGCTCGATTTCGCGATCGGGTATTTCTGGCATCGCGTGCCGGGACTCGACTACACGCCGTTGTTTACCGAGGAGCAGGTGATCTACTGCGGTCGCGGCCATCCGCTGTTCCATGTGTCGCGGCCGGTGTCGATGGACGACCTGCAGGCGCACGACTGGGTGTGGCGTACCTATCCGGTGCCGGAGGAACAGTGTCCGCTGCCGGAGCGGCGCGTGACCGCGAGCGCGGACAGCATCGAGGCCGCGACGATCCTGATCCTGTCGGGCGGCCATCTCGGCTACCTGCCCGCGCATTACGCGGAGCCGTTCGAGCAGCGTGGGCTCGTGAAGGCCGTCGGCCGTGCGACGTTCGGCTTCGACGTGCCGCTGCATCTCGCGATGAAGCGCAACGCGAGCGGCAAGCCGATCGTCGATGCGTTCCGCGAGGACTTGCTGCGCGCGTTCAACATCAAGGCGGCCGCGCTGGCTGCATAGCGCGTGCCGCCCGCGAGGTCGCGCCGCCCCCGCAGGCGCGAGGCGCAGCGGCAGGAATCGCGAAACGCGTGTCGCGGGCGGCGGGCGAACGCGCGGGATGTGAACGCGTATCGGGCGGGTCGCGTTACGCGCTTGCGCTGTCGTCGCGATATCCGCTCTTGCCGTCGAAGATTTCCTTCAGCGCGGCGCGCAGCGCGACGGGATCGTGTTCGCCGGGCGCAAGATGAATCACGTAATGCGTGTTGCCGTCGAGCCGCGCGGCGGTGCGCTCGTCGAGTTCGACGTCGAGCGTGTCGCCCGTGAGGCGCACCGACAGGTCGTTCACGTGCGCGGTGAGCTGGTCGAGCACCATCACCTCGATCGACGTTTCCTCCGGAAAGCGCAGCAGCGAGAAGCAATAGTTCTGCGCCGCGTCGTGGCAATAGATGTTCGCGAAGCTTTCGTCGTCGTCGACATCGGACGTGGCCGCGCCGACGGTAGCGTGTAGTTCCATGATGTTTCTCTCGGTAAGGGGTTATCGGGGCAGCGCGGCTTGCGCGTCGACCTCGCAATGCGCATCGCGCGCCTTCAGCCACAGCCCGAATGCGCGCATGACCTCGACGACGGGCCGCAGCCGGTCGCCGTCCGCGGTCAGATCGTACTCGACGCGCACCGGCACCTCCGGATACACGGTGCGCCGCACGAAGCCGGCGTCCTCGAGCGCGCGCAGATCGAGCGTCAGCATCCGCTGCGAGATGCCGGGCATGTCGCGGCGCAGGTCGCTGAAGCGCTTCGGCCCGTCGAGCAGATACGACACGAGCAGCAGCCGCCAGCGGCCGCCGAGCATGCGCATCGCTTCTTCCACGGAACATCCTGTCGCACTCGTCTTCATGCCGCTGACCCTGTCGGTAACTTTTTTGTGACTACGGCACAAACGACTGCCTTCTTCTCAGCGCCGCGCCGATGCGAGATATTAGCGCCCGCGTCGCGGCGAATCGATAGTCGAACCACCCAATCAAGGAAACGCATGAAGCTTTATCACGCTCCCGGCAGCTGTTCGCAGGCCATCTGCATCGTGCTGCGCGAAAGCGGCATCGACGCGCAGGTCATCAAGGTCGACGCGCGCAAACACGTCATTGAAGACGGACGCAATTACTACGATGTGACCGAACTCGGCTACGTGCCGCTGCTCGAACTCGACGACGGCACGATGCTGCGCGAAGGACCGGTGATCGCGCAGTATCTCGCGGACCGGCGCCCCGAAGCGCGGCTCGCGCCCGCGTACGGCACGCTCGCCCGCTACCGGCTGATGGAATGGCTGAACTTCCTCGGCACCGAGATCCACAAGGGCTTCATCCCGCTGCTTTACGCGGTGCAGGCGGGGCAATACGTCGACCCGGTGCGGCAGAAGCTCGACAGCCGCTTTGCGTGGATCGACCGGCAGCTCGACGGCAACCCGTATGTGACGGGCGACACGTTCACCGTCGCCGATGCGTACCTGTTCGCGCTGACGGGCTGGGGCAAGGCCGACTGGATGCGCTCGGTGTACAACGCGGACATCGACCTGAGCCGCCATGCGAACCTGCGCGCGTGGTACGAGCGGGTGCGGGCGCGGCCGGCCGTGCAGCAGGTGCTCGCCGCCGATGGGCTGGCACGCTAGCGCGTTTTGGGGCGGCGCCGGACACCGTAAGAAGCCGCTCACGTCGCCGCGCCATACCGCGAACCGCCGCGCTATAATCGCCGCCATGAAACTGCTTCGGACCTTCATCCTGCTGCTGCTTTGCGCGGTGCTGCCCATCAGCGGGCTGGCAGCCAGCGGCTTGACCGGTGAATGTCCGATGCAGCACACGATGTCGATGGAAGCGAACGCGGGCATGAGCATGTCCGCCGACATGAGCGGCTGCGATTCGATGAAAGCGTCGCCCACCGACACCACGAAGGCCAAAGCGAAGGGCATGGCCTGCAAGGTGACGGCCCAATGCCAGTTCGGCAGTCTCTATCACCCGGCCGCCCGCGCCGACGTGAGCCGTCCCGCTGCATTCGCCAGCACGATCGTCTTCCACTACGCGCAGTCCGTCCCGATCCGCGACCCGAACGGGTTGTGGCGCCCGCCCCGCATCAGCTGATCCCGATTTGACCGGTTCACCGCCGAGGCGGTGAGGTTCGTCCCGTGTTCGGGACGTGGAATCCATTCGGGTTCCGACTTGGGGTTACACCATGTCATTCGATTTCTGCACGCCGCGCATGCGGCGTGCGTGCCGGCGCGCGCCCGTGCTTTGGGCGGCGCTGCTGGCGGCGGGCGCCCATGCGCAGCAGTCGCCCGTCACGCTGGACGCCGCGCTGCAGGCCGCCACCGAACGTTCCGCGTCGATGCAGGCCGCGCAGGCTTCGGTGCGCGCGAGTTCGGAAGCGGCGGTCAAGGCCGGCCAGCTGCCGGACCCGATGCTCAAGGCCGGCATCGACAACCTGCCGGTCAACGGCGGGCAGCGCTTCACCGTCGGCCAGGACTTCATGACGATGCGCCGCATCGGCATCGAGCAGGAATGGGTGTCCGGCGACAAGCGGCGGTTGCGCGCCGCGCTGGCCGACGAGCGAGTCGGCCGCGAACGCGCGGACTATCTCGTGCAGCTGGCCACGGTGCGCCAGCGGACCGCCGCGGCCTGGCTCGACGCCATCTACGCGAAGCAGGCGCTCGCGCTTCGCCAGGCGCTGCTCGATCACATGCGGCATGAGCTCGACGCGACGCAGGCGTCGTATCGCGGCGCGAAGGCGAGCGCGGGCGAGGTCGTCCAGGCTCGCGCGATGCTGGCGCAAACGCAGGATCAGGTGCTCGACGCGCGGCAGGCCTATCGCACCGCACTCATCGCGCTCGGCCGCTGGACGGCTGCGCCCGTCACGGATGTGACGGGCACGCCGCCCGCGCCCGAATCCTTCGTGGCGTCGTTGCCGCCGGACGAACTGCGCGTGTCGCAACCGGCGCTCGTCGCCGCCGCGGACGACATCGCGGTCGCCGAGGCCGACGCCGCGGTGGCCGACAGCGAGCGCAGCCCGAACTGGACGTGGGAGATCGCGTACCAGCAGCGCGGCGGCGCGTATTCGAACATGGTGTCCGTCGGCGTCACGATCCCGTTGCCGCTCGATCGCAAGAACCGGCAGAACCGCGACGTCGCCGAAAAAGCCGCGCTCGCGACGAAGGCGCGCCTGATGTACGAGGACACGCTGCGTCAGGTGCAAGCCGATATCCGTACGCAGTCCGAAACGCTGGCAAGCGGCCGCGAACGCCTCGCGACCCTGCGCGAATCGCTGTTGCCCGCCGCCGGGCAGCGCGTGCAGCTCGCCACGGCCGCCTACCGGGCCGGCACCGGTTCGCTCGCCGACACGTTCGCCGCCCGGCGCGCGCAACTGGACGCGCAGTTGCAGGTGCTCGAGCTCGGACGCGACGTGTCGCGGACCTGGGCGCAGCTCGAATATCAGGTCGTGCCGTCGACGATGGCCGCCGCGCAGTGAAGGAGAACCTCATGACGAAGCAATCACTGGCGCGTGCGGTGCTGCTGGCATGCGCGGGCGTGGCGCTGCTCGGCGCGGGCTATGTCGCGGGCATGCGCCATGCATCGGGCGGCGCGGCAACGGCTGCCGTCGCGGCGGCAGGCACGCCCGATTCGCAGGCAGGACGCAAGGTGCTGTACTGGCACGACCCGATGGTGCCGAACCAGCACTTCGACAAACCGGGGAAATCGCCGTTCATGGACATGCAACTGCAGCCCGTCTATGCGGACGAGGGCGGCGATGCACGGGGCGTCCGGATCGATCCGGGCCTGCAGCAGAACCTCGGCATCCGCTATGCGACCGTGCGCCGGCAGCAGACGGCGGACGGTTTCGATGCGGTGGGCACCACGCAATTCGACGAATCTCGCGCGGACGTCGTGCAGTCGCGCGTCACCGGCTACATCGACCGGCTTTACGCACGGGCGCCGATGCAGCGCATCGAAAAGGGCGCGCCGATCGCGTCGCTGTTCGTACCGGAATGGCTCGCGCCGCAGGAGGAATATCTCGCGCTCAAGCGGGGCGGGATGGACGGCAGCCTGCTCGATGCGTCGCGCGCGCGGATGCGTGCGCTGTCGATGCCCGACGCGATGATCGCCGCGCTCGATCGCACCGGCCGCGCGCAGACGCACGTCGTGCTGAGCGCGCCGGAAACCGGCGTCGTCAGCGAACTGAACGTGCGGGACGGCGCGATGGTCGCGCCGGGACAGACGCTCGCGAAGATCGCGGGGCTGTCGACGCTCTGGCTCATCGTCGAGGTGCCGGAAGCGCTCGCGCTGAACGTGCAGCCGGGGATGGCGGTCGACGCGACGTTCGCGGGCGATCCGGCGCGGCACTTCACCGGCCGCATCCGCGAAGTGCTGCCCGGCATCAGCACGGGCAGCCGCACGCTGCAGGCGCGCGTGGAGGTCGACAATGCGGCGCTCAGGCTCACGCCCGGCATGCTGATGCGCGTGCATGTCGCGGCGCGGAAGGCGGTGTCGCGCCTGCTGGTGCCGTCCGAAGCGGTGATCGCGACCGGCAAGCGCACGATTGTCATCGTGAAGACGGGCGACGGCCGGCTCCGGCCTGTGCCGGTGACGGTGGGCAACGACGTCGGCGGCGACACGGAAGTGCTCGACGGGTTGAGCGAAGGCGATATGGTCGTCGCATCGGGGCAGTTCCTGATCGATTCGGAAGCGAGCCTGAAAAGCGTGCTGCCGCGGCTGGAAGGCGCGGCGAGCGCGAGCGCGGCGCAAGCGCCGGCCGCCGCGGCCGCGCCGGTGTATGAAACCACCGGCAAGGTCGAGCAAGTCACCGACGACGACATCACGTTCTCGCATCAGCCGGTGCCGGCACTCGGCTGGGGCGCGATGACGATGGCGTTCGGCAAGCCGTCGGCACACGCGTTCCCGGACGTAAAGGCTGGCCAGACGGTGCGTTTCGCGTTCGTGCAGCGCGAGGACGGCTACCGGCTGACGAAGGTCGAGCCGCAGGGAGGCACGCGATGATCGCGCACGTGATTCGCTGGTCCGTCCGCAACCGCTTCCTGGTGCTGCTCGCCACCGTGCTGATCGCGGCGTGGGGCGCGCATGCGCTGCGGCAGACGCCGCTCGATGCGCTGCCCGACCTGTCGGACACGCAGGTGATCGTCAAGGCGTCGTATCCGGGCAAGGCGCCGCAGGTCGTCGAGGACCAGGTCACCTATCCGCTGACGACCACGCTGCTCGGCGTGCCGGGCGCGAAGACCGTGCGCGCGTACTCGTCGTTCGGCGACGCGTTCGTCTACGTGCTGTTCGACGACCACACCGACCCGTATTGGGCGCGTTCGCGCGTGCTCGAATACCTGAGCCAGGTGCAGAGCCGCCTGCCCGCGGGCGCGACCGTGTCGCTCGGGCCGGATGCGACCGGGGTCGGCTGGGTGTACGAGTACGCACTCGTCGATCGCACCGGCCGTCACGACCTCGGGCAACTGCGTGCGCTCAACGACTGGTTCCTGAAGTTCGAGCTGAAGGCCGTGCCGGACGTGTCGGAAGTGGCGAGCGTCGGCGGGATGGTGCGCCAGTACCAGGTCGTGCTCGATCCGGACAAGCTGCGCGCGTACGGCATCACGCAGGCGGCGGTCGCGGACGCGCTCGGCAAGGCCAACCAGGCATCGGGCGGCGCGGTCGTCGAGCTGGCCGAGTCGGAGTACATGGTGCGTTCGTCCGCCTACCTGCGCACGCTCGACGACTTCCGGCACGTGGTGCTGCGCACCGACGACGCGGGCACACCGGTGCTGCTCGGCGACGTCGCGCGCATCCAGGTCGGCCCGGCGATGCGGCGCGGGATCGCGGAGCTGGACGGGCAGGGCGAGGTGGCGGGCGGCGTCGTCGTGATGCGCTCGGGCAAGAACGCGCTGACGACGATCGACGCGGTGAAGGCGAAGCTCGCCGACCTGAAGCGATCGCTGCCGCCCGGCGTCGACATCGTCACGACCTACGACCGCTCGCAATTGATCGAGCGCGCGGTGGACAACCTCCGCGACAAGCTGATCGAGGAGTTCCTGATCGTCGGGATCGTCTGCGCGGTGTTCCTGTTCCACCTGCGCAGCGCGTTCGTCGCGATCCTGTCGCTGCCGCTCGGCGTGCTGGCCGCGTTCATCGTGATGCGCTACCAGGGCGTGAACGCGAACCTGATGTCGCTGGGCGGCATCGCGATCGCGATCGGCGCGATGATCGATGCGGCGATCGTGATGATCGAGAACGCGCACAAGCATCTGGAGGCATACGGCCACGCGCATCCCGGCGAGCCGATCACGACGGCGCGGCGCTGGGAACTCGTCGCGACGTCGGCCGCGGAGGTCGGGCCGGCGCTGTTTTTCTCGCTGCTGATCATCACGCTGTCGTTCGTGCCGGTGTTTTCGCTCGAAGGTCAGGAAGGCAAACTGTTCGCGCCGCTCGCGTTCACGAAGACCTACACGATCGCCGCCGCGGCCGCGCTGTCGGTGACGCTGGTGCCGGTGCTGATGGGGTATCTCGTGCGCGGCCGCATTCCGCCCGAGCACGCGAACCCGATCAACCGCGTGCTGACCCGCGTGTACCGGCCGCTGCTCGAAGCGACGCTGCGGCGCCCGTGGCGCGCGATCGGCGTCGCGATTGCCGCGCTGTTGCTGACGGCCGTGCCGTTGTCGCGGCTCGGCGGCGAGTTCATGCCGCCGCTCGACGAAGGCGATCTGCTGTACATGCCGACCGCGCTGCCGGGCATCTCGGCCGACAAGGCGAGCGAACTGCTGCAGCAGACCGACCGGCTGATCAAGACCGTGCCCGAGGTCGACACGGTGTTCGGCAAGTCGGGGCGCGCGGATACGGCGACCGATCCCGCGCCGCTCGAGATGTTCGAAACGACGATCCGCTTCAAGCCGCGCAGCGCATGGCGGCCGGGGATGACGCCGGAGAAGCTCGTCGACGAACTCGATCGCACGGTGAAGGTGCCGGGCCTGTCGAACGTGTGGGTGCCGCCGATCCGCAACCGGCTCGACATGCTCTCCACCGGCATCAAGACGCCGGTCGGCGTGAAGATTTCCGGGCCGGACCTGACGGGGATCGACGCGATCGCGACGCAGGTCGAGGCGGCGGTGAAACGTGTCCCGGGCGTCACGTCCGCGCTCGCGGAACGGCTGAACGGCGGCCGCTACCTCGACGCCGACGTCGACCGGCTCGCGGCCGCGCGCTACGGGCTGTCGGTGGCCGACATCCAGTCGGTGGTGTCGTCGGCGATCGGCGGCGAGGATGTCGGCGAAGTGATCGCGGGGCGCGAGCGGTTTCCGATCAACCTGCGCTATCCGCGCGAGCTCCGCGATTCGCTCGAAAACCTGCGGCAACTGCCGGTCGTCACCGCGCGCGGCGCGCAGATCCGCCTCGGCGACGTCGCGCGCATCGCGATCGCCGACGGGCCGCCGATGATCCGCAGCGAGAACGCGCGGCTGTCCGGCTATGTGTACGTCGATATCCGCGGCACCGATCTGAGTACGGCAGTCCGTGCGATGCGGCAGGTCGTTGCGCAACAGGTCGCATTGCCGCCCGGCTATTCGATCGCGTGGTCGGGACAGTTCGAGTATCTCGAACGCGCGGCGGTGACGCTGCGCACCGTGGTGCCGGTGACGCTCGTCGTGATCTTCGTGCTGCTGTTCGTCACGTTCGGCTCCGCGGCCGATGCGCTGCTGCTGATGTCCACGGTGCCGTTCGCGCTGATCGGCGGCTTCTGGCTCGTCTGGGCGTTGGGCCACGCGGTGTCGGTCGCGACGTCGGTGGGCTTCATCGCGCTGGCGGGCGTGGCCGCCGAGTTCGGCGTCGTGATGCTGCTGTACCTGAAGGGCGCGCTGCAGCGCCGCCTCGACGCCGGCGCGCCGCTGACCGATGCCGTGCTGCTCGACGCGATTCGCGAAGGCGCGGTGCTGCGCGTGCGGCCGAAAGCGATGACGGTCGCCGTCGTGCTGGCCGGCCTCGTGCCGATCATGGTCGGACACGGCGCCGGCTCCGAAGTGATGCAGCGCATCGCCGCGCCGATGGTCGGCGGCATGATCACCGCGCCGCTGCTGTCGATGTTCGTCATTCCCGCCGCGTGGCTTCTGCTGCAGCGCCGTCGTGCGCGAGGCGCGAGCCGTCAGCGGCAATCCGATGCAGTTCCTCACGGCATGAACGTGCCGTCCACCCCCACTGGAGAGTCTCGATGAAGATGAATCAATTGATCGCCACCGCCACTGCCGTTTTCGCGACCGGCGTGTTCGCTGTTCCCGCGCTGGCCGCGGGCGACATGCCGGGCATGGACATGTCCGGCATGAAGATGTCGTCGGGCGGGGCGGCCGAGTCGCACGCCGCGCTGACCGATGCCGAAGTGAAGAAGGTCGATGCCGCGAGCGGCAAGATCACGCTGAAGCACGGCGCGCTCGAGAACGTCGGAATGCCGCCGATGACGATGGCGTTCAAGGCGAAGGACGCGGCCATGCTCGCCGAGGTCCATGCGGGTGACAAGGTGAAGGTCCGCGTCGAGAACGTCAACGGCACGCTGACGATCGTCAGGCTCGTGAAGGCGTCGTAAGCGCGGGGAAGCGGGTGGCATGGCCGCCCGCCGCGAGCGTCGTCAAGCGCGGTGCGGTGACGACGGTCGCGTTCGGGGGGCGTACGCCTGTCGGGCGACGCGCCCGATCCGCGCCGTCGAGCGTGTTCAGTGCATTCAGCGTCTTCAGCGCGTCAGCGTCACGAACAGATAGCCGACATACCCGGCCCCGTTCGCCAGCAGCGCCCAGATCGCGAGCCCGCGCGCACGCGCATTGACACGCAGCCAGACCGCCGCCGCGAGCGTGATGACCACGCCGGTCAGCACTTCGGGGCGCGGCTCCCACGGCGTCAGCATGATGCCGATCGCCGGCAGCAGCGTGCCCTGGAACACCATCGCGCCGGTGATGTTGCCGAACGCGAGCGTGTCCTTCTTGCGGCGGATCCACAGCACGCTGTTGACCTTTTCCGGCAACTCGGTCGCGATCGGCACGATGATCAGCGACAGCAGCAGCGCGGAAATACCGAGCAGGTGCGACACGCCTTCGACGCCGTGGATGAAGCCCTTGGCCCCGCCGACGAGCAGCGCGACGCCGAGCGCGAGCTGCAGCGCGATGGTCGCGAGGTTGGTCGGCAGCCCGACGCGCGACAGGAACATCGCGTGCGGCGCCTCGGTGCCGTGCCCGGCATCGACGAGCCGGGTCGACGCGCGGAACGTCATCACGACGTACATCACGTAGACGCCGACCAGCATCGCGGCGAGCAGCGCGCGGACCGCCCACACGTGATGCGGGACGAACATCGCGACGGTGGCGAGCGCGAATGCGGCGATGAAGTAGTTCAGGTCGCGCACGAAGCCGGTCCGCTCGGGCGCGATCGTGCCGGTCAGTCCGCGCGAGCGGATCACGGCGAGCGTCATCAGGAAGGTCGTCAGCGTCGCGAGCATCAGCGGCGCGCCCAGAATCGCGCCGACGCCGATCTCCTCGTTGACCGCCGCGTTCGACGTGCCGCCCGCGAGCGCGAGCAGCGGCACCATCGTTTCGGGCAGCGCGGTGCCGACGGCGGCGAACAGCGAACCGGTCACGCCTTCGGAAATCTTCAGCCGTTCGCCGAGATGTTCGAGCGCATTCGTGAAGAGTTCGGCCGCGACCAGGATGACGATCAGCATGAACGCCAGTTCGACGAGCATCAAGGTCATGCGGCACCTCCGCAGGCAGGCAGGCGGGCAGTGGCGAAACGCGAGAGGGAAGCCAGGAGGAACATGGGGACTCCGTGGTCGGACGTGGACGAACCATGACGCATCTGCCGACGTCCGACCAGGAACGACGCGATGCGTCGATGGTCTCGCCAGACCGATACGGCCGAATACGCCACGGCCGCAGGCCGAGTGTGTTGACGCATTCGCTTTCCGGGGATGGAAAGCAGGCTACTCCCCAAAGACGAAGGGCAGTCTAGCCGAGCCGGCCGCTTTCGGCAAGCGTGTGCGGTCATGCCGCTTCATTCGGGATGGTAAGCCGCCTTCCGACGGACGCACATGCAAATCCAGGAAGCAATCGGTGTGCGCGCGCGGCGGCGTCACGCGCGTGTCACGCAGCGCCGGCCGGGAAATACAGCGCGAACGTCGTGCGTCCGCCCTGGCTCACGACCTCGACCTTGCCGCGGTGCAGTTCGACGATCGACTTGACGATCGCGAGCCCGAGCCCCGCGTTGCGCGCCGCGCCGTGCCGCGACGAATCGATCCGGTAGAAGCGCTCGAAGATCCGCTCGATCTGTTCGGGCGGAATCGCCACGCCGCGGTTCGTGACTTCGACCACCGCGAAACCGGGCCGGGTCGAGACGGCCAGCTCGATCGTCGACCCGGCTTCCGCGTGTTCGAGCGCGTTCGACGCGAGGTTGCTGACGGCGCGGCGGAACAGCGTCGCGTCCGCGACGACCGGCGCTTCGCCGCGCACGTCGAGCCGCACGCCGGCCTCGTCGGCCAGCGCCTGGAAATACGACGCGAGCCGGCGCAGTTCGTTGCCGGCGTCGAGTTCGGCGGTCTTCAGGTGCTGCCGCGCGTTGTCCGTGCGCGCGAGAAACAGCATGTTCTCGATCATCCGCTGTAGCCGTTCGCATTCCTCGATGTTCGAATCGATCAGCGCTTCGTATTCCTCGGTGGTACGGGCGCGCGACAGCGTGACCTGCGACGCGCTGATCACGTTCGCGAGCGGCGTGCGCATGTCGTGCGCGAGGTCGGACGAGAACTGCGACAGCCGCACGAACGCGCGCTCGAGCCGGTCGAGCATCCGGTTGACCGAGGTGGCGAGCTCGCGCAACTCGACCGGGCCGCCGCGTGCGTCGAGACGCGCGTTGAGGTTGTGCGCCTCGATGCGCGACGTCTGCCGGCCGAGGCTCTCGACCGGACGCAGGCCGCGGGACGCGACCGCGTAGCCGAGCGCGCCGACCAGCAGCGCGCCGAGCGCGGCCGCGAGCCAGATGTCGACGCGATAGCTTTCGAGCAGCGACTGGCGATCGGCCGCCGTGCGCGCCACCGCGACCTGGACGGTTTCGCCCGACGGCAGCGTGGCGCGTGCACGCACGCAGCGCGACGGGCCGATGCCGGGCGGCGCGCAGCTGAACGGGCTGGCCGCCGCGCCCGGGGCGCCGGCCGGCTGCGGCCGCGCGATCACCGACGCGAGCGTGTGGCCGGCTGCGTCGGTGTGTTCGACGAGCGGGCGGTTCGCGCCGTCGTAGATGCCGAGATAGACGCCCGGATGCGACAGCAGCACTTCATGGAAGACGGCCGGGTCGGCGCGCAGGGCGGCGGTCGAGCCGCTGGCCCGCGCGAGCTGCAGGAACTGGTCGAGCTTGCCGGCGATCTCGATGTCGTCGCGCCGGGTCAATTCGGCGGACAGCGAGCGATACAGGTACGCGCCGGTCAGCGCGAACACGAGCGCGGCCACGGCCGCGAACGCGAGCGTCAGGCGCCGGAGCAGCGAATAAGGTGCGGGGCCGACGGTCACGCGCGATCCTCGAGCACGTAGCCCATGCCGCGGATCGTGTGGATCAGCTTCTTCTCGTACGCGTTGTCGATTTTCGCGCGCAGGCGCTTGATCGCCGCATCGACGACGTTCGTGTCGCTGTCGAAATTCATGTCCCAGATCTGCGACGTGATGAAGGTGCGCGTCAGCACCTCGCCCTCGCGTTCCGCGAGCAGCTGCAGCAGCGCGAATTCCTGCGCGGTCAGGTCGATGCGGGTGTCGGCGCGCCGCACGCGGCGCTTGATCAGGTCGACTTCCAGATCGGCGACCTGCAGGATCTCGCGCGCATTGCGCGGCGCACGGCGCAGCAGCGAGCGGATGCGGGCGAGGAACTCCGCATACGCGAATGGCTTGAGCAGGTAATCGTCGGCGCCCAGTTCGAGCCCCGTGACCTTGTCCTCGATCGCCTCCCGGGCCGTCAGCAGCAGCACCGGCGTCTGCTTCTGCGCGCGCAGGCGCCGAAGCACCTCGAAGCCGTCCAGTTCCGGCAGCATCACGTCGAGCACGACGAGATCGAAATCCTCGTGCAGCGCGAGGAACAGCCCGTCCTGGCCGTTCTCGGCGAGGTCGACGGTGTAGCTCGCCTCCGTCAGCCCCTTGCGGAGGTACGACGCCATCTTGGGTTCGTCTTCGACTATCAGTATCCGCATGGTGGTGCAGGCCGTGGGTGATTCCGGCCGGTCAGTGTAACGCGTGAGCTTACGGCGCCGCGCGTGCGCGAAAGATGACCGGAGGATGACGGAATTGTCATCCGGCGCGCGTGCGATGCCATGCCGCCCTTCATGAAAATCCGGTCATGTTTCGGCCATGTCGTCGTCACGCCGGCGGCGATAAGCTGCGGCCGTCTTGTGTCCGGAGCGCGCCGTCGCGGTGCCGCTCCCTTTCATCCGGTCATTGTCTGCCTGATTCCGCATCCATGTCGTACTGGCGCAAATTCATCCTCGTCGTGCTGCTGGCGCTGTGCGTGCCGATCCAGTCGTTCGCGGCCGGGTCGATGCAGTGCGCGGGCACGATCGCTGCGGTGCCGCATGCGGAGGATGGGGCGAGCGCCGCTGCGCCCGCTGCGTCGCCTGCAATGCAGCGCATGCACGGCGAACCGCATGAGCACGACAACCACTCGCGGCATGCGACGCCTTGTTCCGCCTGCGGATCCTGCTGTTTCGGCACGGGCATGGCGGCAGTGGCTGCGGTGCCCGTTACGTCGGACATCGGTACCGCGATCGTCTCTTTCGCGCCTTCGACCGTTGTCGTGTCGTTCCTGACCGGCGGCATCGACAGGCCGCCGCGCCGGATTTCCGTCTAGTCCCTGCCCGCGGCCACCCGCCGCGATCCACACACGGTGCCGGCGAACGCACGACGTCCGCCGCACGACTCACGACTCACGACGAGAAACATCCATGCGATTGATCATTGCGGCGCTGCTTGGCGCGGCGAGCCTCGTGCCGTCGCTCGCGCCCGCGCAAACCGCCTTTTCCGATCCGGCCGATGCAGCCGCGTCGGTGCCGGACGTCACGACGACGTCCGCGTTCGACGGCTACGTGCCGTATCGCGACGACGCCGGCCCCGGCTGGAAGCAATTGAACCGGGACGTGATGGAGCGGCCCGTGAAGGCACCCACGAAGGGACCCGCGACCGGACACGCGAAGCCCGGAAACCCGGCGGGCGGCGCGGCCCATTCGACGCACGGAGGGGCCGGGCAATGACGCGATTTGCGATTTCACCGCGAATCGGCGCGACCGTGCTCGCGCTGGCATTTCTCGCCGGCTGCACGACGTTTTCGAAGGACGGCGGCTTCGACGCCGTGTCGTCCGCCGCATCGGAGCGCATCGGGAAAGACGCGGTCATCGTCAGGACCGACGCCGACCGCGAAGCCGTCGACCAGCGGACGAAGGAATTGCTCGCGAAACCGCTGTCGATGGACGACGCGGTGCAACTTGCGCTGCTGAACAATCGCGGCCTGCAGGCGTCGTATGCGGAACTCGGGCTGTCGGAGGCCGATCTCGTGCAGGCCGGCCGGCTGCCGAACCCGCGCTTCTCGTTCAGCCGCACGCGGGCCGGCGACGGCGAACTGAGTCTCGGCCGTACGTTCTCGGCCAACGTGTTCGCGCTGCTGACGCTGCCGCTCGCGACGAACATCGAACGCCGCCGCTTCGAGCAGACCAAGCTCGAAACCGCCGACGCGATGCTGAAGGTCGCGGCCGACGCGCGCCGTGCGTATGTCGAAGCCGTCGCCGCCGAACAGGTCGCGAATTATGCGCAACAGGTCCGCGACGCCGCGAGCGCGGCCGCCGAACTCGCGCAGCGCATGCGGCAGGCTGGCAATTCCAGCCGGCTCGACTACGCACGCGAACAGGCGTTCCATGCGGACGCGGTCGCGCAGCAGGCGAAGGCGCGGCAGCAGGCCGTGGCCGCGCGCGAGAAGCTCACGCGCGCGATGGGGTTGTGGGGCGAGCGCACGCGGTACACGCTGCCCGAGCGCTTGCCCGACCTGCCGAACGCACGCCCCGATCTGCCCGATCTCGAACGCTACGCGATGCACAACCGCCTCGACATCCAGGCCGCGAAGCTGCGGACGCAGGGTGTCGCGTCGTCGCTCGGGCTCAGCAAGGCGACACGCTTCGTCAACGCGGTCGATCTCGGCTACGTGAACAACTACGAAACCGACAAGGGGCACGAGCACGGCTACGAGATCAGCGTGGAGATTCCGCTGTTCGACTGGGGCGGCGCGAAGGTCGCGCGGGCCGAGGCCGTCTACATGCAGTCGGCGAACCGGCTCGCGCAGACGGCCATCGACGCGCGCTCGGAAGTGCGCGAATCGTATGCGGCCTACACGACGCGCTACGACGTCGCGAAGCACTATCGCGACGAAGTCGTGCCGCTGCGCAGGACGATCTCGGACGAGTTGCTGCTGCGTTACAACGGGATGCTCGCGAGCGTGTTCGAGCTGCTGGCCGATGCGCGTGAGCAGGTCGGCGCGGTGAACGGCTACATCGATGCACTGAAGGACTACTGGCTCGCCGAAACCGATCTGCAGGCGGCCGTCGGCGGCCGGCTGCCGACTGGGCAGACAACGCAGGCAACGCAGGCAACGCAGGCAACGCAGGCGACGCAGCCAGCACAGCCAGCACAGCCAGCACAGCCAGCACAGCCAGCACAGCCAGCACAGCCAGCACAGCCAGCACAGCCAACACAGCCAACACAGCCAACACAGCCAACACAGCCAACACAGCCAACGCCGCGCGCGGACGCTCCCGCCGCATCCACGCCCGACGCTGCGTCGCGGCCGGCTTCTTCACCCGTGGCGCAACCAGCGCCCGCAACGCATCCGGAAGGTCATTGACATGGTGTCCCGTCGACAATTTCTCAGCGGCTCGGGTGCCGCGCTGCTCGGTGCGGCGATGGTCAGCAAGGCCGGCGCGGCATCGCTGCCCGAAGCGCCCACGATGGCGAAGGCCGGCACGCAGCCGCCGCTCGTGCCGCCCAACGGCCGCCCGTACACGCCCGTCGCGACGCTGAACGGCTGGACTCTGCCGTGGCGCATGAAGAACGGCTGGAAGGAGTTCCACCTGACGGCCGAACCCGTCGTGCGCGAGATGGCGCCAGGGATGAACGCGAACCTGTGGGGCTACAACGGCCAGTCGCCGGGCCCGACGATCGAGGCCGTCGAAGGCGACAAGGTCCGCATCTTCGTGACGAACCGCTTGCCCGAGCACACGACGATCCACTGGCACGGGCTGCGGCTGCCCAACGGCATGGACGGCGTCGGCGGCCTCACGCAGCCGCATATCCCGCCCGGCAAGACCTTCGTTTACGAGTTCCAGCTGGAGGCGCACGGCACGTTCATGTATCACCCGCACGCCGACGAGATGGTGCAGATGGCGATGGGGATGATGGGCATGTTCATCGTGCATCCGAAGGATCGCGCGACGATGCCGGTCGATCGCGACTTCGTCTTTCTGCTCGCCGCGTACGACATCGATCCGGGCAGCTACACGCCGCGCGTGAACGAGATGACGGACTTCAACATGTGGACGTTCAACTCGCGCGTGTTCCCGGGCATCGACCCGCTGCCGGTGCGGGCGGGCGATCGCGTGCGGATTCGTTTCGGCAACCTGACGATGACGAACCATCCGATCCACCTGCACGGCTACAGCTTCGAGGTGGCCGGCACCGACGGCGGCTGGATTCCGCCGGCGGCGCGCTGGCCGGAGGTGACGGCCGACGTCGCGGTCGGCCAGATGCGCGCGATCGAGTTCACCGCCGATCGTCCGGGCGACTGGGCGTTCCATTGCCACAAGTCGCATCACACGATGAACGCGATGGGTCACCAGGTGCCGAACCTGATCGGCGTGCCGCAGAAGGATCTCGCGCAGAAGATCGGCAAGCTCGTGCCCGACTACATGGCGATGGGCAGCACCGGCGGCGCGATGGGCGGCATGGAGATGCCGCTGCCCGACAACACGCTGCCGATGATGACGGGCACCGGCCCGTTCGGGCCGCTGGAGATGGGCGGCATGTTCACGGTCTGCAAGGTGCGGCAGGGGCTCGGCCGCAACGACTATCGCGATCCGGGCTGGTTCCGGCATCCGAAGGGCACCGTCGCGTACGAGTACACCGGCGAATTGCCGGACGGTTGAGCGGCAGGCAGCATGCGGCGGCCGTAACGATGCGGCCGCCGGTTTTCGTTTCATTCACTCAGGAGCACGCACGATGAAGAAGGGACTGGTTTCGATTGCAACGGGTTGCATGCTGGCGTTTTCCGCCGCGTCGTACGCGGCTGGCGACATGGCCGGCATGGACATGAGCGGCGGCGCGATGCAGGGCGGCGACGCGAAGCGCGAGATGTCGCACGGCGAGATCCGCAAGGTCGACGCGGCGGCGGGGAAGCTGACGATCAAGCACGGCCCGCTGGAGAACCTCGGGATGGATGCGATGACGATGGTGTTCAAGGTCAAGGATCCGGCGATGCTGTCGCAGGTGAAGGTGGGCGACAAGGTCGACTTCGTCGCCGAGGACGTGAGCGGCGCGCTGACCGTCGTCGAGCTGAAGAAACCGTGATGACGGGGATGACCATGAAGATCATCACTCTCGGGCGGCTGGCCGCCCTCGCCGCGGCCGGCGCGATCGCCGCCGCCGTGCCGGCCGCGGCATTCGCGCACGGCAAGCTGGAAAGCGCCGCGCCGGCGACGGGCAGCACGGTCGATACCGCGCCCGACACGTTGCGGCTGGCGTTCAACGAAGATCTCGAACAGGCGTTCAGCTCGGTGAAGGTGTCGGACGCGAGCGGCAACGCCGTCGCGCACGAGAAGGCGAAAGTCGATGCGTCGAATCCGCGCGTGATGACCGTCGCGATCCCGAAGCTCGCGCCCGGCGCGTACACGGTGCAGTGGGTGGCGATGACGGCCGACGCGCATCGCACCAAGGGCACCTACACGTTCAGGGTGAAGGGGTGAACGAGGGCTTCGTCGGCCTCCTGAGGCTCGTGTCGGTGGCGATCCAGAACACCGGATTCGCCGTCGTCGTCGGCGCGCTGCTCGGCAGCCACTGGCTCGCGCGCGGCGAGTCGGCGTGGCAGCACGGCATCGCGCGGCGTCTCGTCGCGACGCTGCGCATCGCGTCCGCGGTGTCGCTGCTCGCGAGCACCACCGCGTTCTGGGCGCACTGCGCGCTGATGAGCGACGTGTCGATGCTGGACGCCGGGCCGGCCGTCCGCTCGATGCTCGCCGGCACCGGCTTCGGCCGCGCGTGGCTGGCCAGTGCGGTGTTCACGGCGGTCGTCGTGCTTCTGTCATTGATTCGGGATGCGAAAGACACGCGCTTTCCGTTCGCGATGTGGGCCGCGCTCGCGGGCATCGCACTCTCGCGCAGCAACGGCGGGCATCCGGTCGACGCGGGGCTGTTCAGCGTGCCGGTGTGGGTCGACTGGCTGCATCTGCTGGCGATCAGCGCATGGGTCGGGCTCGTGTTCGTGACTGCGTTCGACGTGATGCCGCGTCTGGCCGGCATGCCCGCGAGCGAACGCGCGACCGGCGCTTCGTTCGTGCAGTCGCTGTCCGATGCGTCGACGTATGCGTTGATCGTGCTGTTCGCGACCGGCGCGTACAACGGCTGGCGCGGTGTCGATACGCCCGCGAACCTGCTTGCGTCGACGTACGGACAGATCCTGCTGTTCAAGCTCGCGCTCGTGCTGATCGCGGCGGCGCTCGGCGGGCACAACCGGTTCTTCGAGATGCCGAAGCTGCTGGCGGCGCTGAAGGACCCGGACGCTGCGACGCCGGCCGGGCTGTTGCGCCGGTTCGGCGCGGTGCTGCGGATCGAGGCGGTCGTGCTGGCCGGCGTGCTGATGGTGGCTGCCGTGCTCGTGTCGAGCGCGTTGCCGGGGACGGTTTAGCTCCACGGCCGGCGGGGCGAAGCCGGCATCGGGAAATCGTCGCAACAGGGGACGGGATTCATCAGGCGATTTCCCGCTTTCCGACCGCGGGCGCGCGGTCGATCGCCATCGCGCAGCGGTGTCGAAGATTACGTTCATCTGTCTTCCGGTTACTAACAACTGTCATCGAGCGCCGCTAAGCTTTCGCTATCCTCACAACCGGGATTCCCCGTCATGCGCTCGACAATCCGCCTGTTTGCCCCGCTATTGCTGCTTCCCACGCTTGCCGCACCGGTCTTCGCCGCCACTGCCGCCCCCGTCAGCCCGAACTGCGGCGGCAGCACGACGCCGATCGCCGACATCCAGGGGCCGGGCGCGCCGTCGCCGCTGGCTGGCCAGAACGTGTCGATCGAAGCGGTCGTCACCGCCGATTTCGGCGGCACGGACGGCTTCGGCGGCTTCTTCGTCCAGCAGGCCGACGCGCAGCGCCGCAACCAGCCGGGCGTGTCCGAAGGCCTGTTCGTCTATGCGCCGAAAGCGCGCGCGAAGGCCGGCGATCTCGTGCACGTGAGCGGCAAGGTCGAGGAAAAATACGGGCAGACGCAGCTGACGCTGTCGGGCGCGATCGCGGTGTGCGCGAACGGCCAGACGGTCACGCCCGCGACGCTCACGCTGCCGGTCGACAACCCGAACGCGTTCGCCGCGTACGAAGGGATGCGCGTGCGCCTGCCGCAGACGCTCACCGTCACCGACAACTACGAGCTCGGCCGCTACGGCAGCGTGATGCTGAGCAACGGCCGCCTGCACACGCCGACGAGCGTGGTGCCGCCGTCGCAGGCGCAGACGCAGATCGATGCGAACGCACGCAACCGGCTGATCCTCGACGACGGCTCGAACAAGCAGAACCCGGCGACCGTGCCGTATCCGGCGCCCGAACTGTCGGCCGCCAACACGCTGCGCTCGGGCTACACCGTGCGCGACGTCGAAGGCGTGCTCGAGGTGCGTTATGGCGCATGGCGCGTGCAGCCGCTGCCCGGCGCGGCCGCGCCGACGTTCGACACGCGTTCGAACCCGCGCGCCAACGCCCCGGCGCGCGATCCGAAATCGAACCTGCGCGTCGCGTCGTTCAACGTCCTCAACTACTTCAACGGCAACGGTCTCGGCGGCGGCTTCGACGATCCGAACAACCGCGGCGCGAAGAGCTATCCGGAATTCCAGCGCCAGGAAGCGAAGATCGTCAGCGCGCTGAAGGCGCTCGACGCCGACGTGATCGGCCTGATGGAAATCCAGAACAACGGTTACGGCGAACTGAGCGCGGTGCGCCAGCTCGCGGCGAAGCTCGGCAGCCACTGGCGCGTGGTCGACCCGGGCACGTCGCGCCTCGGCGGCGACGCCATCGCGGTCGCGATGATCTACGACAGCCGCACGGTCGAACCCGTCGGCCGCGCGTCGACGCTCGCGATCGACGACAAGAACCGCCAGCCGCTCGCGCAGTCGTTCCGCCGGATCGGCGGCAAGCAGGCGCTGACGATCGCGGTCAACCATCTGAAGTCGAAGAACTGCCCGGACGCGGCGAACGACGATCTCGACCAGGGCGACGGCCAGGGCTGCTGGAACCCGACGCGCACGCGTGCGGCCGCGAAGCTGGCCGACTGGCTCGCCGGCACGCCGACGGGCGTCGCGGGGCAGGGCACGCTGCTGATCGGCGACTTCAACAGCTACACGTACGAAGACCCGATCCGCCTGCTCGAATCGCGCGGCTACCGCAACCTCGTGTCGCGCTGGATCGGCGCCAATGCGTACAGCTACGTGTACAACGGCGAAGCCGGCTACCTCGATCACGCGCTCGCGTCGCTGCCGCTCGCATCGCACGTGAAGGCCGTGCACGAATGGCACATCAACGCGGACGAGCCGCTCGCGCTGCAGTACACGCTCGCGTACAAGTCGGCCGAGCAGCAGAAGACCTTCTACGCGCCGGATGCGTATCGTTCGTCGGACCACGATCCGGTGCTGATCGATATCGCGCTGCCGGGCGGCGGGCGCTGATCTCCTCCACGTCGAACCTCTGAAGTACGGCGTGCGGCGCTGCCGCACGTCGTCGCTTGAGTCGGCGGCGGCGCGCAAGTCATGTCATGCGCTGTCGCTCGCTCACCGGTCTCTCTCTCCTCCACGCATGACGTGCCCGATTCTCGATCGCCGCAATCCGATCCGGAATGCGTGGCGCGAATGATCGCTTCATCGTTGCGAATACCCGCGTATTACGCATCAATGCCGTTCAGTGCATCCGATGGTTTAATTCCGATATCGGGTAAATAATTCCTCAGTGCGTCGTGTAAACAGTCGGAATCGGTATTTTGTGGATGATGTCGGGCTTTATTCAACGATTCGCTCTAATCGGATTCGAATAATTAAAATGAAAGAAAAATCCTGTCGATTTGAAGGGCCTTTGCGCGCGATTCCAATACTCGCCAAGCGCTACGAGATCTACGCAAAACGGACGGCATTTCAGGAAAAATGATTCACGCAACGTGTCCAGTTCGAACAATCGTTTTTCTTTCAAATACCAGACACTGACCGCCGTTCGCATCATAAGAGATTTTTTAATATCGGAATGATCTTTGACAACGCGGCGCAGCACCGCCTATTTTTGTCATGTCGTAAATATTGGTAATACGATAAGTCGTCGAAACTGCCAGGGGGGCGGCGTTCCCGCATCATTCTCCGCCAGCAGTTTGCTGTGTCTGTATCAAGTTCAGTCTCTCGAAGAAGTCCATTCCCCAACCGCCGTCTGCCGACCGTGCAACGCGAGTGGCGGGTATGCCTGCGCGTTTTTCGCCGGCGATGGCGGCCTGTGTGAAGCGGTATCCGACCCAACACAAGGATCGAGGCATGAAACCAGACAGGAGCATTACCGGCAGCCGCCGCGCACGTCGCGGCCGGCTGGCCGGGCTAGGCGCATTGACCGTCATGACCATGGTGCTCGCGGGCTGCGGCGGCGACGATTCGTCGTCGGTCGGCGCATCGAGCCTCGCGCAGGCCACCGCCAGCCAGCAGGCCGGCGCGCAACAGGCGGCCGGCAGCCAGACGCCGGCGGCGAACCAGCCTTACGTCGACCCCGTCGCCTATTCGATGAACGCGACCGACGGCCTCGCGGCCGCGCAGGTCTCGGAGAAGGCGGCGGTGATGCATTACCAGTGGCAATCCGGCGGCACGACGGTCAGCTACACGACGACCACCGGCCACCTGACCGCGCAGGACGCGAACGGCAACGCGGAAGCGTCGATGTCGTACGTCGCGTACACGGTGCCGAGCACGAACGGCAAGCCGCGCCCCGTCACGTTCGTCTACAACGGCGGCCCGGGCTCGTCGTCGATCTGGCTGCGGCTCGGCTCGTTCGCGCCGACGCGCGTCGCGACGCCCGATCCGCTGTTCGGCAGCAACTGGCCGAACTATCCGCTCGTCGACAACGCGGAAAGCCTGATCGACACGACCGACCTCGTGTTCATCGACCCGCCGGGCACCGGGCTGTCGGAAGCCGTGCTGCCGAACACCAACCAGAAGTACTGGGGTTCGGATGCGGACGTCAACATCATGCGCGACTTCATCCAGCGCTACCTGAACGTCAACAACCGCGGCACGTCGCCGATCTACCTGTACGGCGAATCGTACGGCACGCCGCGTACCGACATGCTCGCGCTGGCGCTCGAATCGGCCGGCGTGCATCTGACGGGAATCGTGCTGCAGTCGGCGATCCTGAACTACTTCGCCGATGCGGTGGAAGCGGTCGCGATCACGCAGTCGACCGAGGGGCTGCTGCTCGAGACCGATACCGTGGCCGGCTACCTGCCCGGCTATGCGGCGGTCGCGGCGTACTTCAACCAGGTGTCGCCGGCGCCGGTCAATCCCTATCTGTATGCACTGCAGACCGAGTTGTTCACGACGCTGATCTACAACCAGCTGCAGCAGTACTCGCAGTCGTGGGTGCTGAGCCAGCTCGGCATTCCGGACGCGCTCGGCACGCCGGTGTTCCCGAGCGATGCGACGCTGACGCTGTGGTCGTTGCCGTCGAGCCTCACGCAGCACGCGTTGCGCGACTACTTCAACGCGAATCCGTTCGGCACGAACCTGGTGCCCGGCACGACGATCGGCCGCTACGACGGACGCGTGTCGTTGCCGAACGCCGACCCGCGGCTGCAAACGGACGGCGATCCGTCGGACATCCTGATCTCGCAGCCGTTCACCAACGCGCTCGCGACGCAGATGCCCGACTACCTCGGCTACACCGCGCCGAACGCGACCTACCTGCCGCTGAACGACAACATCATCCAGGTGTGGGACTTCTCGCATGACGGCCAGCCGATGCCCGACACGATCCCCGATCTGCTCGGCGCGCTGCAGCTCAATCCGAAGCTCCGGGTGCTCGCGGAGAACGGCCTCCACGATCTGGCGACGCCGTTCTTCAACACCGAGAAGCAACTCGCGCGGCTGCAGACGGTGAAGGGGCTGAACCCGAAGCTGCAGGTGAACTTCTTCCAGGGCGGGCACATGACGTATCTGGATGACGTGGCCCGTCCGCAGATGAAGCGCGACCTGAAGCTCTTCTATCAGGGCCGGCGGATTCCGACCGCGCTGACGCTGCACACGCTGCCGCCGCCGTGGCCGGACGAGAACCCGGCCGGCACGCCGACCGGCGCCTCGCCGGGCGCGACCACCGCGACGACGCTGGCAGCGGCACCGTAAACAACGGACTCCTTGCGAAAAGGAACCCACTATTCATCCATCGAATGCGAGTGATCATGTCCCTAATCAACTTGATGCGGCGTATGTCCCCGTTGATCGTCCTCGGTGCCGTGATGAGCAGCGCCCACGCATTGCCGCCGCAGGCGGTGGCGCCGGTGAAGCTGCCGCGCGGTGGGCACGGCGTCGACGGCCCGTTCTTTCCTTCGACCCGCGTGGCACCGGTATTGCCGTCGACCGGCGCGACGCTGCAGCAGCAGGCGCAGAAGCGCGTCGATGCCCGACTCGGCGGCAACACGGTACTGAGCAACGGCGCGGCGGTGACGAAAGCGCAGGCGCAGAGCGGCGGGCTCGGGTTCGTCGCGAAGCACTTCGACGAGATCGATGCGAAACGCACCGGTCGCGTGACGATGAGCGACGTGCGGCAGTTCATCCAGCAGCGACAGGTGCAGGCGCAGCAGGAACAGCAGGAGTGACGGTGTAGCGAGGTCGCGCGCGGGAGGGCAGCCGGTGCCGTGGGGGCCGGCCGCTCGACTGCGGCGGCGGCCTGCTTTCAACCTGCCGCGGCGCACGTTCGGCCGCGGCTTTCTTCATCGAAGTTCGGTTCACGCGCGGGCAACGCGAAGCCGCGTCATGCTTCACGCGATCGACGCTCAGCCTTCCCGGTGCGCGTAGCGCCTCGCCGTCGCCGACGGCAACTCGCCGAACATCGCGCGGTAGTCCTGCGCAAAACTGCTCAGGTGCCAGAAGCCCCACTTCGTCGCGGCCGACGTCACGGACCCGCCGAGCCGCAGCTCGCGGCGAACGTGATTCAGCCGGACCGCGCGCAGGTACGCGATCGGATTCAGGTTGAGCGTGTCGTTGAACGCGTACTGCGCGGTACGCCGGCTGATGCCGAGCTGCACGCACAGTTCGGCGATCGACAGCGGGCACGTCGACGCATCCTGCAGTCGCGCCTGCACCGCGTTGACGAGCGACCAGTACTTCGTCGGCCGCGTCGCGAGGGCGTTCGCGTCCGGCGCGGGCATCGTCATTGCTTCTGAAATCGCATACAGCACGGTCCGTTCGAGCAGTTCGATCCGCGCCTGCGTCGTCACGTCCTCGATCGGCGTGCTCTTCGCGGCCGCGGCCATCGTGTGGCGCAGCAGGTCGCGCAGGCGGTCCGCGACCTGGGGCGTCATCGGGATCAGCGGCGCGAAGGTGCGCGCGCGCAGCGACGCGGCGAGCGTGCGCATCGCCTCCGTCGACAGCTTGTCGGGCTCGATCTCGACGTTCACGAGCACGTGCCGGTCGGGCGAATAGAACTCGAACACCGGCTGGCTGGAAAACACATGGAGGCTGTCGCGCCCGCTCTTCTCGCCGCACATGCGCGCATGGCCTTCGAGTTCCAGCGGCACGGCCACCGCGATGCGGTCCGACGGCACCGCGCCCTGCTGCAGGATCACCTTGTCGAGGTCTTCGACCAGGAGCCGGATGCCGCCGAGCGACACGATGGAGGACGAACCATGAAACCGGCCGCCCGAGATCTGCGTGTAGTTGAGATGCCAGCCGTCGAAGATCCGCGCCTGTTCCTCCACGTCGGTGAACGCGCAGAACGCCACCGCGCGTGCGAACGGCGGGGCGCCGGAAAAATCGCTCGGATCGGCGGACGGCGTCATCGGAGTCGGGAAGGGGCGGGCCGGATCGACGCATTGTAGCCGCTGCGCGCGCCGGTCAAAAACCCCGGCGGCCCGATTCCCGGAGAAAACCCTCGCTTGCCGAAATCCGATAGTGAAAAGCCGGCCGGCGCAATACCTTTGGCATGAACGGAACACAACGCATCGCGCCGGCGCCGGAAGCATCCCGCTTCGTTGCCGGACGAACCGAACACGGCTGCCGGCGCGGGTCCGGCGGCACTTTTCTGGAGAGACGTCGATGGAGCTTCCACGTGGCGGGTTCTGGCGGAACTGGGTCGGCAATCAGTCTTGCGTCGCCGCGCACATGGCGTCGCCGACCAGCGAGGCGGAAATCGCCGAACTGGTGCAGGCCGCGACGCGCCAGGGCAAGAACGTCCGATGCTCGGGATCGGGACATTCGTTCACGCCGATCGTCGCGACGAGCGGCCTGCTGCTGTCGCTGAAGGACTACCAGGGTATCGTCGCGGTCGACGAGCGACGCAAGCGCGTCACGGTGAAGGCCGGCACGCGGATCAATGCGGTGACGCGTCATCTGAAGGACATCGGCTTCTCGCTCGTCAACCAGGGCGACATCGATTCCCAGGCGATTGCCGGTGCGCTCGCAACCGGCACGCACGGCACGGGGACGACGCTGGGCAACCTGTCGTCGCAGGTGGTCGGGATGCGGATCGTTCGCCCCGACGGCTCGATCATGGAAGTGAGCGACCAGCAGGACCTCGATCTGCTGCACGCGACCCAGGTGAACCTCGGCCTGTTCGGCGTGGTGTCGGAGCTGACGCTGCAGGTGACCGACGCGTTCTGGCTGCACGACCGCGTGTGGCGCGAGGACTTCGAGGCGCTGATGGAACAGTACGACGACCTCGCGGCGAAGCATCGCCATTTCGGGTTCTTCTGGTGCCCGACGTCCGAAAGCCGTCACCTGTACTGCCTGCCCGATACCACGAAGGTGTCGAATTCGAAGAAGGACTACGACGTGTGCGAGATCAAGGTGATGGACATCACCGACGAGCGCACGTTCTACGAAGGCGAGCACGAGAAGATCGCGTACAGCTCCGAGGTCTACGCGATTCATTACGTCGCGAACTTCCACGAGCTCGAATACGCGGTGCCCGCCGAACACGGCAAGGAGGCGCTGCGCCGCGTGCGCGAGCTGATCCTCACGAAGCATCGCGACTGCATCTTCCCGGTCGAGTACCGCTTCACGAAGGGCGATCCGGCATGGATCAGCCCGTTCAATCATCAGGACAGCGTGACGATTTCGTGCTCGGGCGGTCCGAACGGCGTCGACTACTGGCCGTTCCTGAAGGACGTCGACGACATCCTGCGCGACTACGGCTCGCGTCCGCACTGGGGCAAGCTGCACTTCACGAACCGCGACGACGTGGACCGCTGGTTCCCGAAGGCCGAGGCGTTCCGCGAACTGCGCCGCAGCGTGGACCCTGAAGGCTATTTCCTCAACGACCATCTTCGGACGCTGTTCAGCTGAGCGGTCCGAACGAACCAGACTGGAGAACGACTCATGAATGTCAAGATCGACGGGCGCCTGGCCGGCAAGGTCGCCATCGTGAGCGGCGGCGCGGGCGGGTGCGGCGCCGCCGCATCGGAACTGTTCGCCGCGCAGGGGGCGAAGGTGGCGATCATCGACCGCGACGGCGACGCGGCCGCCACGCTCGCGTCGCGGCTGCGCGATGCCGGCTTGCAGGCGATCGGCCTCGGCGCCGACGTGTCGAAGCAGTCGGACGTGCGGAACGCAGTCGATGCGGCCTGCAAGCAGTTCGGCAACGCGGACATCCTGTTCAATCACGCGGGGACGCTGATCGTCAAACCGTTCCTCGACATCGAGGAGTCGGAATGGGACTGGCTGATGGGCGTGAACGTGAAGAGCATGTTCCTGATGACGCAGGCGGTGCTGCCGCAGATGCTGGAAAAAGGGCGCGGCAGCATCGTCTGCACGTCGTCGATCTCGGCCGTCTGCGCGACGCCCGGCGAAGTGCTGTATGACGCGACCAAGGGCGCATGCCACATGTTCGCGCGCGCGATCGCCGTCGAATACCGCGATCGCGGCATCCGCTGCAATGCGCTCGCGCCCGGGTTCATCCGCACCCCGCACGGGATGCGCGAACTGAGGGATCTGCAGGCGATGGGCGTGGACGCGACCGAAGCGGCTATCGCAGTGCAGCAAGGCCGGCTGTGCGAGCCGTCGGAAGTGGCGGCCGCCGCACTGTTCCTGGCGTCCGACGAATCGAGCTTCGTCAACGGCACCCATCTGTTCGTCGACAACTGTTTCTCCGCCGTTTAGGCCCCGATATTCGCGGGAAGCCGAAGGGCAGGCGCGAGCCCCCAGGAACGGCAGGTTCTGTCGAAGGTTCCGCAGCGATGCGGACCTTCGATTTTTTTTGCCGGTTCGCCGCGCGATGTGTCCTAGCGGATTGTCGTAATCCTTCTATCTGAACGAATTTGCGTCTGCTGGAATGGCAATGCCGAATCACCGTTCAGCCGGCGTCGCGGGGCGGCATGGTTGTCGACGTCATCGAGCGCCGGTCCGGCGCTCGACTTCGCGGGTCCGGGCAAGTCCGGCCCACCAGGGTCAATCCATCACTCTCTTTTGATCAATCATCATGTTCAATCGCACTACCAGCACCGTCGCCAACGTCGATCCGGAACTCTGGACTGCCATTCAGGACGAGAACCGCCGCCAGGAAGACCACATCGAGCTGATCGCGTCGGAAAACTACACGAGCCCGGCCGTGATGGCCGCACAGGGTTCGCAGCTCACGAACAAGTACGCGGAAGGTTATCCGGGCAAGCGCTACTACGGCGGCTGTGAGTACGTCGACGTGGT
>NZ_QTQJ01000010.1:0-241541 GCF_003853795.1 Burkholderia sp. Bp8991 | reverse complement strand
CTGGGGCCGGGTTGTCCGGGCCGGGGGGGGCGGGGGGGGGGGGGGGGGGGGGGGGGGGGGGGGGGCGGGGGGGGGGGGGGGGGGGGGGGCCCCCCCCCCCCCGCCCCGCGCCCGCGGGGATCAGTCCCAGTCGCGGTGATGGCGATGCTTGCGGTGACGATGGCCGCGATCGCCATAGTCGCCGCGGTCGTACGAGTTGCGCGACAGGTTGCCGCCGAGCGCCGCGCCGGCGCCGCCGCCGACGGCTGCGCCCAGCAGGCCGCCCGTGCGGCCGCCCATCGCGTTGCCGGCCGCGGTACCCGCGCCGCCGCCGAGTGCGCCGCCGATGATCGCGCCGGTGCGTTCGCGACGGTTCGACGTCACGGCACCACCCGCGCCGCCGCCGATCGCGCCGCCGATCACGGAGCCCGTGCTGCCGCCGACCGCGCCGCCGACCGCTGCGCCGGCAACCCCGCCGAGCGCGCCGCCAAGCGCGTTGTTCATGTCACCGGCCATTGCCGGCAGTGCGGTCGCGCCGGTCAGCACGGCGACGACGAGAGTGGGGGCGATTTTCTTCCACATTCCCGTATTCTTCCTTGTTCGCAATCTGGTTATTAAAGGTCTGCTCGTTACGACGATCTGAATCGATCGACGTCGATGCCGGCATTGTGCCGAATCCCGGACCAATTCATTTCAATGAGCTTGCGGCGAAGAATAGCACCGGTCGTGTCCCCTTGCCGTCGACATTCTGGTAACAAGTTGTTTACTGCAACAGGACCGGAAAAGGTTGCCGAAAACCGCCTGCAAAGCCCGCCGGCACGGGCTCCGGCCGTGGGCCGGCCGCACTCGAAGGCGGTGCCGGAAGCGCCCGTCGCGCGGGTTCGGACACACGTGGCAACACATCGCGGGTGCGCCACGAGGCGGCCGGGATCGACCGGGCCATCCAGGGCGAACGAGGGTCAGTACACGCCCGGCAGCAGCCGCCACGTGTGCGCGCAGTACGCGTCGTATTCGGCGCCGAATTGCGCGCGCAGCAACGCTTCCTCGGAACGGATGCGGGCGACCAGCGGGATCATCGTCAACGCGACGAGCAGCAGCCCGATGCCCGAGCGGAACGCGCACGCCCAGCCGGCCGCATTGACGAGCAGGCCGAGATAGCTCGGGTTGCGAATTCTCCGATAGATACCGTCCGTCACCAGCGTGTGGCCCGGCTGGATCGCGACGAGCCCGCTGAAGCGCTTGCCGAGCACGAACACGGGCCAGATGCGCAGCACGCCGCCCGCGACGTACAGCACGACGCCGATCCAGCGCACCGTGTCGCCGCCGAAGGTCCATACGTCGAGCCGGTCGGTCAGCGCGGGCAGGTATGCGAGCAGGAACCCGCTGGCCGCAAAGGCCGCGAGCACCCAGCGGTTGTCGCGGTTCTCGCGTTCGCCGGCGCTCAGGTTGCCTTCGGTGAACAACGCGGCGACGGCCAGCGCGAGCGTCGCGACGGCAATGACGGTCAGTTGCGGATGCGAGAAGAAGGCGGCGAACCCGCCGATGCCGAGCACGGCGAGCCCGAGATAGACGAGCGTGGAGACGCTCGCCACGATTGCGACCTTGCGCGTAACGGCCATGGCTGCCTCGCCGGAGTGGGCTTTCCTGTGAAGTATAGGAACCCGGGCGGGCCATGCGCACGCGCGCCGTCATGAGGCGCGCGAGTCGTCCGTGCGGGAAGCGGCGGCCAAGCGTCGAACGACGGGGCCGCTCGACGTGCGGGCGGCGCCCGCGCCCGCCGCCCGGTCAGCGAATGCGGAAGTTGCCGCCGATGCCGACGCTGACGGGCGGTGCGTAATAGGCGGGCGCATAGCCGTAGTAGGCCGGCGCGGGCGCGTAGTAGCCGTAAGGCGGCGCGACATAGCAGCCGGACAGGCCGCCGATCAGCGCAAAGGTGATGAGGATTTTGTACATGACTCGATTCCCGGCGAAGAGGGCACGTTGCATCTCGCGAAAACCACGCCGTCGCAGCCTGCGACGGCCGGCACGGAAGAGACAACCGGCCCTTCCCGTCGCTCGATGCGGCAATGCGCGGAGTCTAGCGCCGGGGCCACCGGGACACGTTTCGCGAGCGGTTACACGTGTTACGTGGTGTGACCGCCGAAACAGGCGCGCATGGCCTCGCGGCACGCGCCCGCTGGCGCCGCCCGAACCACGCGCCGTCTGCGCGTTACACGAAACGCGCGCGGATCCGCTCGGCGACCGATTCGAGCGTCGCCGAATCGGCGATGTCGCGCGCGTGCATCCGCAGCTCGACGCCTTCCCAGCGCGGAATCACGTGGAAATGCACGTGCGGGACCGTCTGGCCCGCCGCCGCGCCGTTGAACTGGCCGATGAACACGCCGTCCGGCCCGAGCGCCGCGCGCACGGCCGCCGCGACGCGCTGCGTCATGCGGATGCCGGCCGCGGCCGCGTCGCCGGACAGCTCGAAGATCTGCGCGGCCGGCTCCTTCGGGATCACGAGCACGTGACCGTCGGCCTGCGGCATGAGATCCATGATCGCGAGGGTCGCGTCGTCTTCGGCGACCTTCACGCACGGCAGTTCGCCGCGCAGGATCCGGGCGAACGGGTTGTTGTTGTCGTAGGACATGGGCGTTTTCCGATGTTTGCGATTGCGGTTTGACTGGGAACGATGCCGGACGATTATCGGCCGATGGCGGTCCGGATTTCAACTTGTCAGGCGGTGTCGCCGTGGCGGCGAACAATGCGCGCCGGCTCGCGTGCAATGCCCGTCGCCGGATGGAATATCCGGCCGTCGCGATCCGTTTATTTCGAGTGCGGACTCGCACGGCAAGACTGCGGATCCGCGCCGGACATCCGTGCGCTGCGCAGGCCGGCAGCCGGGATGACTGCTCGCAATCATCAACCGGAGTCATGCCATGGACCCTCTCCCCTCCTGTCGTTCGCCCGCCCCGCCCGTGTTTGCCGCCGCGTTTGCCGTTCACCCGCCGATCCTCGCCCACGCCTGCCGCACGATGGCGCGCACGCTATGCCGCGCGGCTTGCGGCGCGGGGCTGATCGCGTTGTCGTCGGCTTTCGCGTGGGCCGGCGGCGGCAATTCCATCCTGCCGGTCTCGTCGGTCACGGCGTCGACCGTGCCCGCCAACGGCGACGTCAATCCGTACGGCATCGCGTTCGTGCCGCGCGGCGTGCCGAGCTGGAGCACGCTGAAACCGGGCGACGTCGTCGTATCCAACTTCAACTCCGCATCGAACACGCAAGGCACCGGCACGACGGTCGTCAAGCTGTCGCCCGGCAAGACGCCGGCAACGTTCTTCCAGGGCAGCAATCTCGGCCTGACGACCGCGCTCACGGTGCTGCGCAGCGGCTTCGTGCTGGTCGGCAACGTGCCGGCACCGGACGGCAAGACCGTGGTCCCCCCGGGCTCGCTGCTCGTCATCGGTCCGCAAGGCAATCTCGTCACGCAACTGTCGAGCACCACACTGCTCGACGGACCGTGGGACATGACCGTGATCGACCGCGGCCAGCGCGTGACCGCGTTCGTGTCGAACGTGCTGAACGGGACGGTCGCACGGATCGAGCTGATGATCGGCAGCGACGGCGTCAGGATGCTGCCGGGCTCGCAGATCATCGCATCGGGCTACGTGAACCGGACCGATCCCGCTGCGCTCGTCGTCGGCCCGACCGGCCTCGCGTACGATCCCGACATCGACGTCCTGTATGTCGCCTCGACCGGCGACAACGCGGTGTTCGCGATCCAGAATGCCGCGACGACGAATCGCAACGGCGGCGTCGGACGGATGATCTACTTCGATGCGGCGCACCTGCACGGCCCGCTCGCGCTGGCGCTCGCGCCGAACGGCCATCTCGTGACCGCGAACGGCGACGCGGTCAACCCCGACCCGCTGCAACCGAGCGAGATCGTCGAATTCACGGTGGACGGGCGCTTCGTCGCGCAGATGCAGGTCGATACCGTGCCGGGCGCGGCATTCGGGCTCGCGTTCGGGCGCGGCAGCAAAGGCCAGCCGGAATTCGCGGCCGTCGACGACAACACGAATACCGCGACGGTCTGGACACTGCGTTCGGACAACGGCAACGCACAATGACGCATCACGCGAACGGGCCGCGTGCGGCCCGTTCGAACCTGCGCGATCGACACATGCGATTCGCAGACGCCGGGCACCATGCCGCCTGACCGACGCCGCCCGGCGTCACCCGCCCCCACGATTGCCACCGCTCGCGCGAACCTGCGACACTGCCGGATCGTTGCCATCGTTGCCGGCCGGCACGCCACCGAGGACGCTCGCGCATGACGATCCCCTTCAAATCGCTGATCCTGCGCGGTGCCGCCGTCGCGCTCGCCGCCGCGCTCGGCTACACCGGCTACATGCTGTCGCGGCTCGCGCCCATCGCGACGGGCTATGCCGCGAAGGCGCTGTGTTCGGGCGTGTTCGTGTCGGGCCGTCCGGCCGCGTCGGTGATCGACGTCGACATCATGGCCGGCGTGCATCCGCTGCTGAAGCTGGTGCGTCCGTCGATCGATCCCGAGCATCATCGCGCCGTCGCGACCTTCGCCGGATTCGCGCAACGCGAGGCGGACTTCCGGCCCGGGCTCGGCTGCACGCTCGCGCTCGGACCGTCGCCCGGCGGGCTGCCGGCCGCGCTACCGCCCGTCCCCGATCCGCCGCCCGCGCACGAAGCGGCGCCGGCCGCACCGCCCGCCGGCATCGACGCACGCAAGCTGCAGGCCGCGCTCGACCGCGCGTTCGACGAACCCGATCCGGCGCGGCCGCTGCGCACCCGCGCGGTCGTCGTGATGTGGCGCGGCCAGGTGATCGCCGAACGCTATGCGCCCGGCTTCGCGGCCGACACGCCGCTGCCCGGCTGGTCGATGACGAAGACCGTGACGGCCACGCTGGCCGGCATGCTCGTCGCGCAGCACAAGCTGTCGCCGGACGCGTCGGCGCTGCTGCCCGAATGGCGCGACAGCGGCGATCCGCGCGCGGCGATCACGCTCGACGAGCTGCTGCGGATGACGAGCGGCCTGCAATTCAACGAGGACTACGACGACCCGCTGTCCGACGTCGCCGTGATGCTGTTCACGCAGCCGGACACCGCGCGTTTCGCGTCGGCCATGCCGCTCGCCGCGCAGCCCGGCACGCAGTGGTACTACTCGAGCGGCACGAGCGCGATCGTCGCGCGCGTGATGCGCGAGGCGATGGGCGGCACCGAAGGCGACTACCTCGCGTTTCCGCGCCGCGCGCTGTTCGCGCCGCTCGGCATGCGCAGCGCGGTGTTCGAGCCCGATGCGGCCGGCACGCTCGGCAGCGCGTCGTTCATGTATGCAAGCGCGCGCGACTGGGCGCGCTTCGGGGAGCTTCTGCGGCAGGACGGGGTGTGGGACGGGCAGCGGCTGCTGCCGCAAGGCTGGGTGCGCTACCTGACGCGGGCGACGCCGCTGTCGACGCGCCAGGAATTCGGCGCGCATCTGTGGGTGAAGGTGCCGGAGCCGTTCAACGATCGCGATGCGCACGCGAGCCCGCTGCCCGTCGATGCGTTTCATGCGGTCGGCCATGAAGGCCAGTTCGTGAGCGTGGTGCCGAGCCGCGAGCTGGTGGTCGTGCGGCTCGGACTGTCGCGGCCGGAATCCGCATGGAATCACGAGGCATTTCTCGCGCGCGTGCTCGAGGCCGTACCGGCATCGGGCTCGTGACGGCCGCGGCGCGGCGGCGATGCGGCGGCAAATCACGCCGCCGCGCCGCGCGCGACATGCGATGCGTTACGGGTTCGCGCTGCCCGCGTACTGCTGGAAACCTTCGCGCGTCGCCAGGCGCTCGATGTAGCGCTTCACTGCCGGGAAATCCGGATGCTCGAACGGCGTGCCGAACCAGCGGTTCACCGACAGGCCGATCGGAATGTCCGCGAGCGTGAAGCGGTCGCCGGCCACGAACGCGCCGGTCGCTTCGAGCTGCGCGTTCAGTATCTGCATGTGCTTCGTCCAGCCCGCGATCGACTGCGCGATCGCCGCCGGGTCCTGGTGATCCGGCGACTTGCGCACGAGGCCGAGGAACGCGCCGACCCACGAGCGGTTCAGGTCCGTGCCCTGCCAGTCGATCCACTGATCGACCCGCGCGCGCGCCTGCGGCTCGGCCGGATAGAGCGCGTCGCCGCCATAGCGGTTCGCGAGATAGCGGATGATCGTGTTCGACTCCCACAACACGAAGTCGTCGTCCTTGATGACCGGCACGAGGCCGTTCGGATTCAGCGCGAGGTAGGCCGGGTCGTTGGTCGTGCGAAAGCCCGCGCCCCAGTCTTCCTGTTCGAACGGCAGGTTCAGTTCGGTGCACAGCCACAGCACCTTGCGGACGTTGATGGACGGGATCTTGCCGAGGATGTGCAGCATGCAGGCTCCTTGTGAGGTCGAATGCGAAGCGTTCGGGAGGCGCGACACGGCCCGGACGCGCTCCCGTCGAAGTTATACACGAGCCCGCGAGAATCGACAGCGCGTCAGGCGAAATCGCCGTTGCAGGCCCCACTGCCTCGCTCACATCGGCTTGAGCACCATCAGGAAATAAACGCTCAGCATCGCGAAGAACGCCGGATAGCCGAGCAGCTCCCAGCGCTTCGCATAGCGCCAGTACCGTTCCGGCAGCGCGGCATCGCCGTTCGCATGCGCGAGCTTCGCCATCGCGGTCAGTTCGATCTGCAGCCATACGACCGGCAGCCAGCACGCGCCCGCGACCGCATACAGCACGATCGACGCGACCAGCCACGGCGTCGTCCACGGCCAGCCGGCCGTATGCGCGAGCCACAGCCCGGATGCGGGCTGGAACAGCACGGCCGGCGTCGTGAACCACCAGTCCGCGCGCACGACGAGGCGCGACACGGCGGCGATCGCCGGCACCGAGCGCGTGCGGTTCGCGAAGAACAGGTAGAACGCGGTGCCGAAACCCGTGCCGACCATCAGCACCGAGGACAGGATATGCAGCGTCTTGATCACGAGATAGGTGTTCATGCGTGTTCTTCTTCTGAAAAGAGGATCAACAGGATCGCCAGAATCGGCACGTTCTTGAGCACGGGGCCGAACGGCTCGGCGAGCAGGCCGGGCATCGTGACCGCGATGACGGCCGAATACGCGACGATCAGCGCGCCTTGCGCGGCCCACAGCCGGCGGGACGGCGCGACGACGGTCGCCACGCCGAACGCGAAGTCAAGCGCGCAGGCCGCGTAGAGCGCGATCAGCGCGGGCAAGCCAGTCAGGTGCGCGCGGGCGAGCATCGCGAGGCTGTCGTGCCGCGGATGGATGAACGCGCTGACGATGGCCGTCCAGATCCAGACGATCGCGAGCGCGCCCAGCAGCAGCGGCCGCCGCCACATCGCGAGCGCGTCGCGGCGCAGCGCGGGCGCGTCCGCGCCGATGAAATGCCGCAGCCCGCGCGGCGGCCGGCCGAGCACGGCCGCGAGCGCCGCGGGGTCGCCGGTGTTGCCGCCGCGCAGCATCGTCCACGTGTCGCGGGTCAGCATCGCGCCCGGCAGCGCGCCGAGCAGCGCGGCCGCCGCCCCGACCAGCGGGCCCGGCAGCGCGATGCGCGCCGCCGGCGGGAAGCCCAGCGCGGCGCGATAGACGCTCAGCATCTCGCGATACTCGACTTCGTCGCCGCCGACCGCGTCGATGACCGGGTTGCCGGCCGCCGGCGCATCGACGAGCCGCGCGACGAGTTCGGCGAGATCGTCGATGTGCACGGGGCGCAGCCGCTGATGGCCGCCCGTCGGCAATGCCTGCACGGGCAGGCTCGCGAGCATCCGGAAGAACCGTGCCGACGTGCCGGAAGCGCCGTAGACGAGCGCCGGGCGCACGATCCGGTAATCGAGCGGCAGCGTCCGCAGGAAGGTGTCGGCTGCGTATTTGCTGGCGAAATACGGCGTGTCGCCGCGCTCGACGCCCAGCGCCGAGATCTGGATCACGCGTCGCACGCGGGCACGACAGCACGCGGTGAAGAGCGCGCAGGGCGCCGCGCGATGCACGGCGTCGAACGTCGCGTCACGCCGGTCCGCAAGGATCCCGACCGCATTGATCACCACGTCGACGCCGTCGAGCCGGGCGAGCCACGCATCGGGATCGACGTCCTTCGTGAAGTCGATCGCGACGTCGTGCGGACCGACCGCATGCCGCACGCCGCGCAGCACGCGATGGCCGCCGGCTTCGAGCCGCGCGCCCAGCGCCCGCCCGATGAAGCCGTTCGCGCCGCAGACGAGGATGTTCATGTCGCACTCCGCGGTGCGGCATGCCGGCGGGTCGATCGCGATACCCTGTCCATTTTCGTCCTTTACCTACAGTTATTTCTGTAAAGACAGAAATTTCACTTTCAAAAAAAGCGGGCTGCGTGCCCGCACGTCCGGTACCGCTTACTTCGACGACTTGCGCCTGACCGTCTGGCTGATCTTCGCGCCGATGCCGAGCGCCTTCATCAGCGTGTCGGGCTTGAGCCGCAGCATCTCGTCCGACCAGGTCGTGAGCGTCTCGACGAACTGCAGCGTGTCGCGGATGCGCTGTTCGGTTTCGCGGCTCTCGTCGGCGATCTCCGGGCTCGTCAGGCAATCGCGCAGCACCGTGAGCGTCGGTTCGATCTCGCGCTGCCGCCGCCCTTCGACGATCAGCTTGAACAGTTCCCAGATGTCGGTCGACGTCTCGAAGTGGTCGCGCCGGTCGCCCAGCACGTGCACGACCTTCGCGAGCCGCCATGCCTGCAGTTCCTTCAGGCTCGTGCTGACGTTGGAACGCGCGACGTTGAGCGTCTCGGCGATCTCGTCGGCCGCAACCGGCCGGCCAGCCAGGTACAGCAGCGCGTGAATCTGCGAGACGGTGCGGTTGACGCCCCAGCGCGAGCCCATTTCGCCCCAGTGGAGGATGAATCGTTCGGCAATCGGTGTGAGTTCCATGTCGGGGAATTTAGTTTTTTCAGTTATTTCTGTCAAGAGAGAAATAACGGGCGGCGACGCGAATGGCTGCCTCGACCGTCCCGCCCGCGGGCGACTGCGACCGCGGCCACGGCTCGCCTTTCCCGCCGTTGCGCCCGCTTCCATTACAATGCGCGGGATTTTTCCGATTTCAGGCCGTCCGCGCCTTTCTGACTAGAGGTTCTCCCATGATCATCAAACCGCGCGTGCGTGGCTTCATCTGCGTGACGACTCATCCGGTCGGCTGCGAAGCCAACGTCAAGGAACAGATCGACTACGTGACTTCGCACGGCCCGATCGCCAACGGTCCGAAGAAGGTGCTCGTGATCGGCGCGTCGACGGGCTACGGCCTCGCCGCCCGGATCTCGGCCGCATTCGGCTCGGGCGCGGACACGCTGGGCGTGTTCTTCGAGCGCGCCGGCAGCGAAACGAAGCCGGGCACCGCCGGCTGGTACAACAGCGCCGCGTTCGAGAAATTCGCCGCCGAAAAGGGGCTCTATGCGCGCAGCATCAACGGCGACGCCTTCTCCGACAAGGTCAAGCAGATCACGATCGACACCATCAAGCAGGATCTCGGCAAGGTCGACCTGGTCGTCTACAGCCTCGCGGCACCGCGCCGCACGCACCCGAAGACGGGCGAAACGATCAGCTCGACGCTGAAGCCGGTCGGCAAGTCGGTCACGTTCCGCGGCCTCGACACCGACAAGGAAGTGATCCGCGAAGTGTCGCTCGAGCCGGCGACGCAGGAAGAGATCGACGGCACCGTCGCCGTGATGGGCGGCGAGGACTGGCAGATGTGGATCGACGCGCTCGATGAAGCCGGCGTGCTGGCCGACGGCGCGAAGACGACCGCGTTCACGTACCTCGGCGAGCAGATCACGCACGACATCTACTGGAACGGCTCGATCGGCGAAGCGAAGAAGGATCTCGACAAGAAGGTGCTGTCGATCCGCGACAAGCTGGCCGCGCATGGCGGCGACGCGCGCGTGTCGGTGCTGAAGGCCGTCGTCACGCAGGCGAGCTCGGCGATCCCGATGATGCCGCTCTACCTGTCGCTGCTATTCAAGGTGATGAAGGAAAAGGGCACGCACGAAGGCTGCATCGAGCAGGTGTACGGGCTCCTGAAGGACAGCCTGTACGGCGCGACGCCGCACATCGACGAGGAAGGCCGCCTGCGCGCGGACTACAAGGAGCTCGACCCGCAAGTGCAGGACAAGGTCGTCGCGATGTGGGACAAGGTCACCAACGAGAACCTGTACGAAATGACCGACTTCGCGGGCTACAAGACGGAATTCCTGCGCCTGTTCGGCTTCGAGATCGCGGGCGTCGACTACGACGCGGACGTGAACCCGGACGTGAAGATCCCGGGCATCATCGACACGACGGTCTGACGAAACGCCCGCCGCCGCGCTCACCGAGCGGGCGGCGGGGTCGCGCTGCCGGCCGCGTCAACGCGGCGCCGGCTCCTCCAGATAGACGCCCGACGACAGCGTGGCCTTCACTTGCCGCGTGAACTCGTCGGTCGACACTTCCTCCTCCCCTGCTTCGATTGCCTCGTAGGCCTGGCGCACGACGTCGGCCGGCGTGGCCTTCGGCACGTCGAGGCCAGCCGTCAGGTCGGTATCGATGAACCCCGCATGCAGCCCGACGACCTGCGTATGCTGTTCGCGCAGCGAATGCCGCAGCCCGTTGGTCAGCGCCCACGCGGCCGACTTCGACACGCCGTAGCCCGACAGGATCGGCCGGTTCACCCAGCTCGCGACCGACAGCACGTTCAGGATCGCGCCGCCGCCGTGGCCGGCCAGCGTTCCCGCGAAGGCGCGCGACATCGCCAGCATTCCGAACACGTTGGTTTCGAAGTGATCGCGCAACGCGTCGAGCGCGCCGTCGTCGGTCAGGCTGCCGAGTCGCGCGATGCCCGCGTTGTTGATCAGCAGCGTGACGTCGCGCGCGATATCGGCGGCCGCGGCGACCGTCGCCGGATCGGTCACGTCGAGCCTCACGGGCACCACGCCCGGCAGCGTCACGCTGGCCGGATCGCGCGCGCCCGCATAGACCTTGCGCGCCCCGCGTTCGAGCGCCTGCTTCGCGAACTCGCGGCCGAGCCCGCGGTTCGCGCCCGTGACGAACACCACTGCACCTTCGATCTTCATGCTCGTTCCTTTCGGAGAAAGGATCCCGCTCGCGCCGGTTCGCCGCGCGCCCGGGATCCGGTGATAAACCACGCCGCCATCGCGGACCGAACCGTTGCTCCGCCGGTGCCGTGCCGGAAGCCGGGCAGTCCGCCGCCCACGCCACGCCGCACCGGGACCGATATCCATCCGTGCCGCGCCGGTCGCTTCGCTTCATTCGCGAAGTCGGCTACACTCGATGTCAATGTCGATCACCATTGTCTTTGCGGTGCATTGTGTCAGCGCGATTTCGACACGTCAATGGCGATCACCATTGTGTTTTTCAATCGACGCAATTGCCGGAATGAGGGAGGGATCGATGGGCGTCTCGAGACAACAGGCCGCCGAAAACCGCAACGCGATCGTCGCGGCCGCCGAGCGGCTGTTCCGGGTGCGCGGTGTCGACGCGGTGGGGTTGACGGAGCTGATGAAGGAAGCCGGCTTCACGCAGGGCGGCTTCTACAACCACTTCAAATCGAAGGATGCGCTGGTCGCCGCGGTGATGGAGAAAGCGATCCAGGACCGTGCGGATTCACCGAACGCCGGCAGCGTCGCGAAGCAGGCGACGGCGTACCTGTCGGCCGCGCATCGCGACAACGTCGAAGCCGGTTGCCCGCTGTCGGGTTTCGCGGGCGATGCGCCCCGGCTGACCGACGCGGCGCGCGCGTGCTACGCGCACGGCGTCGCCGCGTATCTCGACCGGCTGGAACGGATGGTGGCCGCCGAAGGCTCGGCCGCGGCGGACACGCGCCGCGACGCGATCGCCGTCTTCAGCCAGATGGTCGGTGCGCTCGTGCTGTCGCGCGCGATCGCCGGCACCGATCCGGCGCTGGCCGACGAGATCCTCGACGCGGGTCGGCGCACGCTCGGCGCGCAGCCCGACGATCCGGCCGTGCCGGCGTAGCGGCACGACGGACGCCGGTCGCGCGCGATCGCTATTGCACGGCCCTGGCGGCATCCCACAACGGCCGCTGGCCGAGCGCCGCATGCCACGCTGAGAATTGCGTGCGCCACGACTCGAACGGCTCCGACAGCGGATGACGCGGATCGTCGCTCAACGCATACGCCATCCCCTCGATCAGCCAGCGCGGCTTGGTGGCGACCGCGAGGTTGCCGAGCACTTCGGCCTGCCGGTGGTGGATCAGCTCGTGGGCAAGAAAGTAGGTCTGCCAGCCGCGCGGCGCGACGACCACGCCGAAATCCCCGAGCGTCAGTGCCGCGCGTTCGCCGAGACCGAACTGGTCGGCGCACGCGCGCGTCGAGCAGAACACGACGCGCGGCGCGTCGCGAAACGGGCCGACGGCCGCGGCCGCGCGCGCGTAGCCGTCGCGATAGAGCTGCTGCGCGATGCCGAGCTTCGCGGCATCGTCGGTGCAGATGTCCGCGCTCGGGCATGACACGCCGGGCAGCAGCGCCGGCGCGACGACGCGCAGCGGCTTGACGAGCGCGTAGGCGGCGATCGGCACCGCGACGAGCAGGCCCGTGAGGGCGAAGGCGATACGGGAGCGTTTCATCGAGGCGGCAATTCCGTTGGCGTGGCGGTGACGTGTTCCAGCACGAATATATCGGAGCCGCGGCGGCGGCGGCCGGCTTTTCTGGTTCGCCTGGCTTCCGGCGGCGGTACTGCCGCGCCGGTCGCGACCCGGATCGCGACCGCATCCGGCCCCGTTACGCGAGCTGCTTGTGAAAATAAGTCGTCGCGCACAACGCGCCGTCGGGCATCAGCGCATAGTTCGGCACGACGCCCACGCGCTGCCAGCCGGCCCGCTCGTACAGGCGCTCGGCATCGCCGCCCGTCACGGTGTCGAGCACGAGCACGGTCTTGCCGGCGGCGCGCGCGGCGTCGTCGGCGGCCGCCATCAGCCGCGCGGCGACGCCCTGCCGTCGCGCATGACGCGACACGAGCATCTTCGCGAGGTCCGCTCGATGCGGCTGGTTCTCCGGCTGCGCGACCACGAGTTGCACGGTGCCGACGATCCGGCCGGCCGCGTCCTCGGCGACCAGCAGGATGCGCTCGCCGCTCGCGACGCCGTCGGCAACCCTCGTCCAGAACGCGACGGCCGTCGAGCGTTCGATCGGCAACATGAAGCTGACGGACGCGCCGCCTTCGACGCAATCGATCAGCACGTCGGCCAGCGCGCCGATGCAGGCGCGGGCTTCGCCCGCGTCGACGCGGCGGACGGTCACAGGTTCTGTCATACCCTCTCCGGTATATCAGGCGGGGCACGCGTTCGGCCGACGTGCGCCCGGATCGAATGGAATGCCGCCGTGCGGTCGCACCCCGCGCAACATCGGCGGATGCCCGGCAACACGACGCCCGGCCCGGTCGGCGGGTGTTACCTCCCCATCATCCTAAGCGACGAAAATTCTCGTTGCATTGCCTATACTTAGCCGCATGGCTAACTTTGAACCCGGCATCACCGACGTATTCCAGGCGCTCGCCGATCCGACGCGCTGCGCGATCGTCAGCGCGCTCGGCAACGGCGTGCGGACCGTTTCGGAACTGGCCGCGCCGTTCGACATGGCGCTGCCGTCGCTGATGAAGCATGTCGCGGTGCTCGAGCGCAGCGGCCTCGTCACGACCCGGAAAACCGGCCGCACGCGCACCTGCGAGCTGGTCGGCGGCCGGCTGGCCGAAGCCGAGCAGTGGCTCGCCGCGCAGCGCGCGCTGTGGGAAGCGCGCGCCGATCGCCTGGTGGAATTCGTCGAACGCCGTCACCAGGAGGAGCACGCGCATGTCAACCCGCCACGTCGACCCCGCCGAAGCTCATGACCTCGTCATCACACGCACGCTGCATGCACCGCGCCAGGCGCTCTGGCGCGCGTGGACCGATCCCGAACTGCTGAAGGAATGGTGGTGCCCGAAACCGTGGACCACCGAAGTCCGTGCGTTCGACCTGCGCCCGGGCGGCGCCTTCCACACGTTCATGCGTGGCCCCGACGGCGGCACGAGCGACAACCCCGGGTGCTTCCTCGACATCGTGCCGGAAGCGCGCATCGTGTTCACGTCGATGCTCGCGGGCGGCTGGCGGCCGCAGGTGCCGTGGCTGGGCTTCACGGCGATCATCACGATGGCGGATGATGCCGCCGGTTGCCGCTACGACGCGCGCGTGATGCATCCCGACGCCGCGACGCGCGAGCGCCACGAGGCCCTCGGCTTCTTCGAGGGCTGGAACACCTGCATCACGCAGCTCGACGAATTCGCGTCCGCATTGCGCTGAATTAGCACGTGCGCGGGCCATTGCATGCCGCCGCGCGCGCGCCTAGGATTCCTGAAGGAAGCGTGACGACACGCCGGCATCCGGCGTGCACCGTCGCGCGCGCTCCGCGGGAGGCCACATGCTGCAGATGCACACGCATTCCACCCGGGTCAGCCGGCACCTGAACGCACCGCGCGGGCGCGTCTACCGCGCGCTGCTCGATCCGCACGCCGTCGAACAATGGAAGGTGCCGGACGGCATGACGTGCCGCGTGCTCGCCTACGACGCGCGCGAAGGCGGCGCGCTGCGCGTGTCGCTGAGCTACGACGAACCGTCGGACGGCACCGGCAAGACCACCGCGCACACCGACACCTATCACGGCCGCTTCGTGACGCTCGTGCCCGACGAACGGATCGTCGAAATCGACGTGTTCGAAACCGACGATCCGATGCTGCGCGGCGCGATGACGATCACGATCACGCTGTCCGACGAAGCTGGCGGCACACGCGTCGACGCGGTGCACGACGGTGTGCCGCCCGGCGTGCCGGCGGCCGACAACGAGACCGGCTGGCGCATGGCGCTCGCCCGGCTGGCGGCGCTGGTCGAGACGGGCTAGCAGCGCGACGCGACGTGCTCGGTATGCGTCAACCGAGCCGGTACGCGTGCGAGACGGTCCCGCGGAACAGCGCATCGCGCTCGTCCGGGCTCGCGTGTGCGGTCAGCCGCTTGAACGCGTTCCAGCCGTTCACGTACGAATACGAGCCCTTGTCGACCGGAAAATTGCTCTCGAACATGCAGCGCTTCGCGCCGAACGCCTCGATGCACGTGAGCATCCACGGCTTCCACGCGGCGGCGAGCTGTTCGGAAGACGGCGGCCGCGCGCCCTTCTCGAAATCGAACCCGTTGATCCGCATGCCGAGGCCCCCGACCTTCACGAATACGTTCGGCAGCCGCGCGAGTTCGCGCATCGATGCCGACCAGCGCTGGAAGACTTCCGGCCGCTGGTCCGCGTAGCTCGCGATCCGCACGACGCCGCCGCAGTGATTGACGACGATCCGCGTGTCGGGGTTCGCCTTCGCCAGATCGAACAGCTCGGGCAATTGAGGAAAGAACAGCCACGCGTCGTACGACAGTCCGAGCGGCGCGAGCTGCGCGACGCCGGCCCGGTACGCGGGGTCGAGCAACAGCCCGCGCGGCACCGCCGACAACGGGTTGGCGAGCGTCGGATCGGCATCCCAGGTACTCAGGTGTCGAACGCCGCGAAAGCGTCCGCGCCCCGCGTCGACATGCGCTTCGAGCACGTCGCGCACGCGCTCGCCGAGCCGCAGGTCCGCGTGCCCGACGATGCCTTTCGCGACGGCCGGGCCGCTGCGTTGCAGCGGCTCCGTCACGCCGGCGACGTAGGCCGTCTCGCCGACCGGCTTCAGTTCGGCCGGGCCCGCGTCGCGATAGCGCGTCAGCGCCTGCATGTAGACGGATGCCTGGACGTTGTGGCCGGATCGCGCGTCCTGCAGATAGTCGTCGAGCATGTAGATCCAGCCCGGCCGCTCGTAGAAGTGATGATGCGCATCGACGATCGGCAGATCCGGATCGAGTGCGGGTTCGAGCGCAGATGCGAGCCAGTCGCTTCGCACCGCGAGATAGTTGCCTTGGGTCGTCATGCGGGAGGGTCCGTTTTCAGCCGGCGCGCGCGTATCGGCCCATGCAGGGAGCGCGAGCGATGCGGCGGCCGCACCGAGCAACCGGCGTCGTTTGATCGAAATGGTCGCATCCATGTCATTCGCTCCGGTCGAATGCGTACAGCGACAGCGTGAGCAGCGTCGTGATCGCCAGCACGATCGCGAGGCCGAGCATCCCGGCCGTGAAGGTGCCGAAGCCGTCCTTCAGGTAGCCGACGAGATAAGGGCCCGCGAATCCGCCGAGCGCGCCGATCGAATTGATCAGCGCGAGCCCGCCGGCCGCCGCCTGGCCGGACAGGAAGCGCGAAGGCAGCGTATAGAAGATCGTGCGGCCGGCAATCGTGCCGATCAGCGCGAGCGTGATGCCGACGAGTGCGGGCCCGAGCGTCAGGAAGTGGGTCGACACGCCGAGCGCCACCGCGCCGATGGCCAGCCCGATCGCCAGGTTCGCGACCGGGCCGCCGCGCCGGTCCACCCGCTTCGCCCACCACAGCAGCGCGACGGTCGCGAAGAAGTACGGCACCGCGGAAAGCCAGCCCGTCTGCATCGTCGACATGCCGTGTGCCTTGAGCATCTGCGGCAACCAGATGCCGATCCCGTAAGAACCCATCGTGAAGCCGAACGAGATCAGCGCGAGCACGTACACGCGCACGTCGCGCAGCGCGACGCCGAAGTGCTTCTTGCGGCCGGCGGCCGCGCCTTCGCGCTCGAACGCGCGCTGCAGCGCGGCACGATCGTCGCTCGACAGCCACGCGGCATCCGCGGGCGAATCGGACAGCAGCTTCAGCACGAGAAAGCCGAGCGCGCAAGCGGGCAGCCCTTCGACGATGAACATCCACTTCCAGCCCGCAAGGCCGAGCGCGCCGTCGAGCTGCAGCAGCCACGTCGACAACGGGCCGCCGATCAGCGACGACAGCGGTGTCGACACGGTGAACCACGCCAGCACCCGCGTGCGGTAACTCGCCGGAAACCACACGGCGAGGAAAAAGATCACGCCCGGAAAGAAGCCCGCTTCGCCGATGCCGAGCAGCAGCCGGATCGCATAGAAACTCGTCGGCCCGGTCGCGAGCGCGGTCGCGGCCGCCATCAGCCCCCACGTGATCATGATGCGCGCGAGCCAGCGCCGCGCGCCGAAGCGGTACAGCGCGAGATTGCTCGGCACCTCGAACACGCAGTAGCCCGCGAACATGATCCCCGCGCCCCAGCCGAACTGCGTCGCGGTCAAGCCGAGATCGCGGTTCATCGTAAGCGCCGCGAACCCGACGCTCGTGCGGTCGAGGTAGTTGAAGAAGTACGCGAGCGCGAGCAGCGGAATGAAACGCCACGCGGCCTTGCGCACGGCCCGTTGCTCGATCGACGCGTCGGTTTCGCGATCGGCGGCCAGCGCCGGGGAAGCGGATGTCATGGTTGTCTCCGTGGATACGGCGCTCCTCGCCCGCGCGATCGCACGGGCACGACGCCTGTTGTTCGTTCGATGGATCGCGGCGGCGCTACGCGCTCGCCACTTCGTTCGCCGAAGGCACATCGGCCGCCACGCCCGGCGGTTGGACGTCCGCACCATGTCCGTGCGACCCGGCGACGACGCCGGCAGCGATCAGCGCCCGGGCCTCGTCCGGCGTATAGCCGAGCTCGCCGAGCAACGCGCACGTGTCCTGACCGAGCGCGGGCGGCGCTGCGCGCAGCCGCAGGCGCTCGCCCGCGAGCGTGAGCGGCAGCAGCGCGGTGCGCGTGTCGACCGGCCGGCCGGCGCTGCTCGCGTCGGCCGGCAGCGTCACGGCTTCGAGCCCGCCCGTCGCGAGCAGATGCGGATCGTCGAACAGGTCCTGCGGCTTCGTGATCGGCGCATACGGCAGGCCGATCGATTCGAAGATCGCGCCGATCTCCGCGGCCGAATGCGCGGCGAGCCGCGCACGCAGTTCGGGCAGCAGCCACTCGCGGGCCTGCACGCGCAAGTTGTTGGTTGCAAGACGCGCATCGTCCTTCAGCGCGGCGAGGCCGAATGCGTCGCAGAACAGCGCCCATTGCGTGTCCGATACGACCGCGAGAAAGATCTGCTCGCCGTCCTTCACCGAAAACACGTCATAGACCGCCCACGCGGAAATGCGGCTCGGCATCGGCGACGCGGCCTGCCCCGTCACCGCGAACTGCATCATGTGCTGCGCGACGAGGAACACGTTGTTCTCGAACAGCGAACTCTGCACCTGCTGGCCGCGGCCGGTGCGTTCGCGCTGCGCGAGCGCGGCCATCGCGCCGATCGCGCCGAACATCCCGCCCATGATGTCGTTCACGCTCGAGCCCGCACGCAACGGCCGGCCTTCGGGGCCCGTCATGTACGCGAGACCGCCCATCATCTGCACCACTTCGTCGAGCGCGGTGCGATGTTCGTACGGCCCCGGCAGGAAACCCTTGTGCGACACGTACACCAGGCGCGGATTCAGCGCGGACAACGCGGCATGGCCGAGCCCGAGCCGATCCATCGTGCCGCTCTTGAAGTTCTCGCTGAACACGTCCGCCGTCGCGACGAGCCGCCGCACGATCTCGAGCCCGCGCGGATCCTTCACGTCGACCGCGAGGCTCTTCTTGTTGCGGTTGAACATCCCGAAGAAGCCCGCGCCGGAACCGCGCAGCGCACGCGTGCTGTCGCCCGCGATCGGTTCGATCTTGATGACTTCCGCGCCGAGATCGGCGAGCAGCATGCCGCAGGTCGGGCCCATCACCATGTGCGTCATCTCGATCACGCGCACGCCTTCGTACGGCAGCGCCGCGGCCGGTTGGCGATCGTTCATTGCGCGACTCCCGTCAGGCAACCTTCCGGCTGGGCCGCCGACGGCGCACGGCCGTCCGCGTAACGGAATCCCTTCGGCAGCCCCGCGTCCGGCACGTGGCCGTACAGCGGCTCGGCAGGCAGCGCCGCGTGCAGGATTGCGCGCGCGGCGAGCAGCGCATCGGCGTCGATGCCCGTGTCGATCCCCATCGACTCCAGCAGGAACACGAGATCCTCGGTGACGATGTTGCCGGTCGCGCCCGGTGCATACGGGCAGCCGCCGAGACCGCCCTGGCTCGCGTCGATCGTCGTCACGCCGGCGTCGAGCGCCGCGACGACGTTGGCGAGCCCCTGCCCGCGGGTGTTGTGGAAGTGCGCGCCGCCCGCCTTGTCGCCGACTTCGCGTTGCAGGCGCGTGAACAGCCGGCGCACCTGCACCGGATTCGCATAGCCGCTCGTATCGGACAGACCGATCTCGTCGACCCCGCATTCGGCCATCGCAGCCGCCATCGCGATCGTCTCGTCGTCGGAGACGGCGCCGGCGATCGTGCAGCCGAACGCGACCGACACGCCGGCCTCGATCTGCACCGACGGAAACCGCGCATCGCGCAGCGCGACGATCGCGCGCACCTCGTCGATCATCTGCGCCGGCGTCTTGCGGATGTTCGCCAGCGAGTGCGCCTCGGTCACCGAGACCGGCAGCGTCAGCTTGTGGACGCCCGCCTCGAACGCGCTTTCGGCGCCGCGCAGGTTCGGCGCGAGCGCGGCGACGTGCAGCCCGGGAATCGCCAGCGCATGCGCGACGACTTCCCGCACGTCGGCCATCTGCGGCAACAGCCGCGCGGGCACGAACGACCCGACCTCGATCTCGCGCAGGCCGGCCGCGGCGAGTGCGGTGATCCAGCGCCGCTTGTCGGCCGTCTGCATCACGGCCTTGATGCTCTGCAGGCCGTCTCGCGGCCCGACCTCGCTGACCAGCACCTCTGGATACCCGGAAACGCTCATTCGACACCTCATAGTTCTATCTAAAAGAACATCGTTCTGTTTGACGGAACTTTAGAGGCACGTCGAATCGGCTGTAAGCGGGGTATACCCGTGAAATTGCGATTTTCTGGAACTTGTGTTCTATCAGGCAGAACGATATAGTGGATCGACCGTCACCCAAGGACCTGCAAGCCGTGCCTCCGACCTCGCTCCCCGCAGAACCCACCGGCACCGCCGCCGACTCGTCGGCCGACGCCTCCAGCGGCGTCGCCGTCCTCGATCGCGCGTTCGCGATCCTCCATGCCTTCGGGCAAACCGACGACCGGCTGTCGCTCGCGGAACTGTCGCGCCGCACCGGGCTGTACAAGAGCACGATCCTGCGCCTGCTCGCCGCGCTCGAGCACGGCGGCTTCATGCGCAAGCTCGACGACGGCCAGTACGCGGTCGGACACGAGCCGCTGCGGCTCGCCGCGCTGTACCAGCGCTCGTTCCGGGTCGGCCCGGTCGTCGAGCCGCTGCTCGAGACGCTGAGCCGCGAACTCGGCGAAACGGCGTCGTTCTACGTGCGCCACGGCGAGATGCGCTCGGTGCTCTATCGTGTCGAACCCACGCGCACGGTGCGCGTGTCGATCCGGGTCGGCGAGGAGTTTCCGGTTCACCAGGGAGCGTCCGGGAAGGTGCTGCTCGCGTTCACCGACCCGCACGATGCGCGCTGGAACGACGTACGCGAACAGTTGTGGGCCGCGTCGTACGGCGAGCGCGACCCGGAGACGGCTTCGGCGTCCGTGCCGGTGTTCGGCGCGGCCGGCGATTGCGTCGGCGCGCTCACGGTGTCGGGCCCGAAATCGCGGCTGGCCGCCGCGCCGGCGATGGCCGCGGCGCTCGCGCTGCTGTTGCCGCTCGCGCAGAAGGCGACCGTCGCGCTCGGTGGCACCGGCGCGCGCTACGACGCGCAGGCCGTGCGCGACAGTCTCGCGCGCTTCACCGCGGCCGCGGACGAACCCGCGCAGCCCTAGCCGGCACGCGCGTCCGGCGACGCGGCAGCGCAAACGCCGGCCGCATGCGACACTGGCCGCTGCCGCATGCAGCACGCCGCCCGCCGGCGCGGCACATGCCACTGCCGTCCGGACACGCACAAGGGAACCCACGATGAACGCCCCGCGCACCGCCACCTGGTATTTCGATTTCGTCTCGCCGTTCGCCTACCTGCAGCAGGAACGGTTCGACGAGTTGCCGCCGGCTGCCGCCTACGAGCCGAAACCGATCGTGCTCGGCGCCGTGCTCACGCACTGGGGCCAGAAAGCGCCGGCCGAGATCGCGGCGAAGCGCATCTTCACCTATCGCCACGCGCAGTACCGCGCGGACAAACTCGGCATTCCATTCCGGATGCCGCCCGCGCATCCGTTCAACCCGATCCGGCCGCTGCGTCTCGCGATCGCGATGGGCAACACGCCCGATGCGATCCGGCGGATCTTCCGGCACATCTGGCGCGACGGCCAGGACGTATCGACGCCAGAGGGTTTCGCCGCGCTGTGCGAGGCGGTGGGCTTTCCGGAAGGCGTGACGGCCGTCGACGCGCAAGCGGTGAAGGATGCGCTGCGCGCGAACACCGATCAGGCGATCGCGCATAGCGTGTTCGGCGTGCCGACCTTCGAACTCGATGGCGACCTGTTCTGGGGCGACGATGCGACCGACATGTTCGTCGATTGCGCGACGTCCCGCGCGTGGCTCGACTCGCCCGAAGTGTGCCGCATCAGCGCGCTGCCCGAAGGCATCCGGCGCGGCTGACGGCGCGCCTCGGCGCTGGCGGCTCACGTGTCGCGTCGTTCGACGCGCAGCCGCCTCGACGCGGTGCTGTTCTCGGCATGTTCATCGGGATGACGAGCGGCGCCGCGCTCGGCGGTTCGTTGCTCGCGCAACTTGACCGGCATGCGGTGATCGCGCCGGCGCCGACAACGTCGCCACCGGCACTGGCCGTGCGCACGTGGCGCCGTCGATTTTCGGCAGTGCGATTGCACGGCAGGCGGGTCCGCAGGGCTTGCCCGCCTTTTCTTTTATTTTCGATCGGGGCTGTGCGGCCCCGCGCGGCACGGCCGATTCGTGCGAGAGACAGCCGGCATTCGTTCATCCGATGCAATACTCGGAACGCGTCGCCGGGTTGCGCAGTTCAACCGATTATTTTTTCGCCCGCGCCCGGCCCCCGCGCGCAATCATCGGATCATTTCTCACGGCCGCACCGCACGGCCCTCCCGAATCCGGCCCCATCGGCAAAGTAGGTTTTCTCAGGGGATTCCCGGTATTTTTTCCCATTTTCTTCGAAATTACCGGTGACATACTTGCCCCCCATTGCGCTCCGGTGCGAGCGCGCTTCCTGATCCCTGCCGGTCGCATGTCCTGCGCTGCGTGTCCGCCGGGGTCGCAGAACATGAACAATTTCGACACCACGATCCAGATCTTCCTCACCCACATTACGTTCGGACCGCTGATGAATCATGCGATCCGCGTGATCGCCGGCCTCTATACGTTCAAGGGCTTCGTCCTGATCCCCGTGCTGTGCTGGCTGTGGTTCCAGCCGGGACCGCAGCGCGAACGGCAACGCGAGCTGGTCATCGCGACGGTCGCGAGCGGGCTCGTCGCGCTCGCGTTCGGCCGGTGGCTCGCGAAAGTCCTGCCGTTCCGCGTGCGGCCGATCTACAACCCCGACCTGCACCTGCACTTCCCGTCCGAGGAATTGCGTGCGGCCACGCTGCAGGCCTGGAGTTCGTTTCCGAGCGATCACGCGATGCTGTGGATGGCGATCGCGACGGGCATCTTCATCATCGCGCGACGCGCCGGCGTGTTCTCGCTGCTGTACGCGGTCGTGTTCATCTGCGTGCCGCGCGCGTATCTCGGCTATCACTACCCGACCGACCTGATCGCCGGTGCCGCGATCGGCATCGCGCTCGCGTGGCTGCTGACGCGCGATGCGATTCGATCGCGCTTCGCGCCGCAGGTGCTGGAGGCGATCCGGCGCTTCCCCGCGCCGGCCTATACGCTCGCGTTCCTGCTGTGCTTCGAGCTGATCACGCAGTTCGACGAACTGCTGACGCTTGCGCAGTCGGTCAAGCATACGGCGATGTAACGGGACGGCGCCGCCATGCATCCGCTGCTGTCGACACGACGCCCGGGCACACGCTGCCGGCCCTGCGTGGCGGCATCGCGCCCGGCGCGCGCCGCCGTCCGGATCGTCGCCGCCGCGGCGACGGCGGCCGCGCACGTCAGTCGCGGTCGGGCGCCCCGAGCGGGAAGAACGCGCGATACGGCCGCGCTTCGTCGACCGCACGCGCGAACGACGGCCGCGCAAGCAGCCGCCGGCGATATGCGATCACGTTCGCGAACGACGAATCGATCCGGTGCGTCCAGTCCGCGTAGAACAGGAACGGCGCCGCGCCGCAGTCGGCGAGGCTGAAGCGGTCGCCGGCCGCCCATTCGCGATCGGCCATCGTGCGATCCAGCCATGCGTACGACGTTTCGAGCATCGCGCGCGCATCGGCGACACCCCGCGCATCGCGCTCGTGTTCCGGCCGCAACGCATCGAACACGACCTTCTGCTGCGGGGTCGCGACATAGTTGTCGAAGAAACGATCCATCATCCGCACTTCCAGCGCCGCGCGCCGGTCGTCGGGCACCAGCCGCGCGGGGCCCGGGTGGTAGAGATCGAGATACTCGATGATGATCGTCGCCTCGATCACGGTACGGCCCGCGTCGACGAGCACCGGGAAGCGCTTCAGCGGCCACAGCGCGGCCAGTTCCTGCATCGGCTTCGGATCGTCGTGCGCGAGCACGCGATAGTCGAACGGCGTGCCGTTCTCGTACAGCGCGGTCAGCACCTTCTGGCAATAGGACGAAAAGGGATGGGCGTAAAGCGTCGGCGTCATCGCGGGTCTCTCGGGGTTTCGGCGCCGCGTCATGCAGCGCCACGTGATCGGATACCTTGACGACGAACGGCGCCGGGCCGAATCGACACCGGGCCGAACATTTTTTTCCGTTGCGCGGCATCGCGCCGCTACGACCGGCCATCCATCACGACGCGGCCTTCGCCGCGCCAGCGCAGCATCCCGCCGCCGAGGTTCGCGACGGCATCGAAGCCGGCCTTCAGCAGGATCACGGTCGCCTGCGCGGAGCGGCCGCCCGCGCGGCACACGGTCACGATCGGCCGGTCGCGCGCGAGTTCGCCGGTGCGCGCGGCCAGTTCGCCGAGCGGAATCGGCGTCGCGCCCGGCAGGTGGCCGAGCGGGCCGGTGAATTCGTCCGGCTCGCGTACGTCGACGACCTGCACCGCCGGCAGGTGATCCTCGAGCCACTGCGGATCGATTTCCCAGAATCCGGCGAACGTATAGACGAGCGGCGCCCAGTCGGGCGCCGCCTGCACGTCGGGCGCATTCGCGGCGAGTCCGCACTGCAGGTTCGCGGGCACCGCGACGTCGATCTGGCGCGGATGCGCGAGCCCGAGGTTGCGCATGTAGCCCGCGAAATCGTCCTCGCTGAGATCGCCGCCGAGGCGCGGATTGAAGCGCCGCTCCTCGCCGACGCTCGTGACCGTGAGCCCGCGATAGTCGTGCGCGGGATACAGCAGGCATGCGGCCGGCAGCGTGAAAAGCCGGCCGTGCACCGCGCGATACAGCGCGCGCGGGTCACCCTGCTGGAAGTCGGTACGGCCGGTGCCGCGAATCAGCAGGCAGTCGCCGGTAAACGCCATCGATTCATCGTCGAGCACGAGGCTGATGCAGCCGCTCGTGTGGCCCGGCGTCGCGCGCACGGTCAGGTAGCGCGGGCCGAATGCGCAGCGATCGCCGTCGTTCAGGTAGCGGTCGGCGCCCTGCGCGCCGCTCGCGGCCGAAATCGCGATCGCGCTGCCGGTGCGCTGCTTCAGCAGCCACGCACCCGTCACGTGATCGGCGTGCACGTGCGTATCGACGGTCGCGACGAGCCGCAGCCCGAGCTCGTCGAGCAGCGCCGCATCGCGGCGCACCTGCTCGAACACCGGGTCGATCAGCAACGCTTCGCGCGATGGGCGGTCGGCGAGCAGGTACGTGTAGGTCGACGATTGCGGGTCGAAGAGTTGCCGGAAGATCATCGCGAAGTCGCTCCGTCGGCTGGGCGTGTCGGTCGGGTGAAGGGTGCGGGTCGTGCAACCCGCACCGCGTGTGGCGCCGGCTCGCGACGCACACGTTCATACAGCGTAGTTCAAAACACGCGCGCCACCGGCGTCGTTGCACGCGGCGAGACGTCACGCCGCATCCGGTCCGTTGCGCGTGCTGCCTTACACTACCGCCTGTTCTCGTCTTACGTTCACAAGAATTGCGTCGACATGTCTCTGACGATCGATCCGAAGCAAGCCGCCGCGCTGCTGGCCGTCGCCGACACCGGCAGCTTCGAGCAGGCCGCCGTGCGCCTGCACGTGACCGCGTCCGCCGTCACGCAGCGGGTCCGCGCGCTGGAGGCGAGCCTCGGCGCGCCGCTCGTGCTGCGCACGCGGCCGTGCCGGCCGACGGCGGCCGGGCAGCGCGTGCTGCAGCACCTGCGCCGCGTCGCGCTGCTGCAGGCCGACCTGCAAAGCACGCTCGCGACCGAGCGTGAATCGCCGATCTCGGTCACGATCGCGCTGAACTCCGACAGCCTCGGCACCTGGTTCCTGCCCGCATTGACGTCGGTGCTCGCGGGCGAGCGCATCCTGTTCGAGCTGATCGTCGAGGACCAGGACCACACGTTCGCGCTGCTCGAAAGCGGGATGGCCGTCGGCTGCGTGACGACCGAGCCGAAGCCGATGCGCGGCTGCGTCGCGACGCCGCTCGGCACGATGCGCTACCGGCTGCTCGCGGCCGCCGCGTTCGCGCTGCGCTGGTTTCCGCGCGGCCTGAACCGCACGGGCGCGCGCCATGCGCCGGTCGTCGCGTATTCGCGGCGCGACACGCTGCAGTCCTCGTTCCTGAAGGAGAAGCTCGGGTTGCCCGAAGGCGCGTATCCGTGCCACTACGTGCCGGGCACGCACGCGCATTTCGCGGCGGTGCGGCACGGGCTCGGCTACGCGATGGTGCCGGAGCCGCTGCTCGGCGGCGCACCGCTCGACGCGCAGGGGCTCGTCGATCTCGCGCCGCTGCATCCGACCGACATCACGCTGTACTGGCACGCATGGACCGTGCAATCGCCGACGATGGCGTCGCTGTCCGCACGGGTGGTCGAAGCGGCGCGCCGGTTGCTCGCGCCGCTGCCGTGACGAACGGGTGATCGACACCGCCGGCGCGGCATGCGCGGCATGCGTGGCCAAGAGAAACGCCGCCGCGCCGCCTATACTTTTTCCATCGGCCCCGCGAACGCGCCGCGCGGCCGATCACGCACATCCGGCCGTTCCCTTTCCCGTGAGGAGAACATCATGCCCCGCCGCTATATCGATTGCCGCGAGTTTCCCAGCGCGATGAATTGCTCGGTCGCAATTTCCGCCGACTCCGACGACGAACTGCTGGAGGCCGCCGTGCAACACGCGGTCTCGGTGCACCAGCACACCGACAGCGCCGAACTGCGCACGCAGCTGAAAACACTGTTCCGCGACGGCACGCCGCCCGCCGACATGCTCCGGCAAGCGTAACCCGCCGGCACGCCAGATATCGACAGACGGGCTGCATCGCCGCCCCCGTCGCCTCCCTGCTCCTGCTTCGCGCCACGACGCGCCGGCGCCCCCGCCGGCCGGCGCATTCGGCTCTTACGTACGCCGCTGCGCGAAATACGCGCCGACCGCATCGATGAAGGTATCGATGTCCGCGCGCGACACGTCGCAGTGCGTGACGAAGCGCGACGCGTACAGCATCTGCGTGAGGATCCCGCGCGCCTTGAGCCATGCCTCGAGCGGCGCGCAATCGGCTTCGGGGAATTGCGCGAACACCATGTTCGTCGCATGCGACAGCACCTTCACCGGCTCGATGCGCGCGAGGCCTGCCGCGAGATGCGCGGCGTTCGCGTGATCGTCGGCCAGCCGCTCGACATTGTGGTCGAGCGCATACAGGCAGGCCGCCGCGAGAATGCCCGACTGCCGCATCCCGCCGCCCAGCACCTTGCGCCAGCGCTGCGCGCGCTCGACGAGCGCACGATTGCCGACCAGCACCGAACCGACCGGCGCGCCGAGCCCTTTCGAGAAGCAGATCGACACGGTATCGAACGGCGCGCACAGTTCCGCGATCGGACGGCCCGACGCGACGGCCGCATTGCACACGCGCGCGCCGTCGAGGTGCGTGGCCAGCCCGCGGCTGCGCGCGAGCGCGACGGCTTCCTGCACATAGCCGTCCGGCAACACCTGGCCGCCGATCGTGTTTTCGAGCGCGAGCAGGCGCGTGCGGGCGAAGTGATTGTCGAGCGGCTTGATCGCCGCGGCGATCTTCGCGAGCGGCAGCGTGCCGTCGGGCGCGTTCTCGATCGGCTGCGGCTGGATGCTGCCGAGCACGGCCGCGCCGCCGCCTTCGTACTTGTAGGTGTGCGCGAGCTGGCCGACGATGTATTCGTCGCCGCGTTCGCAGTGGGCCATCAGCGCGGCGAGGTTGCTCTGCGTGCCGCTCGGGAAGAACAGGCCGGCTTCCTTGCCGGCCCGCTCGGCCGCGACCGCCTGCAGGCGCAGCACGGTCGGGTCGTCGCCCCATACGTCGTCGCCGACTTCGGCGGCAGTCATCGTGGCCAGCATCGCCTGGCTCGGACGTGTCACGGTATCGCTGCGTAAATCGATCATCTTCGTGCCCTGAGTGAACGCGGACCGGTACCGATGCGCCCGGCCCTGCCGAAACGAGACTCAGAGTGTACGCAATTCGCGCAGCGCTTGCCGATGCTTCGCGCCGGGCGAAAGCCACGTGACCGGGCGCCGCAGGTGCACGATCCGGATACAACCGGCACGACGCGACGCGGTCCACGCCGGCGCGGCATCGTCAACAACGCGGCGGCGGCCGGACACCCGGCATAGGCATAGGCATAGGCCGCGCGTGCCAACGCGCGGCACCTTCGCGCACGCCGCATCGTTCCCGTGATGCGACGCGCCATATTGCCGCACGTGCGGCAGACCGCCACGCCACGGTCGCCTGCGGCGCGCGCCGCGATCTTGATACGAATCAACGATTTATCCCGAAACCGCGCGCGCCGGGCTGGACATCTGCGACGAGTTGGCGCATTTCGCGGCGCAACATCGCGGCACATACTCCAGCCAACCCCGATGCCCCCTCCGGCCGGGGTCCGCCGGCACCCCGCCGGCGGGTATCGTCAAGCCTCGGTCAACTGGTATGGACACCGCATTTTCGGCCCTCGATCTGGCCCGCCTGCAATTCGCGTTCACCGTCTCCTTTCACATCGTCTTCCCGGCGCTGAGCATCGGCCTCGCCAGCTTCATCGCCGTGCTCGAATATCGCTGGCTGAAGACCGGCAAGCCGTACTACAAGACACTCTGCCTGTTCTGGTCGAAGATCTTCGCGGTCGCGTTCGGGATGGGTGTGGTTTCCGGCGTCGTGATGAGCTATCAGTTCGGCACCAACTGGTCGGGCTTCTCGAGCTTCGCCGGCTCGGTCACCGGCCCGCTGCTGATGTACGAGGTGATGACGGCGTTCTTCCTCGAAGCCGGCTTCCTCGGCATCATGCTGTTCGGCTGGAACCGCGTCAGCCCGCGCGCGCACTTCGGCGCGACGCTGATGGTCGCGATCGGCACGCTGATCTCGACGTTCTGGATCCTCGCGTCGAACAGCTGGATGCAGACACCGCAGGGTTTCGAGATCGTCGACGGCCGCATCGTGCCGACCGACTGGTTCGCGATCGTCTTCAACCCGTCGTTCCCGTACCGCCTGTTCCACATGGCGATCGCCGCGTTCATCGTCGCCGCGCTGGTGGTGGCCGCGACGGGCGCGTGGCACCTGCTGAAGGGCCGCCGCGACAAGGGCGTGAAGAAGATGTTCTCGATGGCGCTGTGGCTGCTGCTGGTGCTCGCGCCGCTGCAGGCCGTGATCGGCGACCAGCACGGCATCAACACGCTGAAGCACCAGCCCGCGAAGATCGCCGCGATCGAAGGGCTGTGGGAAACCGAAAAGGGCGGCACGGCGCTCAACCTGTTCGGCATTCCGGACATGAAGGCCGAAACGACCCGCTACGCGGTGCAGGTGCCGCACCTCGGCAGCCTGATCCTCACGCACAGCTGGGACGGCGAGATCCGCGGACTGAAGGAATTCCGCCCCGAGGATCGTCCGAACTCGACGGTCGTGTTCTGGAGCTTCCGGATCATGGTCGGCCTCGGCTTCGCGATGATCGGCCTCGCCGCGCTCGCGTGGCTGCTGCGCCGCCGCGGCAGCCTGTATGAATCGAAGTGGTTCCAGCGCCTCGCGCTCGTGATGGGCCCGACCGGCTTCGTGTCGCTGCTCGCGGGCTGGGTGACGACCGAAGCGGGCCGCCAGCCGTGGGTCGTGTATGGCGTGATGCGCACCGCGCAGGCCGTGTCGCCGCTGTCGGTGCAGCAGGTCAGCCTGTCGATGATGACGTTCGTGATCGTCTACTTCCTCGTGTTCGGCACCGGCGTGTACTACATGCTGAAGCTGATGAAGGCCGGCCCCGCGCTGCCCGACGTCAAGCACGACGCGCGGCACGGCGAGCCCGACACGCGCCCCGATCACACCGCGCGCCGCCCGATGTCGGCCGTCGACGAGCTGATCGAGACCGTCTGAGCCCCCCACTTTCGCAAACGAGAAAACCTATGGACGTCACCGCAATCTGGGCCGCGATCATCGCATTGGGGCTCTTCATGTACGTCGTGCTCGACGGCTTCGACCTCGGCATCGGCATCGTCTTCCCGTTCTTCCCGGACGAGAAGGAACGCGACCTGATGATGAACACCGTCGCGCCCGTGTGGGACGGCAACGAGACGTGGCTCGTGCTCGGCGGCGCCGGGCTGTTCGCGGTGTTCCCGATCGTCTATTCGACGGTGCTGTCGGCGCTGTACCTGCCGCTGATCTTCATGCTGGTGTGCCTGATCTTCCGCGGCGTGTCGTTCGAGATCCGCGCGAAGGCGCGGCGCACGAAGCAGCTGTGGGATCTCGCGTTCATCGGCGGCTCGGCCGGCGCGACGCTGTTCCAGGGGATCGCGCTCGGCGCGTTCCTGCAGGGCATCGACGTGAAGGACGGCGTGTACGCCGGCGGCGCATTCGACTGGCTCACGCCGTTCAGCCTGCTGACGGGCCTCGGGTTGATCGTCACGTACGCGCTGCTCGGCTGCTGCTGGCTCGTCGCGAAGACGGAAGGCGACCTGCAGCGGCGCCTGCATCGCGTCGTGTGGCCGCTGACCGTCGTGCTGCTCGGCTTCATCGCGGTCGTCAGCCTGTGGACGCCGCTGCAGGATCCGGCGGTCGCGCAGCGCTGGTTCGATTCGGGGCTGTTCTGGCGCCTGCTGCCGGTGCCGTTCCTGGTCGCCGGGTGCGCGGTGTGGATGCGTCGCGCGGTACGCAACCGGCACGACATGACGCCGTTCGTGCTCGCGCTGGCACTCGTGCTGCTCGGCTACGTCGGCCTGCTCGTCACGATGTTCCCGTATGCGATTCCTCAGACGATGACGATCTGGGAAGCGGCGGCGCCGCGGTCGAGCCAGACCTTCACGCTGGTCGGCGCAGCGGTTATCCTCCCGATCATCATCGCCTACACGACGATGGGTTACTGGGTATTCCGAGGCAAGGTGCGCCATGAAGACCAGCATTACTACCACCACTGATCCCGCCGCCCGACGGCCCGACGCGCCGCGGCCGCGGATGCGCGGCTGGATGTGGTTCGTCGTCCTGTGGGCGGGCGGCGTGCTCGGCGCCGTCACGCTCGGCTATGCGTTCAAGATCTTCATGAACCTGACGCTGTTCGCGGTGAAGTAAAAGGCAGCGCGCCGGCCGGGCGATCGCGTCACGCGCGCGGCCCGGGCGCGGCGCGCATCGATCGCCCGATGGATGCGTGATCCGCTGCCTCTTCCTCCGCGTGCGTTATTGCGGCGCCCGCCGCACGACGCCGAGCTTCAATCCCAGCATGCCGAATATGCGGTTCATCGTCTGAACCGTCCCGTCGCTGCGGCCCTGCTCGATATCCTGAATCGTCTTTGTCGACACACCGGCGAGCTTCGCCATTTCGGCGCTCGTCAGCCGCATCGTCTGCTTCAGATGACGCACGGATTCGCGCAGCGACCACTCGGGATGCGCGAGAACGTCCTCGATCGCTTGCCGGCGCAACGCGAGCTGATCGGGAAGCGACATCGCGTTATAGCGTTTGTCCATCGTGTCGCCCTCGCCTAGCGCAGTGCATCCAGTTCGCGGGCGAGCCGCTCGATGCCCGGTTTCAGGAAAGCATGCACATCGTGCTCCAGTCCGAGATCGACACCCCGATCGGCGATCTCCTGCAAGCGCGGCGCCATTGCGTGCAGCCGTGCCCGCAATGCGTCGCGATCCAGCGCGGCATGCGCCTCCCCCGCCTGCGGCTCGCTCGACCGGACGACCGCATCGAGTACCCGCGCCCAGTCTGGCTGACCACCGTCATTTCCTTCCCAGCGGATGCGCCGTGCGATGCCGTCGGGGTGCAGATACATCGGTGCGAAGTCGTAAAGCGGCGTCAACGCAACGCGTCCATCGAAGTCGCGTTGCAATGCCGTGTTCCGTGCATGATTGTCTTTGTTCCCCAACGCGAGATTCGCGACGTCGCGGCACAGATACTCGGCCACCTCGGCTTGAGGATCCGTGCATCGGCGCACGAGATGCCCGCACACCTCGTCGTGACTCGGCACGACGCGGAAGCCGGCTTTTCCGGTCAGCGACGCAATACTTTCCTGAGCGAACCGGACAACGCTGCCACCAACGCGCGCGCGATCGAACCGCGGAATGAATAGCGATCGATCGCGCAGCGTCAGCGGCGCATGCACGCGCAATCCAAGACGCTGGGCCAATGCCATGTAGGGCGCTTCGTGACGAAGGATTTGTGCAAGACGCTCGTTCGTGCCACGTCCGAACTTGACGATGTAGTGCGCGACCGCGCGCGCATCGGGCAGCGTGTGATCGAGATAGAGCAGTCCGTCGTCGGCACGGGTCAGCAGCAGCTTCGGCCACTCGCCCTGCACACCCGAGGAGCCCGCGACGAAGAATCCATGTTCGGCGAGGTATTCGCTGAATGCGTCTCCGCGTGCGACAACGTCATCGTCGGTAAATCCTTGCCGCGGCCCCTGGCGCTCGGCGAGCCGCTGCGCGGCTTCCTTGATCCGCAGATTGCCGATCGAGTTACCGGCTCCCGCGAGCAGCAACGGCCAGTCGGCACGCTCCTCGGCTGTTTCCGGCAGATCGAGGCGGCGCAACAACTCCTGACGGCCGAAGCCTTGCGGCAGCAAATCGATCAGGAAAATCGGCCAATGGGGCGTCACCAGTGGCTCGAGATCGACCGGAAAACCGCATGCCATCGCGTGCGCATCGCGGGCGAATTGATGTCGAACGATCCATTCGACGTCGTAACCCGTACAGGCACGACTGCGCCAGCTCTCGTCAGGCTCGCCGAAAAGGGTGACGACGCCGACGTCGTGCCAAATACCATCGGCGTGGAGCTGGATCGTGCAGGAAGCGTTCATTTCAGCAGAAATCTATACAAATCGTGCCGTTCATCGTAGCTGAATTATGTAAATTTCTACCGAAATAGGAATCGAGCCCCTTGAACTCCGGAAGCAGCGGTCGAGGGAAACTGCCGCCGCTTACCGCCGCTCGCGCAGCGCCGCCTCGATCTTGCGATCGGTCTTGTACTGGCTCAGCGCATACACCGACCAGATCGCGGCCGGGAGCCAGCCGATGATCGTGAGCTGCAGGATCAGGCAGATCACGCCGGCGATCGGGCGGCCGATCGTGAAAAACTGGAACCACGGCAGCAAGAGGGCAAGCAGCAGACGCATCGGATTTCCTTTTCGCATCGTTGAAGAACAGCGTACGCGGCCAATATGGCGCGTCACGCACCCCATTTCAAGCCGGCGCGCGCCCGGCACGCAGCCGACGCCCCGCGCCGCAACGTCCGCACCGCACCGCCTTCTTCACCCGCCGGCCGCAAAAAAAAACGGCCCTCGCATCGCGCGAGAGCCGTATCGGAATCACTGGAGAAGGTACCGCGCCGCGCCCGGAACATGTGCCGCATGCCGATCCGCACGCGCGTCCGCGTGTTCCCGTCAGCCGGGATGCCGACCTACGCCGAACCGGACAGCCATCGCGCAACCTGCGCGACGAGCGGATCCGCTTCGTCGAAACGCTCGACGCCCGCGACCTGCGGCGCGTCGCAGATCGCGAACACCGGCTTGCCCCATTGCAGCCCCAGCGCGATTTCGGACAGCGTGCCGAGACCGCCGCCGACCGCGATCAGGCACAGCGACGCGCGTGCGATCAGCGCATTGCGCGTGATGCCGAGCCCGGTCGGCAGCGCGACCGACAGGTACGGATTCGCGTCCCGCGCATCGTCCTCGGGCAGCAGCCCGATCGCGCATCCGCCCGCGGCCCGCGCGCCGCGCGCCGCGGCCTCCATCACGCCCTGCTTGCCGCCGCCGACGATCGCGATGCCCGTCGCCGCGATCGCGTGCGCGATCCGCTCGGCGACGGCGAGCTGCGCGTCGGTCGCGTCGCGCGGCCCGATCACGCCGACCGGCATCCGGTGCCGGCGTGCGCCGCGCTGTCGCTGTGCGAGCTGCGCCAGCGCGCCGCGCGTGTCGTCCGACCATTCAATGACGTCGTTGCCGTGCAAGTCCTTCCCCCAGTGCAAGAACGCAGGTGCAAAGCGCCGTCAGCACGATCGACAGTACGGCGGCCTGCGAGAAATCGGTCTGTCCGTCGGACAGCTTCAGGTACATCAGCAGCGGCAGGATGTTGACCTGCGTGCCGGCCAGCGCGAGCGCCGTGCCGTACGTGCCGAGCGCGATCGCACCGACGAGGCACCACGCCGACGCGATCGACGGCCACAGCTCGCGCCACGCGACGTCGAACCACGCGCGCCACGGCCGGGCACCGAGCGTCAGCGCCGCCTCGAGCGGCCGCCGGTCGAGATTCGCGAGCGCCGGGTAGAGCATCAGCGCGACGCGCGGGATCAGGTAGTACGCGTAGGCGAACGCGAGCCCCGGCATCGTGTAGATCGCGCCGCCGACCACGGTCGGGTCCGCGCCGAGCGACGCCAGCAGCATCGTCACGAAGCCGGCGCGGCCGAACACGAGGATGAAGCCGTACGCGATCACGAGGCCGGAGAAGGCAAGCGGCACGCCGAGCAGCGCGAGCGACCAGCGGCGCCGCGCCGGCGACTGCCCGGCCAGCACGAACGCGACCGGCACGCCGACGGCGACCGACAGCGTGCCGGCGCCGATCGCGAGCGCCAGCGAGCGCACGATCGCGTCGGCGACGAGCGGATCGCCGAACACCGCGGCGAACGCACGGCCGCCGCCGTCGAACGCGGCGCCGACGAGCGCGGCGAGCGGCAGCACGAAGCACACCGCGAACAGCCCGGCCGCCGGCACCGCGCCGTAGCCGCGCAGGACGCCGCGCTGCATGGACGAAACCCGCATCGCGCGCCCCTTACTTGCCGAGCGTGGCCTGCGACCAGAGCTGGTCGACTTCGGCCTTGTGCGCCGCGGCCTTCGCGACGTCGAGCGGACGCACCTGCGGCGCGTTCGGCAGCTTCGCGGCGACGTCCTGCGCGACCGGCGTGCCGGGCACGGCCGGACGCACGAAGCCCTGCGCGAACAGCCCCTGCCCGACGTCGCTCATCACGAGGTTTAGCCACAGCTGCGCGGCGGCCGGATTCGGGCCATTCTTCACGAGACTCATCGCGTACGGCGCCGACACGCTGCCGTCCTGCGGAATCACGACTTCGGCCGCGTCACCCATGCCGTCCGCGTACTTGGCCTTGAGCCCGTCGTTCTCGTAGCCGATCAGGACCGGAATCTCGCCCTTGACGAATTTCGCGTACGGCGTCGTGCCCTCGACACGCAGCACGTTGCCCGCCTGCTTCAGCTTGCCGAAGAAATCCGCGCCCGGCTTCGGGTTGTCGACGCTGCCGCCGTTCGCATAGGCGGCGGCGAACACGGCGACCTGCCCCTGCCCGGTCGAGCGCGGATCGAGATAGACGACCGCATTGCGATATTCGGGCTTCAGCAGGTCCGACCAGCGGTGCGGCACGTTCTTCACGAGCTTCTTGTTGACGAGCAGCGCGATGTTCAGCGAATGCACCGCGAACCAGCGGCCGTCGGCCGCGCGGAACACCGTGGGCAGCTTGTCGAAATTGACCGGCTTGAACGGCGCGACGACGTCCTTGGCCGTCGCATCGAGCGCCGACGCCGCGAAGTAGTACGCCGTGTCGGCCTGCGGGCGGCGGCGCGACTTGTCGAGCGCGACGACCGTGGCCGCCGAGCCGATGTCGTTGTATGTGATCTCGACCTTCGGGTAGCGCTTGCGGAATTCGGCGAACAGCGACTTCCAGTTCGCCCATTCCGGGCCCGTGTCGAACGACACGACGAGCCCTTCGTCGGCGGCCTTCTCGTACAGCGCGTCCTCGCCGGGATACAGCGGCGCGGCATGGGCCAGCGCCGGCGCGAGGGTCGCGAACGCGCAGAGCGCCAGCAGGCGGCGGCGCGTCGCATGAAGGAAATGGCGGCGTGCAGACATCGTGATTCTCCGTTGAATGAATGGGTCGCCCGCGCTCACGCGGCGGGCAGCACGAGCAGATGGCGCGGCTCGATCGACACGCAGCGCGCGGGCAGCTCGCGCCCTTCGCCGAGCAGTGCGTCGGTCGCGCCGGCCGGTACGAAGTCGAAGCGCTGGGTCGCGCCGAAGTAGCGCACCTCGCCGACCCGGCCGTCGATGCGGTTCGCGACGGACTCGGGCGGATCGGGCTGCAGGTGTTCCGGCCGGATCAGCACCTCGACCGGGTCGCCCGGCCGGTGCGCACCCGTATCCGCGCGCAGCGTCGTGAACCGCACGTCGACCGCGCCATGCGCGAGCACGCGGCCGCGCAGCAGCGTCGAATGGCCGACGAACCGCGCGACCTGCGCGGTCGCCGGACGCTCGTACAGGTCGCGCGGGGTGCCGGCCTGCAGCATGCGTCCGCCGTCGACGATCGCCACGCGATCGGCCATGCTGAGCGCTTCGTCCTGGTCGTGCGTGACGAGCAGCGTCGTCGCGCCGCATGCGCGCTGCAGCGCGCGGATCTCGTCGCGCAGCTGGTGGCGAATGCCGGCGTCGAGCGCCGCGAGCGGCTCGTCGAGCAGCAGCAGCTTCGGTTCGATCACGAGCGCGCGAGCCAGCGCGACGCGCTGCTGCTGCCCCCCGGACAGCAGCGCCGTGCTGCGTCCGGCCTGCGCGGCGAGGCCGACGCGTTCGAGCATCTCGAGCGCGCGGCGACGGCGCGGCGCCGCGGCCATGCCGCGCATCTTCAGGCCGTAGGCGACGTTGTCGACGACCGACAGGTTCGGAAACAGCGCGTAGTGCTGGAACACCATTCCGACCTCGCGCTGCCACACCGGCACGCCGGCCATGTCGCGGCCGCCGATCGCGATACGGCCGTCGTACCCGTCGAGCAGGCCGGCGGCGAGGCGCAGCAGCGTCGATTTGCCGGAGCCGCTGCGGCCCATCACGGCGAGCAGTTCGCCCTGGGCCGCGGACAGCGTGACCGCGTCGACGCCGTGACGGGCGCCCGGATACTGGAAGCTGACGTTTTCGAAATCGAGACTCATGACGGTTTCACTTCAGGCGTGGCACGGTGAGGACGGAGGCGAGCGTCGCGAGCACGGCAAGGACGAGCAGCACGACGGTGGCCGCGCAGGCCATCCCGGACGCGCCGTAGAACGCCTGCAGCAGCACGATCGGATAGTTGCGGTAACGGAAGCCCGCGATCAGGTTCGAGATCTGGAATTCGCCGATCGACAGCGCGGCGACCATCACGAGGCCGGAAAACAGGCTGTGCCGCAGGTTCGGCAGCACGACCGTGAAGAACTGGCGCAGCGGCGTCGCACCGAGCGTCGCCGCACACGCCTCGAGATGCGCGAGCCCCAGGTGGCGCAGGTCGCTCAGCAGCGTCTGCAGCAGGTACGGCAGCGTCAGCACCGCGTGCGCGGCGATCATCAGCGGCAGCGTGCCGAGCCACGGCAGCGCATCGCCGCTGAAGATCGCGATGTAGCCGAACCCGAGTGTCAGCGCCGGCACCGCGATCGGCATCAGCATCACGATGCGCGCCGCGAAGCCGCGGCCGGCCAGTGCGCGGTGATGCAGCGCATAGGCGAGCGGCAGCGCCAGCACGGCATTGATCGCGCAGCACGCGAGCGCGACGACGAGGCTCGTGCCGAATGCGCGGGTGAAGCTGCGATTCGCGGCCAGGTCCGCGAACCAGTGCGACGTGATGCCGGTCGGCAGCAGCGTGTTCGTCCACGACTGGCCGACCGAGCCGATCAGCAGCAGCACGATCGGCAACGCGAGGTACAGCCCGAAGACCGCGACGAGCGCCTGCAGCAGCAGGCGTCCCGCGATCGCGCGCGGCCGTTTGTTACGACGAATCGGAATAGCTTCGGCAAGGGCCGGAGCGGCTGGCGGATGCATGGCGAATCTCGCTGACGGACACGGAACGGGTCACGCAACGCCCGCCGGGCAGGGCCGGCACGCGTTGTCATGACGGCCGCAGTGTGCGGATCCGACATGGCATCGTCATGAAAAAAACGTACAACGCCCGCATCGATCTGTGCGCGCAAGGAATAGTTCGCCGTGAAGCACCTGTTTCCCAACGTCGCGGAGCTGCACGCGTTCGCGACTTCCGTGAAGTACCTGAACTTCTCGTATGCGGCGCGCGAGCTGGGCCTGACGCCGAGCGCGGTCAGCCGGCAGATCGCGAATCTCGAGACGCTGTTCGGGGTGAAGCTGTTCGTGCGCGAGGGGCGCAATCTCGCGCTCACGCGGGCCGGGCAGGTTTATCACGCACGCGTGATCGGCCCGCTGCGCGAGATCGGCAACGCGTCGATCGAATTGCTGAGCGCGCGCGAGGACAGCGACCTGCTGACGATCGCAAGCGTGCCGACCTTCACGACGAAGTGGCTGGTGCCGCGCCTCGCGCGCTTTCTGGCCGGCGCGCCGGACGTCACGCTGAGTTTTCGCCGCCATCTCGCGCACGGCGACGTGTTTCCGTTCGGACTCGACGCGGCGATACGCTATGGCGACGGCGCATGGGAAGGCGTCCGCTGCGATTACCTGGACGGCCGCACGTTCGTGCCGGTCTGTTCCCGCGAATTCGCGGCGCGACATGCGCTGCGCACGCCCGCCGACACGGCCGCCGCGCCGCGGCTCGTGCATGAGCAGGCGGAAATCGCGTGGTCGCTCTGGGCGGAGCGCCATCGCGTCGCCCGGATGAACGCGCTGGCCGGGCCGCGCTTCGAACAGTATTCGGTGCTGATCCAGGCCGCGCAAGCCGGGCTCGGGCTCGCGCTCGTGCCGCGCTTCCTGATCGTCGACACGCTCGCGAGCGGCGCGCTCGTCGAACCGTTCGACGCGCCCGTCGACGTCGACGCGCAGGGGCACTACCTGTGCTATGCGCCGGAGCGCCTGGAGACGAGCGCCGCGTTGCGGCGCTTCAGGGAATGGATCCTCGGCGCATGCGCGGAGCGCTGAGCGTGCCCGGCATGGCCGGGCACGCCCGGACGGCACGGCGGCGCCGGTAACACGGCGCCGTGCCGCCCGTCCCGTTGCGTCAGTGGTCGATGCCGAGCCCCGGCAGCACGTGCGTGTTCTCGGCCACGACCGCGTGCAGCAGCTTCGGTTCGGCGCCGAGCAGCCCGAGGATCGTCGGCGCGACCTGCTTCGTGCCGACCACATCGCTCACGGTACGCGCACGATGGAGGCCCGGGTACGACACGAGCAGGCCGAGGTGGCTGTCGTCCGGCGCGTTGCCGCCGTGTTCCTCGTCCTTCTTCGTGCTCGACGTGTAGATCACGCCCGGATTCGGCTGGACGATGATGTCCGGCGTGCGGCCGTTGGCCGGATCGCCGAACCGGTCGGCCAGCGCCGCGCCGTACAGGATGGATGCCTGCGGGCCGTCGGCGCAGATCCCCGGCGCGTTGCAGCCGAGGTTCGACTTCAGCGTCTGCACCACGGCCGTGCGCTGGCTGCGGTCGCGCAGCCAGATCAGGCCGACGTCGTCGGTCTGCACGAAGCCCGTGCCGACCAGGCCCGAACCGTCGTTCAGGTTGCCCGTCGTCGTGTTGTTCTGGCCGAAGTTGCCGTTCGGGTCGACGTAGTTGTTCGCTTCGAGCAGCTTCGTCAGCGTGTCGCCGTTCTTCACGAGCTTCGTGTGATCGGTCGGCGACTGGCCGTGCTTCGCCGTGACGATCACGGCCGTCGACGTGTACAGGTTGCGCTGCTTCAGCTCGGCGACGATGCGGCCGATCGAGTTGTCGACGTACGTGATCGCGTTCGCGACCTGGCCGTTCGGCGTGAAGTTCGCGTCGAGGTAGCCGCCGCCCTTCGCGACCGGCGCCTTCTGCGCGACGCTGAGCGTCTGGAAGTTGGCGCCGAACAGCGTCGGCACCGGCGCGTTCTTCGTGCCCGTCGAATCGCGGCCGTCGATCTGGTTGACCAGCGCCTGCACGTGCAGGTTGTCGAAGCGCGCCGTGTGCGAATAGACGTCGGTGTAGGCGGTGTTCGTCGCCGGGTCGATCGAGTTGATCTCGGTGCGCATCAGATCGTCGACGCCGGTGCCCGACGGGCCGTTCAGCCAGTCGTAGCCCCACGCGTGCTTGTCCGCCCACGCGGTGTAGGCGTTCGGCACGCCGGCCTTGACGGCCTCGAACACCGTGTTGGTCTTCACGTAGTTGTGCGGATAGACCGGCACGCACTGGCCGCCGACCTTCGCATGCGGAATCGCCTGCGGATTGAATGCGCCGCCGCCGTCGAGGTGCACGAGCGCGCCGCCGTTGAACGCATCGATGCCGGTCGTCTCGTCGAACACGACGTTCCAGCCCTGCTTGCCCGAGCAGGTCGTGTCGCTCGGCGCGTACAGGTTGCGGTCGTACGACACGTCGTAGAACAGGCCGGCCGTCTTCGGCGAGCCGCCCGTCACGAGCGCGGCGAGCCCCGGGAACGAGTCCGACAGGCCGGGCGTGTAGGCGTTCGTGTACGTGACGCCGCTTTGTGCGAGCACGGCGAGGTTCGGACACGTGTTCGCGCCGATGCAGCGTGCGAGATCCTGCTCGTGCAGGCCGTCGACGCTGATCAGCAGCACGTGCTTCACGACACGCCGGCCGTGGCCGGCGTCATCGCCCTGGCTGTTGCCGTCCTGCTGCGCCGCGTAGGCGCCGGCGCTTGCGAGCGCCAGCGCGCCCGCCACCATCACCGCCATTTTTCGTTGCTTAGCGAACCTGGAAATCATCACCCCACCTCATCGATTGACGTTGAACTGCGTGACCTGCCATCAGGCGCGCAAAATATCGCCGCGCCGTGGGGCGCTCGCGTGAAGCGGGGCTTTCTGTTTTCTGTCAAACGTAACCAATCGCAAGTGACACGACGCGGTCGCAAAACGAGGCGACCCGGCGCACGCCGCGACGTGTGCGCGCGAGGTTCGCACCGGGTCGGTGCATCGGGCGCGCCGTCGCCCGCCGCGCGAATTTTTTTCACGCTTGGCGTATGACTATTGGCGTGTGATAAAGGGTTTTCCCTGACCCGGAGCACGAGTATGTCGACCCTGGAAGCTCTCCGGTTCGTGCTGGACGATGCACGCACCCCCGAAATCATTCGCCACCACGTCGTCGACGCGCTGCAGTACGCGTTGCGCAACTACGGCCAGGTGTTCACCGCGAAGGAAGTCGAATGGCTCACGCATTGGGACGATGCGCGCCTGCCGCTGGCCGCGAGGAAGGAACTGGACAAGCGCGAACCGGCGATCGAGGTGCGCTGACGGGAAGCGCGCCGCCGCACCCGATTGCCGATCGGACGCGGCGGCGGCGGATGAGGGCGTAACGCTTACTGCAGGCCGAAGTCGACGCGCGTCGTCGCGCCCTTGTCCTCGATGCCCTTCGCATCGAGCTTCGGCGCCACGACGAACATGCGGCTCGCATCGATCTTGCCGTCGAGGTACTGGCGCACGGCCTGCGCGCGCTGCTGCGCGAGCGCACGCAGCGCGTTGTCGTCGGCCGGCGCGTGATCGGCGAGCGCCTGCTTCATGTCCGCATCGGGCAGCGTCTTCTGCAGGCCGATCAGGTTGCGCGGCTTCTTGAAGTCGGCGTCCTTGTACGCGCGCGTCAGGTACTTGGTGTACTCGGCCGGTTCGACCTTCACCGACATCGGATCGATGCTCTCGCCCTGGCCGACCACGTCCTTCAGCTTCTGCTGGCGGACCAGCCGTTCGACGTACGCGTCGCGCAGCCCCGGCGTGTCCTTCGCCGGATCGACGCGGCCGATCAGGTCCAGCCGGATCGACGGCTTCTCGGTCAGCATCTTCACGACGGTATCGAGCTTCTTCTGCTGCGCGTCGGTCAGCTCGTACGCGCCCGGCGCGAACTCGACGTAGCCGAGATCCTCGCCGCCGCTGCCGCCGAACGCATTCGCGAGCAGCGTGAACGGCGACGTGACGGCCTTCGCGATCAGGTTCAGCACCGCGCGCCAGATCAGCCCGCCGACGCTGAACTCCGGATTCGACAGCGAGCCCGACACCGGCAGGTTCACGTCGATCTGGCCGCGCGTGTTCTTCAGGAGCGAGATCGCGAGCTTCACCGGCAGCTTGGTCGCCGTGTCGTTTTCGACGTGATCGCCGAACGTGAGCTGATCGATGAAGATGTGGTTGTTCGCCTGAAGCTGGTCGTTCGCGAGCTGGTAGTGCAGGTCGACGTTGAGCTTGCCCTTCGTGATCGGGTAGCCGGCGTACTTCGCCGAATACGGCGTCAGGTTGGTCAGCTCGATGTCGTGCGCGGTCGCCGTGAGATCCAGCGCGGGCTTGTCGATCAGCGGGTTCACCGAGCCCTTGATCGAGATCGGTCCGTTGCCCGCGAGGTTCGCGGCGACGTCGACCGGCGCGGACGTCGTCGAGTCCGTGCCGAACGCGCCGACCGTCCCCTTGATCGCGACCAGGTTCGCCGTGTAGTTCGGCTTGATGAAGTTGTCGGTGTAGGTCACGCGGCCGTCCTGCAGCAGGAGCTCGCCGAAATGCATGCGCACCGGATTCTGCGGCGGCGGCGCGGCCTTCACGACGACCGTCGCCGATGCGGCGGCCGGCGCCGACGCCTGCTGCGCGGCCGCGGCCGACGAGGCCTGCGCGGCGGCGGCCGGCGGCGTCATGCCCGGCGACAGCGGCACCGGTTCGGGCTTGCTCGCGTCGCGCGTCAGCGACTGCGCGGGGCCCGTCTCCTTCGCGACGACGTCCTTCAGGTTCAGCCGACCCTGCGCATCGAGCAGCACGCGGCCGTAGAAGTTCGAGAACGTCACGCGCGCGGCGTCGACGTCGGTGCCCTTCTCGTCGTGGTTCACCTTCAGGTTCGACAGCGCGAGCGAGCGCCAGCCGGCGAACGGGTCGGACGTCGCCTTGTCGAGCATCCGCACGTCGACCAGCGCGACATCGCCGCGATAGGTCGCGCGCGGCGTGTCCTTCACCTGCGCGAACGTCAGGTTGCCCTGCGCGTTGAGCAGCGCGCTCGCGATGGTCGCGTTCAGCGCGCTGCCGAAGTACGGCTCGAACGCGGCCGCGTCGAGGCGGTTGCCGTTGATCTTCAGGCCGAGCGTCAGCGGCTGCGCGGTCACGTCGCCCGACACGTTCACCGAGCCCTTGCGGTTCAGCGTCGCCTTCAGCTGCACCGGCAGCGGCTTCGTCAGGTCGTCGCTGATCTTCTGCACCGACAGGTCGAGCGGCTTGATCGCGAGCTTCACCGGGCGCGGCGTCGACAGGTCCGTGAAGTTCGCGGACGATTCCTTCACGTTCAGCGCGTCGATCCGGTAATGCCACGACGGCGCGGCCGCCGCGGCCTTGCGCGCGACCGTGCGCCTGGGCACCACCGCCTGCGCGGGTTCGGCGAGCGCCGCCAGGTCGATCTTGCCGTCCTTCAGGCGCTTCACGTCGAGCGCGAGCCCGGTCGCGTCGACGCTCGCGATTTCCGCGCTGCGCGCGGCGACGTCGACCTTCGTGATCTTCGCGCTCGCGTCGGGCAGCACGATCGCGGGCGCCTTCGCGTCCGGGGTCGCGAGCTTCAGCGACTTCAGGCTCACCGTGCTGTCGGCGACCTGCGCGTCGAGCGGCGTCTTGCCCCAGTCGGCCTTCGCGTTGACGCTCGCGCCGAGCGTGCCGTCGAGCACGCGCGCGCGGGTCGCCTCGCCGAGATACGGCTGCAGCGCCGGCAGCGCGAGCGCATCGACCGTCAGCTTCGTGTCGGCCTGCTTCGCCGCCAGGCTGAACGCGCCTTCGGCCTTCAGGTCGCCGCCGCGCGACAACGACGTCGACAACGTGTATTTCGCGGGCGTCTTGCCCTGCAGCGTGAAGCCGTCGAGCGTCGCGGCCAGCTTCGTCAGCGACAGCGCGGTCGGCGTCGCCGGCACGCGGTCGTCGACGTTGATCGTGCCGCCGTCGATCGCGAAATGACGGATCGTCAGATCGAGCGGCGGCGCTTCCTTCGCGACGGCTTCGGCCTTCGCGCCGCTCGCGGCGGCGACGGCGGCGGCGGCTTCGCTCGATGCGGCGGCACCCGATGCGGCAGCGGCCGACGAGGCGGCGGCCGGCTTGCCGGCGGCCGCCTTCGGCGCGGCAGACGGCTGGCCGGCGAGCTTCTCGACGTTCAGCACGCCCTGCTTGTCGCGCGCCAGGTCGACGACCGGCTGGTCGAGCCGGATCTCGTCGAAATGCAGCACGTTGCGCAGCGGCTCGAGGCCGGCGGCCGCGACGTGCACGCCGCGCGCGGCGAACAGCGGCGCGGACGCGCGGTCGGTCACCTTCGCGTCGTTGAGATCGACGGTGCCCGACACGCGCAGCGCGGGTGTGTCGCCGCTCATCACGAAGTGCAGCTTCAGGTCGCTGCTCAGGAGGCCGCTCGTGACGATCACCGGCAGCTTCGCCGGCGCGTACGAAATCAGCTTCGGCACGTCGAGCCGGTCGAACGTCAGCGCGACTTCCGACTCGCGCGACTGCGCGAACGGCTTCGTCCTGCCGTCGATCGCGATCGGGCTGCCGTCGAATCGCGCGCGCAGCTTCGGCTGCACGAAGATGTCGGTCTTCGACGGCAGCGTCGCGATGAACGGAATGCCGAGCGTCCAGTTGTCGACCACGTGCTTTTCGTTCAGCAGGCGGTCGTCGAAGTCGATCCGGCCGTCGTTGACCTGGATGTTCGACACCGAGAAAAGTGTCGGCTTGCTTTCGGGTTTGGACGGCGTCGAGAACTTCTCGATCAGGTCGGTGAAGTTGAAGCGCTGCGCGTCGTAACGGACGATATGGAAGCGCGGCGAGTCGACGCGCACTTCGTTGACGATCGGCGCGCCGCGGAACAGCGACGACCACGACGGCCTGACGACGAGCTTGCCGATGTCGATGAAGTCGCCCTGGCCGCCGCGCTCGCCGACGTGCACGCCGTCGGCTTCGAGGTTCAGCGTGTACGGGTTCAGCGCGACGCGCTGGACCGTGGACGGCCGGCCGAGCTGCTGGCTCAGTTGCTGTTCGGCGATGTGGCGGATCAGCGGCGGCGCCGCGAAGAACCCGAGCAGTCCGAATAAAACGAGGAAGATCAACACGCCGAGGCCGATACGCCGGGTCCGGCGCGAGCGTGCAACGCCGCCGAGGGCATGGAGGGTCGAGGGTACGGTTTCTTTGTCTGCGCTTGCCATGCTTGGATGCCTCGGGAATGGATGCCTGGCCGCGCCGGAAAACCGGCACGGCCGTGCACGCTATCCCGAAAGTATAGGCTCAGGTGGTAACGGAACGACGTTCGGGCGCGGCCGCCGCGCCCGCGGATCGGACAGCGGCGGCGCCCGTCGGTTCATTTCCGGACGACGACGGGCGGCATCCACGAGCCGTCGCTCGCTTGCGGCTTCGGCGCGTACAGCCGCAGCGCGAGCGCGAAATCGGTGCGCGGCGCCGGCAGCCAGTTGGCCGCATGCGATGCCGACACGACCACGTCGATCGAGCCGTCGTGGTTGCGGCGCAGCCGGTCGCGGTCGCCGAGCGAGCGGCGCGCCGAGCCGACGTCGGGCAGCGCACCGTTCGTCGCGTACGGCGTGAGCGTCCAGAACCCGCGCACCGGCGGCAGCGCGCCCGGCGCGAAGTGCAGCACGTAGCGGTTCGCGCCGTTCAGCGCATGGCCGTCGCTGTCGACGCGCACGAACGCGAGCGTTTCGTCGTCGCGCGTCGCGGTGCCGAACTGCGTGTAGGCCGCGTACGCGCGCAGCGTGTAATCCTGACCGTACTTGCCGGCCGTGTCGCCGATCCAGCTCCAGCCGTTCGCGTTGAGCAGGTTCGACGGCGGTGTCGCGAGCCGCGCGCGCGCCTCGGCGACGCCGGCCGTCGCGGCGTTCAGGCGATCGCCCGTCCACAGCACCGGGTAGCCGGCCGTAACGCCGATGTCCTTCAGCTGTTCTTGCGCGTGCGCATCGTCGGCCGGTGCCGGGTTGTCCTGCAGCGCCTGCGCGAAGCGCGTGAAGAACGCCTTCGGGTCGAGCGCGGCCACCTGCTCGGCCGGCGTGCCGCCGCTCGCCGCTTCCGACGGCGCGCTGCCCGCATGGACCGCGACCGACGCGCCGCGCGCGCTGCCCGTATAGACGGACAGCGGCACCACGCGGATCGTCCGCTGCAGTTTCTTCACGTTCGTGAGGTCGCGCCCGCCGCTCGTCTGCAGCCGCACTTCGAGCCACGCGTTGGCCGACGGCACGTCGATCCGCAATGCGCCCTTCGGCAGCGTGCCTTGCCAGTCCTTCGCGGCGAAGGCAATCGTTTGCGCTCGCACGGCGCCGCGAGCGCCACGCGCCGCCACGCTCGACGCCGACCACAGCACGTTCGTCCACATGTCGAGCGCGCGCGCATCCCAGTAACGGCCGCGAGTGTCCGGCAGCGTCACGATCACCGGCTCGGCGCCGACGTCGAGCCAGCCGGTCGAGTCGAGCGTGTCGACGCCCGGCAGCGGCGGGTTCAGCGCGCCGACGGGCGGCAGCGCCTGCGCGTGACGCAGCGTGTTGAGCGGCGCCTGGCCCGGCTGAGCGCCGTCGCCGCCCGTCGCGGCTTCTTTCGCGACGTCCATCAGCACGAGCGGATACGCGTATACATAAGAGTCGGCCACTTCGGCGCGCATCCAGCCGGTTTTCCGCTGGATCGCATCCGGTTGCGACGCGCATCCTGCCAGCAGCGTCGCCAGGGCCAGCGACGCGCCTGCCGCGCGCCGCAGAGAAATTGATTCTCGTAGGTTTTCAATCATTGAGTACTGGCCGAATATCGTTCTTGTCAGTCAACGCCTTGTTCGACTCACGATCGGCGAAGGCAAGGCACCCCAGCCTGCCCGGTCGCCGCTTCGCCGGGCGGACGCTGATGTCAGGCCGGTATCATAGCGCCTAAGGGCATCCCCCAATATGCCGAATAACGGGCGCAGCAGTAGCCGGCCTGTCGTCAGCCTGAATTTCCGCTGATCCGGCCCCTTGTACGAAGCGGTCCGCCGCCTGCGCTGGCCGGGCATGACAGGCGAGAATGCGTTGGCCGTCGACACGATCCTGTATTGCATCCCCCCTTGACCTTCCCATCATGGGAATGTTGATACTGACATCACTCGCGGCTCGATCCGCGCTCCTGGGGAATCCGACATGACTGAACCACTCGCCTCCGCAGCCCTGCAAACGGTCGAACTGACCGTCGACGGCATGCATTGCGGCGGCTGCACCGGCCGTGTGCAACGTGCGCTGGCTGCGGTGCCGGGCGTCGTCGAGGCCGCGGTCGATCTCGACGCGCATGCGGCCACGGTCACCGCGCATGATGCGGTCACGCCGGCGCAGCTCGTCGACGCGGTCGGCGCCGCCGGCTATCGCGCTGCCGTGCGCGAAGCGACGGGCGCAGCCCCGGCGGCCTCGCCCGCGGGGCACGCGACGCGCGTCGCAGCACCGCCGGTAACGGCAGCGGCATCGCCCGCCACCGCCACCACGATCGAACTCGATATCGACGGCATGACCTGCGCGTCGTGCGTGTCGCGCGTGGAGAAAGCGCTCGCGAAAGTGCCGGGCGTCACGCGCGCAACGGTCAACCTCGCGACCGAACGCGCGACGGTCGACGCCGCAGCGGACGTTTCCGCGTCGCAACTGGCGGATGCCGTCAGGCAGGCCGGCTATGGTGCGACGCCGCTCGCGCCGGATACCGCCGCCCTCCCTGCCCCGTCCGCGTCTCCGGCATCCGCCAGCCTCGAACTCGCCATCGACGGGATGACCTGCGCGTCATGCGTGTCGCGCGTCGAAAAGGCGCTGGAGAAGGTGCCGGGCGTCACGCATGCGTCGGTCAATCTCGCGACCGAACGCGCATCGGTGCATGGCACCGGCGCGCTCGACGCCGCCACGCTGATCGCGGCGGTCACGACGGCCGGCTATCGGGCGTCGCTCGCCGCCTCGCCGGACGCGGGCGCCTCGACCGACGCCACCGCCCGCGCCGGCAGCGGCGCCGCCGCGCAAGCCCCCGACGCCCGCAAGCAACGCGAAGCGATCCGCGAGCGCAATCTCGTGATCGGCTCGGCCGTGCTGAGCGCGCCGCTCGTCGTGCCGATGCTCGTCGCGCCGTTCGGTTTCGACGCGATGCTGCCCGGCTGGCTGCAGCTCGTGCTCGCGTCGATCGTCCAGTTCGGCTTCGGCGCGCGCTTCTACCGCGCTGCCTGGCATGCGGTGAAGGCACGCACGGGCAACATGGACCTGCTCGTCGCACTCGGCACGTCGGCCGCGTTCGGCCTGAGCCTGTGGATGCTGCTGCGCGACCCCGCGCACCCCGGCCACCTGTATTTCGAGGCATCGGCCGTCATCGTCACGCTGGTGCGCTTCGGCAAATGGCTCGAAGCGCGCGCGAAACGCCAGACGACGGAGGCGATCCGCGCACTGAACGCACTGCGCCCGGACCGTGCGCGCGTCGTCGAGCACGGCGTCGAACGCGACGTGCCGCTCGCGCAGGTGCGCGTCGGCACGACCGTCAGCATCCGTCCCGGCGAGCGCGTGCCCGTCGACGGCCGGATCGTGTCGGGCCGCTCGCACGTCGACGAATCGCTGATCACCGGTGAAAGCCTGCCGGTGCCGAAGGACGACGGCGACCCGGTCACGGCCGGGTCGATCAACGGCGAAGGCGCGCTCGTCGTCGAAACCACCGCGATCGGCGCGGAAACGACGCTCGCACGCATCATCCGCCTCGTCGAATCCGCCCAGGCGGAGAAAGCGCCGATCCAGCGGCTCGTCGATCGCGTCAGCGAAGTGTTCGTGCCGGCGATCCTCGGCATCGCCGTGCTGACGCTGATCGGCTGGCTGATCGCCGGCGCCGGCACCGAAACGGCGATCCTCAACGCGGTCGCGGTGCTCGTCATCGCGTGCCCGTGCGCGCTCGGCCTCGCGACGCCCGCGGCGATCATGGCCGGCACCGGCGTCGCGGCCCGCCGCGGCGTGCTGATCAAGGACGCCCAGGCGCTCGAACTCGCGCAGCGGACCACCGTGATCGCGTTCGACAAGACCGGCACGCTGACCGAAGGCAAACCGTCCGTGACGGCGTTCGACGCCGTCGGCATCCCGCGCGAGCAGGCGCTCGCGCTCGCGGCCGCGGTCCAGCGGCAAAGCGATCACCCGCTCGCACGCGCGGTGGTCGCCGCACACGATGCGGACGTCTTGGCCCGCGGCGGCGGCGCGGGTTCGGCCGAGATCGTCGCGGCCGATGCGCGCGCGGTGGCCGGACGCGGCGTCGAAGCGCGTGTCGACGGGCAGCTTCTCGCACTCGGCAGCACCCGCTGGCGCGACGAACTCGGCATCGTCGTGCCGCCCGAACTCGACGCGCGTGCCGCGGAACTCGAACGCGCGGGCAACACGATTTCGTGGCTGATGCGCGCCGATGCGCCGCGTGCGCTGCTCGCGCTGATCGCGTTCGGCGACACCGTGAAGCCCGGCGCGCGCGACGCGGTCGCGGCCCTGTCGGCACGGGGCGTCGCGAGCGTGCTCGTGACGGGCGACAACCGCGGCAGCGCCACGGCCGTCGCGGCGACGCTCGGGATCGGCGAAGTGCATGCGCAGGTGCTGCCCGACGACAAGGCACGCGTGGTGGCCGAACTGAAGCGGACGCACGGCGGAATCGTCGCGATGGTCGGCGACGGGATCAACGACGCGCCCGCGCTCGCCGCGGCCGATGTCGGCATCGCGATGGCCACCGGCACCGACGTCGCGATGCACACGGCCGGCATCACGCTGATGCGCGGCGACCCGGCGCTCGTCGCCGATGCGATCGACATCTCGAAGCGGACGTACCGGAAGATCCAGCAGAACCTGTTCTGGGCGTTCGTCTACAACCTGATCGGCGTGCCGCTCGCGGCGCTCGGCTGGTTGAATCCGGTGATCGCGGGGGCAGCGATGGCGTTTTCCAGCGTCAGCGTCGTGACGAATGCGTTGCTGCTGAGGAGATGGAAAGGGCGGGCGCGATGAGCCGGCGCGGCGCGAAAACGGGCGGGACTGCAACCCGCACGCTCGCCGCCGCGCGCAGGATTCAACGGCTTCGACGAATCCAGAAACAATACGCGCCGATCGCGACCAGCATTGCGCCATCGACAATACCCAGCAACGGGAGCGGATTCGTCCACTTGTCCATATTGGTCGTCCGCGCGTAGTAGGGTGGTCCGTCGCCGTATGCCTCTTCGAGATTGATCGCGTTGAACGCAAAAACGAGCAGGATCGAAATCAGCAGCGCCACACCAATCAAGATATGCAACGGGCGTTTTCGCATGTCAGTATTGAATCGTCAGTGGAACGTAGCACTCGGGCGCGTCCTTCGTCGCCGCCTCGATGTCTCGAACGAAATTTTCCATTCCGGAATGAAGATTGATGCATCCGGCAGATCCCGCGTTCGTGCCACCATGGATGAAGAATCCACCGCGACCGAACGCTCGGGTTCCGGGCATGACATGAATGGTCAGTCGGTGATCGCCCCGTGCTGCGTATGAGTACGCCAAACTGTTGGCCCGCTCATCATAGGATCCACACTGGATTTCGGTTGCCATGCAGGTTGGGCGCCCCGCGTTCAAAAGACCAAATCGGGCTCGCGGGCCCGTCCAGAGCGCGCCACGGCCCACGCGTGTGCTTACGTCAAATCGTGTCGAAACGAAAACGTTGCGCCTGCGGTGTCGAATCTTCGTCGTTAGCCAGAGACGACCGGCTTGATCAGCGTCGTCGTGATCGGCGCGAAGCCGCACGCCCGATACAGCGCACGGGCAGCCGTGTTGTGATTGAACACCGACAGCCCGATCTCGGTGACGCCATGGCGGCGTGCCTCGGCCTCCAGCGCATCGAGCGCGCGTGTGGCCCAGCCCTGGCGGCGCCGTGACGGGACGATGTCGAGGTCGTAGATGAACAGCGTGCGGTTCGGCCCTTCGGGCACGATCGCGTACCAGAGATCGCCGACCGTGTCGCCGCTGGCAGCGTCGATCAGTTGGACGAGTGTCTGGCCGGAAGTGAGCAGGCCGTCGGGCAGCAGCGTATCGAAGCAGGCGCGGGCGCGGCTCGCCGCGCCGTCGGCCGCATTCTGCCCGGACGACACGAGATCGCGCGCGTAGCCGTCGATGGCGCGCGTGCGGTATGCGTGGAATTCACCGGCCGTCATCGGCCGCATCTGCAGCATGGCCCGGGTGTCGCGAGGGAAGTCGGACTTCCAGTGTAGCGGGACGGTCACACCGGCGCGCGATGCGACGGCGGAAAGCGGGCAGGCAGTTGCAGCGAGCGCTGCGCCGGATCAGCGGATCAGCGGATCAGCGGATCAGCGGATCAGCGGATCAGCGGATCAGCGGATCAGCGGATCAGCGGATCAGCGACGATACAGGACGATCGGCACGAGATTCGCACGACGCACGCGCTCGGCTTCGGCGCGACGCGCAGCGTACGAATATTCCGCGTCGAGCGGCAGGTGCGGGGAGACGAACAGGTCGTCGATCTTTTGCAGCAGGGCAAGAATGAAGCTCATGTGAGACTCCTGACAGATGGCTCTAGGGTTTTCCCTTATACGGACTTCATTCTAAGGGTTTTCCCTGAACTCTGCCAGCGCGCCGCATCAGTTTGCCGCACCCGTGCAACCGCCAACGGTCGGTCTCCCGCGACGCGCCTTGCCAGGCCGGGGTTTGCAGGTAGGGTCGGACGATTTAGTGCGTTCGACGCACGCGCTTCGCGGCCGCCGCCTCGCGGTTCGCATTGCGTTGCAGCCGGTCGACCTGTGACAGCATCGCTTCGTGGTGTTCCGCGAGCGTCATCAGCGTTGCCTGCTGCGTCGACAGATCGGCAGCCAGCCGGTCGATCCGCTGTTGCCGGGCATCCAGTTCCTGCTTCAGGTGCGCAATCTGCCGTGTTTGCAGCACCAGTGCGGTGAGGCCCGCGAACACGACGATCGCCAGTGCCAGAAGCAGCCGGTTGACGCGACGCATCTCGCGATCGGCCGCCTGCTTCATGCCGGCCGTGTCGGCCTGCAGGGTGGCGAGCCGATCCGACAGCGGGCGCAGATGCGTGTCGGGATCGAAGGCTGGCCCGCTCGACGCGGCCGGTTGCGCGCGATCCGCCGACGGCTTCGTCACGAACGACGCCGCAGACGCCACCGGCTGCACGACCGGCGACGCCGGCGCTGCGGCTGCTCGCGCAGCATCACGGGTACTCGCGGCAATCGCGGCAGCGACCGGCCCGGCCGGTTCGGCGGTCGCTTGCGGTTCGGCGGACGGCGGAGTGTGCTGCGCCGGAGGCACCTCCGCCCCGGCGCCGACAGCCGCTGCTCCCGGCACACTACGCACCGCTGGCGCTGCCGCTTCGCGCGTGCCGGCAGTCGCACGTCGCTTGCCGCCGGAGGATGCGCGACGCCCCTTCGTGGTCTCGCCGGGCGCCCGCGCCGCGTCATCGTGTGTGACCGGCACGGCGGCACCTTCGGCCTCCCCGCCCGCTTTCACGAGACGATCGGCGATGGCCGCATCGACCGCACCACCCACCGCATCGGCATTCGCGGTCGAACGATCGGCGCTCGTCCCGGCCGCGCCGCCGGCTTCCGACACGCTGCCGGCCTTCATCTGGCCGCCGCCCGTTGCCAGCTCACCAGCTGCGCGCGCGCCGCCACCATCGAACAGCCGCGCCCCGCCAGGTTTCGTCGTGTCTGCAGCGGGCGCGGGCACGACATCGGCATCGACCGCATCGCCGTTTCCACGCGTCGAAGCAGACTCCGTCGTCGTCGCGACGTCGGGAGCCGGCTCGGCCGTATCGGCAGCGGCGCCCGGCGTCGCGAATCCGTCCAGCGTCGCCTGCCGAGCGGCGTCCTCGCCGTCCGCAACGGCGGCCATCGGCTCGGCGTCCGCCACCGCGTCATCACGCGTGACGGCCGGCGCACGCGCAGCCGGCTCGCGCACCGGATCGCCGAACAGGTCGAGCGTGTGTTCGTCCCGCGGCGCATCGCCGCCCGCGTTGCCGGACCGCGCGGTTGCCTTGGCGGCGGTGTCTGCCGCGGCCGCGACGGAACGCGGGCGCGAACGGGCCGATGAACGGTCGGAGCGGGAATGGGAACGGGAGCGAGGCACGGAAACAGATTCGGTCATGGAGTCGGATTGCAGGCCCGCGAGCGCGGAACCGAAGGTCGAACGGAATCAGTGACCGGCCATTGTCGCATGACCGATCGCCGATCCGGCCGATCGGATGCCGTCTATTCGTCGCCCGGCACGCCGCCGCCTTGCTCGAATCGCGTCACGCACGACAGCCCGCGCAGCTTGTCGCAGATCGCGCGGTATTCGAGATCCGACACGCGCCCGAGCGCGATGCGCACCTCGTCGTGCTCGCCCGTGTCGTCGGCGCGCTGCACGATGAATTGCTTCACGCGCGCGCTGTCGGGGCCGAGCGCCGCGTGCAGCGAATCGAACGTCAGCGCGCCGCTCACCACCGTCAGCGCGAGCTGGCGCCGCTGCCGCACCGTGAAGTAGCGCCGCTCGAGCGGCTTGATGCCGGCCAGGATGATCAGGATGATGAGCGTCGCGGCAATCGCCGCGACGTACAGGCCGCCGCCCACCGCGAGGCCGATCGCGGCGACCGACCACAGGCTCGCGGCCGTCGTCAGCCCGCGCACGATCTCGCCGCGCAGCAGGATCGAGCCCGCGCCGAGAAAACCGATCCCCGATACCACCTGCGCGGCGATCCGCGACGGATCGAGCACGACGTGGTCGCTGCTGCCCAGCACATCGGCGAAACCGAATGCCGATACGATCATGATGAGCGTCGAGCCGACACAGACCAGCATGTGCGTGCGTAGGCCGGCCGCCCAGGAAAGGCGCTCGCGCTCGATGCCGATGACGCTGCCGAGCGCAGCCGCGAGAACCAGCCGCATCACGAGTTCCAGGTTGCCGAGCATCCGATTTCTCTCCTTTTTTGGCGTCGGCCGCGCGGAATGTTTTATCCTTGGCCCCGGCCGCGCCGATCCTCCGGGCCGCGCCGACACGTTTCGATCCAAGCGCATAACCCCGTCATGTCCGTTTCCGACTCCGCTTCCGCCCAGGCCGCCCAGCTGCGCCGTCATTTCGCGCACGTCGTCTTGCCGATCTGGCAGGGTTCAGGGTTCGACCACACGCTGCGGCTACCGTTCGAGGCCGTCGACCCGGCCAGCCATGCACCGCTGCCCGTCACCCGTTATCGCGCCATGGCCTGCGCGCGGCAGCTGTTCGTGTTCGCGCAGGCCGGCAACATCGCGCACGCGGCCACGCTGTTCGATTCGCTGTGCGGCCGCTTCCGCGACCCGCGCCACGGCGGCTGGTTCTACAGCGTCGACGCGCAAGGCGCGCCGCTCGACACGACCAAGGACCTCTATACGCACGCGTTCGTCGTGTTCGCGTGTGCCGCGTGGCATGCGGCGTCGGGCGACGCCGCGGCACGCGCGGCCGCCGAGGACACCGCCGCGCTGATCCAGGACCGCTTCGCGCTGCAGCCGGGCGACGCGCTGCTCGACGCCGCGCGTCACGCCGATTTCTCGTCGTCGGGCAGCGGCGCGCTGCAAAACCCGCTGATGCACCTGACCGAAGCGTGGCTCGCGGCCGCCGATGCGTTCGGCGACGCGGCGTTCGACGATGCGCTCGCGCGCACCGCGCAGGCCGTCGAACGCACGTTCGTCGATACCGCGACCGGCTGCGTCGCCGAGCTGCCGCTCGGGGCGGCCGACAACCGCTTCGAGCCCGGCCATCAGTTCGAGTGGTTCTATCTGGTCGACGCGGCCGGCGCGCGCCTCGCGCAAACCGGGCTGCCCGGCGCACTCGCGCGCGCGTTCGCGTTCGCCGAGCAGCACGGGGTCGATCCGCAGACGGGCGCCGTGTGCGCGGCGGTCGACGCACGAGGCGCATGCCTCGACGGCACGCAGCGGATCTGGGCGCAGACCGAATACCTGCGCGCGCTCGCGACGCACGGCGGCACGCCGGCGTCCGCGCCGCTCGCGCGGCAGATCGAGCGCTTCGCCGCGCGCTTCCTGCATCCGCGCGGCTGGTTCGAGTGCAAGACGGCCGACGGGCAGGTGTCGCGCGCCGACATGCCGTCGACGACGCCCTACCACCTCGCGACCGCTTACGCGGCGCTGCCCGCCGTTTCGTAACCGGCGTCGGCCGGCGACGGCGACCCGCGCTCGTCGCGAACCCCGCGAGCCGCGCGCGCGTCGCCCAGTTCGAACACCGACACCGCCTGCATCAGGTGCGCGGTCTGGTCGTTCAGCGACGCGGCCGCCGCCGCGACTTCCTCCACCAGTGCCGCGTTCTGCTGCGTCAGCTGGTCCATCTGCGTGACGGCCTGGTTGACCTGCTCGATGCCGACGGTCTGCTCGACCGACGCGGCCGTGATCTCCGACATCGTCTGCACGACCCGCGTGATCGACGCCGAAACCGTCCGCATCGCGTCGCCGGCCCGTTCGACGAGTTCCGAGCCGCCGTCGATCTGCGCGACCGACTCCTCGATCAGCGCCTTGATCTCCTTCGCCGATTGCGCGCTGCGCTGCGCGAGCGAGCGCACTTCGCCCGCGACCACCGCGAAGCCGCGGCCCTGCTCGCCGGCCCGCGCGGCTTCGACCGCCGCGTTCAGCGCGAGGATGTTGGTCTGGAAGGCGATGCCGTCGATCACCGAAATGATCTCCGCGATCCGCCCGGAACTCTGCGCGATGCCGCGCATCCGGTCGATCACGCTGTCGACCACGCCGCCGCCGTGGCGCGTCGCGTCGAGCGCCGCGTCGGCCAGCGCGCTGGCCGCACGTGCGCTGTCGGTGTTCTGGCGCACGGTCGCGGTCAGTTCCTCCATGCTCGCGGCGGTTTCCTCGAGCGACGCAGCCTGCGTGCCCGTGCGCGCGGACAGGTCCGCGTTGCCGCCGGCGATCTCGCCCGCGCCGAGGTGGATCGCGTCGGACGCGTGACGCACGGTGCGCACGGTGTCCGCGATGCTCGCCTGCATCGCGGCGAGGCCGCGCAGCATCCGGTCGATCTCGAACACGCCACCCGCCCGCACGGCTTCGTCGAGCCGGCCCTGCGCGATCCGCTCGAAATGGCGGCCGGCTTCGTCCAGCGGCGCGACCACCGCGCGCCGCGCGGCCGCGTAAATGGCCGCGCTCGCCGCGAGCATCGCCACGAGCAGCACGATGCCGACCCACTTGAACCACTGCATCCCGCTGTCGATCGTGGCGAGCGCGTCGCGGCTCGACGCGCCGCCGTAGTCGGCGAAGCGGTGCAGTTCGGCGAGGTACGCGTCCTGGAAGCCTTGGGTCGGCTGGTCGAGGAACGCCTGGATGTTGTCGGCATCGAGGAACCGCACGAGTTCGCCCAGCGCGCCGCGCAGCGCGCGATAGCGCTCGGCGAGCGCGGCGACGCGCGCGCGGTTCGTCGCGTCGACGGCCTGTGCGGCCGTCAGCGCGGCGAACGCCTTGTCCGCTTCGCCGAGCGAAGCGCTGGCATGACGGATGATCTCGTCGGGCTTCGGGCCGCCGCGCACCATCCGCGTGCCGGCGCGCGACAGGTTCACGCGGGCGTCGAGCAGGCGCTCGGTCGCCTGGCTGGCCGCGTCGACCTGCGCGATCGCGACGTTCGAGAGATCGTCGACGCCACTGCGCGTCGACGCGAGCGCCCAGAAGCCGAGCGCCTCGATCGCGAACAGAAAGAGGCAAAACACGGTCAACACGCCGAGCAGACCCGACGCGAGCTTGATTTTTCCGAACATGGGGGAGATTCCTGGAGAGCCGACGATGAAGCAATGCCCCGGCATTAGCGGCATTTCTTCGTCGGACTTTAGGAACATCCGGCGAGAGGCGCCCGGCCAGTGCCCGCCATTCCCGTCGAATCGCCGGCAAACGAGGACAACGCGCGCGTTCGACGCAATCATCACGTCGCATCGCGCCGGCATCTGCGCGAAATGCGGACGAATTTCCTTGCTTATCCGCGGCCCCCTTCCTAGAGTTCAGCGCAAGCGGACACGCATTGGGGAAGTCGATGACGGACATCACGGACCACGCGCGCGGCGCATTGCGCGCGCAACCGTTCAGCATGCTGCTGGGCACGGAGCTGATGCATATCGGCGACAACGAAGTGTCGCTGTGCCTGCCCGTGCGGGAAGAACTGCGGCAGCAGCACGGCTTCGTGCACGGCGGCGTGATCGGCTATCTCGCCGACAACGCGCTGACGTTCGCCGGCGCGCTGGTGCTCGGCCCGCGCGTCATCACCGCCGAATACAAGATCAACTACCTGCGGCCGGCCGTGAACGGCACGCTCGTTGCGCGCGCGAAGGTCGTCTACGCGGGCCGGCACCAGGCGACCTGCCAGTGTCATGTGTTCGTCATCGACGGCGATCACGAACGGCTCGTCGCAATCGCGCAAGGCACGATCAACCGCGTCGGCGACGGCAAGATGCCGGATGCGCGGGAGGAGACGGCGTGACGGGCGCCGCCGGCCGGCTCGATGAGATAAGCCGCGAAACGCCGAAGCCGCAACGCGTGTCGCGCTAGCGTTTCATCGCAGCGAGATAGACGGCATCGCGCTCGCGACGCCCCACAGCGACCACCAGCACCACGACCTCCGCCTCGCGCACTTCGTACACGAGGCGATAGCCGACACTGCGCAGCTTGATCTTGTAGCGGTCCGGATGACCGTGCAGTTTCGCCGAAGGAATGCGCGGATTTTCGAGCCGTTCGGCAATTCTCGCCTTGAACTGATCGCGAACGGTGCGATCGAGCTTCTTCCACTCCTTCAATGCAGGTTCGAGAAAGGCGAGCTCAAAGGTCATTCAGGTTGACCTTGACGACTTTCCCCTTGGCGCGTGAATCGGCGAGCGCGTTGTCTTCAATATCTTCGAGACGTTCGACCATCGCCTCCCATGTCTTCGCCGGGATGCAATAGAACGCGGGTTCGTTGTGATTCAGGATCGCGACCGGGAAGCCCTCGCCCGCCGCCACGGTTCCCATCGGGTTCCGCTTCAGCTCCGAAACGCTCGCCGTCACGCTGGCCAGAATGGTGTGGGGCATGCTCGCTCCTGGTTCGATTGAATTTTTATTGTACCTTATTTAGCACCAAATTTAGCCCCATCCTGAATGCTCTACGGACCACACCAGGTTTGCTCCCGAACCGTGAGGTTCGACGCGCTACTCGGCCCCATCGCCCGCCAGTGGCAAAAAACGCGGCGCCACACGCGCCCGCACGTTCCCGTTCTCGTCAGTTCGATAGATCCCGCGCGCCGCATTGTGCGGATGCTCCAGCGCGTCGGCCACACTCAGCACCGGCGCGAAGCATGCGTCCGTCCCTTCGAGCAGCGCGCGCCAGTGCGCGGACGGCTGCTGTGCGAACACCTCCGCGAAACGCACCTTCAGCGCCGGCCAGCGCGCCCGATCGTACTGCGACGCCGGATCGACATCGCTCAACCCGAGCCGCTCGACCAGCAACGCATAGAACGGCGGCTCGAGCGCGCCGATCGTCACGCATTCGCCATCCGCGCAGCGATACACGTCGTAGAACGGCGCATCGTGGAAGAGGCTCGGCTGCGCGCCATCGAGCTGCCCGTTCGCGCGTGCCCACAACGCGAGCGAGCCGAGCATCGACACGATGTCGACGATCGCGCCGTCGACCACGCGCCCCGGGCCGCCGCCGCGCACGTCGAACAGCGCGCAGACGATCCCGAACGCGAGCCCGAGCGCGCCGCCCGCATCGCCGACGACGGTCGGCGGCACGCCGGGCCGGCCGTCGCGCGGTGCCGACAGCGACAGCAGCCCCGTCAGCGCGACGTAGTTCAGGTCGTGCCCGGCGGCCGTCGCGAGCGGTCCGTCCTGGCCCCAGCCCGTCATGCGCCCATACACGAGCTTCGGGTTGTGGCGCGCGCAATCGTCGGGCCCGAGGCCGAGGCGTTCCATCACGCCGGGACGCAGGCCCTCGATCAGCGCGTCGGCCTGCGCGATCAGCGCGAGCGCCGCGTCGCGGCCCGTCGGCGTCTTCAGATCGAGTTCGACGATCGTCTTGCCTTCGCGCAGCAGGTCGCCGTCGCGGCCCTGCAGCGCGTCCGGTGCGCTGGTGCGGCCGGCCGGACGTGCGATCAGCGTGATGCGCGCGCCCATCCCGGCGAGCATCCAGCCCGCGAGCGGGCCGGGGCCGAGGCCTTCGAATTCGACGATGTGGACGCCGGAAAGCGGCGCGTTCAATGACATGGCGACCTCGCGGAAATGCAACCGGACAGGGGCGAAACGAAACGGCGCTCCGATTTTATGCGAACGTGCGCGGCGCCGACGGCAAGACGGCCGATACGCGAGGTTCGCGTCGACACCGGATGACCACCCGCCGCCGTCCGCCCGATGCCGGCGGAGACCGCCGCAGGCGGACGGGTCGCCGCACAAGCGACCGCGCGACTAGCCGACCGCTTCGTCCATGCGCTCGGCCAGCGCATCGCGCATCGCGAGCACGATCGCGCCGCGATGTTCTTCGATCCGCTCGACCGGCCCGGCGACGCCGATCGCGAGCGGCATGCCGTTCCAGCCGTCGGCGATCACCATCGAGATCATCGCCGCGCCTTGCGTCACCGTATGCGCCGAATACGAATAGCCGAGCCGGCGCGTCTCTTCGACCTTGTCCAGCACGACGTCCTCGTCGATCGTCCTGCCCGACCTTCCGATGCGCCGGATGCTGCGCGCCACGAGCCGGCGAATCGTGCTGTCCGGCTGCAGGCTCAGCAGCGCCCAGCCGAGCCCCGACATGCAGATCTCGCGACGCGTGCCGATCGGCGCATAGAACTGGACCGGAATCCGGTGCGCGCCCGCGACGGCGTCGATGTACTGCACGTACAGGTCGCTCTGCACCGCGATCACGACGGCCTCCCGCGTGCCGGCCGCCAGCCGTTTCGCCACGGCGTGCCAGTACCGCCGGCTGCCTGCCGCCGAATCGACGAGCGCTTCGCCGAGATTGACGAGCCGCGCCGTCGGCGCATACGCGTGCGTCCGTTCGTCATACGACAGGTAGCCGAGCATCTTCATGCTGGTCAGCAACGCCGCCGCGCTCGACCCGGGATAGCGGCAGCGCGTGGCGATCTCGCGCACGCTCAGCGGCCGCTGCAGTTCGCTGAACAGCTCCAGTACCTCGAACACCCGCGCCGCGCTCTTGACCACGTTTCCGTTCATCCCGCCCCTCCGCGCCCGTCACGGCGGCCCCTTCCACGTATGTGGAACAGAATTTCCCGCCGCCAACCGTCGTGACGATACTAGGCTTCGGCCCGCGGCGTGAAGCCCCGCGGTACAGAACATACGGAGACATCATGTCAGCCTTTCTGATCCGTGAACGGCAGGGACCGATCCTGACCGTCACGATGAACCGCCCCGAAACGCGCAACGCCATTTCGGACACCGATGCGATCGATGCACTGGTCGCGTGCTGCGACGAAGCGAACCGCGACGAGTCGATTCGCGTGCTAGTCCTGACCGGCGCCGGCGCCGTGTTTTCGTCGGGCGGCAACGTGAAGGCGATGCGTGCGCTCGCCGAGTCGGGCCTGCATGACCTCGCGGCGATCCGCACCCGCTATCGCCGCGGCATCCAGCGCCTCGCGCACGCGTTCCAGCAGCTCGAAGTGCCGGCCGTCGCGGCGATCAACGGCCCGGCCATCGGCGCCGGTACCGACCTTGCTTGCATGTGCGACATCCGCATCGCCGCCGACAGCGCGCGCTTCGCGGAAAGCTTCATCGCGCTCGGCCTCGTGCCGGGCGACGGCGGCGCGTGGTTCCTGCCGCAGATCGTCGGCGCGGCCGTCGCCGCCGAGATGTCGTTCACGGGCGACGCAGTGGACGCGCAAACGGCGCTGCGCCACGGGCTGGTGTCGCGCGTCGTCCCCGACGGCGAACTGCTGGCCGACACGCACGCGCTCGCCGCGCGCATCGCGCGCCATCCGGGCACCGCACTGCGCCTGACCAAGCGGCTGCTGCGCGAAGGCCGGCACGCAAGTCTCGACACGCTGCTCGACCTGTCCGCGTCGTACCAGGCGTTCGCCCATGCAACGCCCGAACACCGCGCGGCCGTCGAAGCGCTGTTCGCCGCGCGCGACTGAACCCGCGGCGCTTCGCCCGGCACCCAGCAGGCGAACGCCAGCATCGCCGACCATCGAAGGAAACATCGTCATGATCATCAGCAACGAAGGCGCGCTCGCGGGCGTGCGCGTGGTGGACCTGAGCCGCGTCTACGCGGGCCCGTTCTGCACGCAGACGCTCGCCGACCACGGCGCGGACGTCATCAAGATCGAACCGCCGCAAGGCGACGAAACACGCGACTGGGGGCCCGCGATGCCGAGCGGCCTCTCCAGTTACTACTGGGGGCTCAACCGCAACAAGCGCAACCTCGCGCTCGACCTGTCGCATCCCGACGGCCGCGACGTGCTGTTCCGCCTGCTCGAGACGGCCGACGTGCTGGTCGACAACTTCAAGCAGGGCACACTCGAACGCTGGGGCATCGGTTACGACGATTGCCTGCGCGAACGCTTTCCGCGCGTCGTCCATTGCTCGATCTCCGGCTACGGCACCGACGGCCCGCTCGCGCGGTTTCCGGGCTACGACGCCGTCGCGCAAGGGCTCGCCGGCTTCATGTCGATCAACGGCGAGCCGGGCGGCATGCCGCTGAAGGTACCGTTTCCGGTCGTCGACTACGCGGCCGGGCTGAGCGCCGTGTCGAGCATCCTGCTCGCGCTGGTGGAACGCACGCGCTCCGGGCTCGGGCAGCACGTCGACATCGACCTGTTCAGCACCGCGCTGTCGATGCTGCATCCGCTCAGCACGACCTGGATGGCGACGGGCGACGTGCCCGTCGCGACGGGGAACGTCTACGCCGCGATCGCGCCGTACGGCGTCTATCCTTGCAAAGACAAGCCGGTGGCGACGGGCGCGGGCAACAACCGCACGTTCGCGAAGCTGGTCGAAGCGCTCGGCGTGCCCGAGCTCGCGCGCGATCCGCGCTTCGCGACCAACGCGGAGCGCGTCGCGCACCGCGACGCGCTCGACTCGCTGATCGGGCAGCTGACCGCCGAGCTGCCCGCCGACGAGGTCGTCGACCGGCTGATGCGCGCCGGCGTCGCGACGGGACCGGTCAACACCATCGCCGACGGGTTCGGCCATCCGCACGCGGTCCGCAACGCGATGTTCGTCAAGAACGACACCTACACCGGCGCGGGCATCCCGGCCAGGCTGTCGCGCACGCCCGGCTCGATCCGCCGGCCGCCGCGGCCGTTCGCGGCCGACACCGACGCGGTGCTCGACGCGCTCGGCCTCGACGCGGCCCGCCGCGACGCGCTGCGCAGGGCCGGCGTCGTTCACGACGAGCGCGCCACCACCGGGAGCGCGTCATGACCACGCCGCGCACGTTCTCCTCCCTGACCGGCGACGACGCCCCGTCGATCCTGCGCAGCGACGACGACAGCATCGCGTGGCTGACGATTCATCGCCCGCATGTCGCCAATGCACTGTCCGCCGACGCGATCCGGCGCCTGTGCGACGAGCTCGTCACGCTCGACGACAACCCCGCGGTGCGCGCGATCGTGATCCGCGGCGCGGGCGAGCGGGCCTTCAGCGCGGGCATCGATCTCGGCGATCCCGAGATGCGCGGCATGCGGCCGATGCGCGGACTTGCACGCAACGTGCACGAGCTGATCCTCGAACTGCGCAAGCCGACCATCGCTGCCATCAACGGCTACGCGGTCGGCGGCGGCTTCGAAATCGCGCTCGCGTGCGACCTGCGGATCGCCGCCGATCACGCGTATTTCGCGCTGCCCGAAGTGCGAGTCGGCATGGGCGCGAACTTCGCAAGCGTGCTGCTGCCGCGCATCCTGCCGCGCGCGGTCGCGATGGAGCTCCTGTTCACGGGCCGCCGCTTCGACGCCGACGAAGCGCTGCGCGTCGGGTTGCTGAGCCGGGTCGTCCCCGGCGCCGCGCTCGACGATACCGTGCGCGAACTGGCGCAGGCGATCGCCGCGAACGCGCCGCTCACGATCCGGCGCATCAAGGAAACGGCGACCCGCAGCTGGGGCCTGCCGGTTGCCGCGGCGCTGCGGCTCGACGTCGGTCCCGACGTCTATACAAGCGAGGACCGGGTCGAAGGCGCCCTCGCGTTTCTCGAGAAGCGCAAGCCGGTGTTCAAGGGACGCTGAGCCCGGCGGCGCGCGGCCCCGTCCGCCGCGCGCCGTCGATCGCCGCCCCGCACGCGGGCGCGGCGCATAACAAACATGGAACGGAGACACACATTCATGCAATGTAAAGCACTCCTGATCGGCGCCTGCGTGCTGTGCACGCCGCATGCGCACGCGTCGTCGGTGACACTGTACGGAATCGTCGACAGCTACGTCGAATTCGATCGGATCGGCAGCCGGTCGAGCTTCCGGCAGAGCGGCGGCGGCGGGTCGACGAGCCGCGTCGGTCTGACGGGCGTCGAGGATCTCGGCGGCGGCACCTCGACGAAATTCGTGCTGGAAAGCGGCTTCTTGCCGGCCGACGGTTCGCTCCAGGGCGGCACGCTGTTCTACCGGCAGGCGTACGTGGCGCTGCAGGACACGCGCTACGGCGACCTGCGGCTCGGCCGGCAATACACGCCGTCGTTCTACATCGTGTACGAGGGCGACCCGTTCGGCCTGAACGAACGCATGTCGCCGCTCGCGCTGCTCGCGACGTCGACGGACTCGATCACGACCGCCACGACGCCGCCGATTCCGCGCTTCAACCAGGCGGCGTCGTATCTCGGCCCAGACTGGAACGGCCTGCGCGTGATGGCCACCTACGGCTTTCCGACGCCGAACGCACTGTCCACGCAGGCCGGCCGCAACTACGGCGCGGGGCTCCAGTACCGGATCGGCGGCCTCTACGTCGGCGCCGGCTTCCAGGACGACATGTCGGCCGGCAACCTCGCACCCGTCGTCCAGCCGACGACCACCCGCCACTACGTATTCGCCGCCAACTACGCGTTCGCGCGGGTCAAGCTGTACGGCGCGTTCCTCCACGGCGCCAGCACGGCGCCCGGCTCGCCCGCGTTCTCGACGGCGGGCGTCGGCGCGACGGTCGACGTCGGCGCGCTCGACCGCCTGCTGGTGTCGGCCGTGCGCCGGGACGTGAAGGGCTCGGCAAACGACGCGACCGCGTTCGGCCTCGGCTACGACCATCCGCTATCGAAGCGGACCTCGCTCTATGCCCGCTACCTGTACATGAAGAACGGCGGCCGCGCGCGCAACACCGTCGTCGCCGGCTTGCAACCGCAACCGGGCGGCACCGAGCAGGTGCTGGCGCTCGGCATCACTCACCGCTTCTGACGGAGTGCCCATGACCTCGACCCTGTCCACCCCGGCCGGCGTACGCGACGACGCGATGCCGGCGCTCTACCGCCGGATCTCGCGGCGCCTGCTGCCGTTCCTGATTCTCTGCTACACGCTGTCGTTCATCGACCGCATCAACATCGGCTTCGCGCACGCGCAGATGGCCGCCGAGCTGCGCTTCTCCGACGCCGTCTACGGGCTCGGTGCGGGCATCTTCTTCATCGGTTACATGGCGTTCGAGATTCCGAGCAACGCGCTGCTCGCGCGGATCGGCGCGCGCCGGACCATCGCGCGGATCATGGTGCTGTGGGGGCTCGGCTCGGCCGCGACGATGTTCGTCGCGACGCCTGCGCAGTTCTACGTGTGCCGGTTCCTGCTCGGCGTGTTCGAGGCCGGCTTCTTCCCCGGCATCCTGTTCCATCTCGGCGCGTGGTATCCGCCGAAGCAGCGTGCGAAGGCGTTCGCCCTCTTCATGAGCGCGCTGTATCTGGCGGGGCTGATCGCCGGCCCCGTGTCGGGCGTGATTCTCACGGTCTTCGACGGCGTCGCCGGCCTGAGCGGCTGGCAATGGCTGTTCGTCGTCGAAGGGCTGCCGAGCAGCGCGCTCGGCTTCGTCGCGCTGCGCTTCCTCGACGACCGGCCGGAAGACGCGCGCTGGCTGTCGGACGCCGACAAGGCCGCGCTGCGCGATGCGCACGCGCAGGCCGATGCCGACGTTGGCAACGGCGTGGCGTCGACACGGCCGTTGCTCGCGCTTCGCGACTTCTGGCTGCTGTGCGCGGCCAATTTCTCGATCGCGGCGGCCGGCTACGCGCTCGTATTCTGGATGCCGGTGATCCTGCACCGCGGTGGCCTGCACGGCGCGATGCAGATCGGCGTGCTGTCCGCGCTGCCCTACCTGTGCGGCGTCATCGGCTTGCTCGGCATGGGCTGGCGCACCGAACGCCGGCAGGCGTGGCGCGAACACGGCGTGGCCGCGATGCTCGCGTGCGCGGCGGCGCTCGTCGTGCTGGCGCGCGTCGACGGCGCCGCGAACCTGACGATCGCGCTCTGCGTCGCGGTCGCCGCGCATGCCGCGGCGCTGCCCGCGTTCTGGGTGCTGCCCGGGCTCGTGCTGCCGAAGCGCTCGATGGCCATCGCGATCGCGGCGATCACGATGTCCGGCGCGATCGGCGGATTCGCGAGCCCGTTCCTGATGGGCGTGCTGAACACCGCCAGCGGCTCGATGCGCGGCGGCCTCTATTTCAACGCCGCGTTGCTCGCGGCCGGCTGCCTGGCGCTCTTCGGCACGCTGCGCGCCCGGGCGGCGTCCCCTGCGCGCGCGATCTGAGCGCGCACCCTGCCCTTCACTCCTTCATCGACACACCCATGAATTTCGAACTCGATCTCGACCACCGGATGATCAAGGATCTCGTCGCACGCTTCGTGAAAGACGAGCTGATGCCGCTCGAAGCGGCCGTGATGGCGCGCGAGGCCGACGGCCAGCGCTTCGCGCTGCTCGCCGACGAACGCGCGCAGCTCGACGAGCGCTCGCGGCAACTCGGTCTGTGGGGTCTCGACGCGCCCGCCGATGCCGGCGGCTCGGACCTGCCGGCCGTCGCGATGGTCGGTGTGAACGAAGCGATCGGCATGACCGTGACGCCGTACATCCTGCCGCCCGACTCACCGAACCTGCGGATGCTGTGCGACGCGGCCGACGACGCACAGCGCGCGCGCTACCTCGAACCGTACGCGCGCGGCATCACGCGTTCCGCGATGGCGATTTCCGAGCCTGGCGCCGGCTCGGACCCGGGCGCGCTGTCGACGACGGCCGAGCGCGACGGCGACACGTGGGTGCTGAACGGCCGGAAGATCTGGATCAGCCACGCGCGCGAAGCCGACTGGACGATCGTGATGGCGCTGACCGACCGAAGCAAGGGCAAGCGCGGCGGCATGTCGGCATTCATTGTCGAGCGCGACACGCCGGGGTTCGTCATCGAACGCCGCATTCCGATGATCGGCGGGCTGTCGACCTATGAAATCGTGCTGGAGGATTGCCGCATTCCCGCCACGCAGCTGCTCGGCCGCGAAGGCGCCGGTTTCGCGCCGATGCAGGCGCGCCTGTCGAACCGTCGGCTGGAGATGGCCGCTTGGTGCATCGGCCGCGCCGAGCGCGCGGTCGCGCTGCTGTGCGACCATGCGAAACAGCGCAAGACCTTCGGCGTGCCGCTGGCCGAGCGCCAGGCGGTCCAGTGGTGGGTCGCCGACGCGCTGACGCAGATCCACGCGTGCCGCCTGATGACCTATGAAGCGGCCGCGCGGGTGGATGCCGGACAGGATGCGCGCACGCAGATCTCGATGGTCAAGGTGTTCGCGACGGAGATGGCGTCGGGCGTCATCGATCATGCGATGCAGACGCTCGGCGCGATGGGCATGACGAAGGAGTTGCCGCTGCATCAGATGGCGAACGAAGCGCGGCTGATGCGCATCTTCGAAGGCCCGACCGAAGTGCATCGCTGGGTCGTCGCACGCAGCGTGCTGTGACACCGCCATCATCGGTTCCCCGGTCGCGCGCGCGTTGCGCCGTTTTCCTCACGGAGTCGCACCTTGGACACACGTCATCTCGTCGATCCCGACATCCGCCCCTGGCTGGACGTCTGGCCGACCGTCACGCTCACCGCCGACAACCTCGCCCGGCATCGCGACCGCGTCCTGCCGCTGCCGCCGATCGACACGGTCGGCAACACGCTCCAGCATCGGCGCGTGCCGGGCTCCGGCGGCTCGCCGGACGTGCCGGTGCGCGTATACCTGCCCGACGACGCAACGCGCCCGCTGCCGGCGATCGTGCACATGCACGGCGGCGGCTATGTGCGCGGGGCCGCGAAAGATCTCGAAGCCGTGCATCGCCCCCTGGTGAAGACGCTGGGGTGCGCGCTGGTGTCGCTCGACTACCGCCTCGCGCCCGAAACGCCGTTTCCCGGCGCGATCGACGACTGCTACGCGACACTCGCCTGGACCTTCCACCACGCGGACGCGCTCGGCATCGATCCGGCACGCATCGGCGTGATGGGTGAAAGCGCGGGCGGCGGGCTCGCGGCCGCGCTGGCGCTGCTGGCGCGCGATCGCGGCGAATACCCGCTGGCGTTCCAGCACCTGATGTATCCGATGCTCGACGACCGCACCTGCGTGCGCGCACCGCATCCGCATGCCGGCGAATTCGTCTGGCACGCGGCCAACAACCGGTTCGCGTGGACGTCACTGCTCGGCCACGCGCCGGGCCTCGACGGCGTGTCGCCATACGCGGCGGCCGCCCGCGCGGAACGGCTCGACGGGCTGCCGCCGGCGTTCATCGCCGTCGGCACGGTCGACCTGTTCGTCGACGAGAACATCGGCTACGCGCAGCGGCTCATCCGGGCCGGCGTGCCCACCGAGCTGCACGTCTTCCCGGGCGGCGTGCACGGCTTCGACATCGTGCCCGACGCGCGTGTATCGACGGCCGCGCGGCGCATCAGCCACGACGCACTGCGCCGCTTCCTGCACGGCTGACCGCCATCTAAGCAGAGACGAAAAAGGGCGGCCGAAGCCGCCCTTGCCGGTCGTCGATACGACGCCCGGAACGATCAGAACGCATCCCCCGGCACCCGCACCCAGCCTTCCATCAGCACGCGCGCGCTGCGGCTCATGATCGCCTTCGTGACGGTCCATTCGCCGTTCTCGAGTTGCGCTTCCGCGCCGACGCGCAGCGTGCCCGACGGATGCCCGAAGCGCACCGCATTACGCTCACCGCCGCCCGCCGCAAGGTTGACGAGCGTGCCGGGGATCGCTGCGGCCGTGCCGATCGCGACCGCCGCCGTGCCCATCATCGCGTGGTGCAGCTTGCCCATCGACATCGCCCGCACCAGCAGGTCGACGTCGCCCGCATTCACGCGCTTGCCGCTCGACGCGACATAGTCGGCCGGCTTCGCGACGAACGCGACCTTCGGCGTGTGCTGCCGCGTCGCGATTTCATCGAGCGTATCGATCAGCCCCATGCGCAGCGCGCCGTGCGCGCGGATCGTCTCGAACTTCTCGAGCGCCTTCGGGTCGCCGTTGATCGCGTCCTGCAGCTCCGTGCCCGTATAGCCGATCGCCTCCGCCTCGACGAAGATGGTCGGAATCCCCGCGTTGATCATCGTCGCCTTCAGCGTGCCGATGCCCGGCACGGCGAGGTCGTCGACCAGGTTGCCGGTCGGGAACATCGAGCCGCCCGCGCCCTCTTCGTCGGCGGCCGGGTCCATGAACTCGAGCTGCACTTCGGCGGCCGGGAACGTGACGCCGTCCAGCTCGAAATCGCCCGTCTCCTGCACCGCGCCATTTGTGATCGGCACGTGCGCGACGATCGTCTTGCCGATGTTCGCCTGCCAGATCCGCACGGTCGCGACGCCGTCGCGCGGCACGCGCGACGCATCGACGAGGCCGCCGCTGATCGCGAACGGGCCGACCGCCGCCGACAGGTTGCCGCAATTGCCGGTCCAGTCGACGAACGCGCGGTCGATCGCGACCTGCCCGAACAGGTAGTCGACATCATGCCCCGGCCGCGTGCTCTTCGACACGATCACCGTCTTGCTGGTGGACGACGTCGCGCCGCCCATCCCGTCGATCTGCTTGCCGTACGGATCGGGGCTGCCGATCACGCGCAAGAGCAGCGCGTCGCGCGCGGCGCCCGGCGCCTGCGCGGCGTCCGGCAGGTCCTGCAGCCGGAAGAACACGCCCTTGCTGGTGCCGCCGCGCATGTAGGTCGCGGGAATCCTGATTTGAGGAATGTGAGCCATGTTTGCGTTGTCCCTGTATGACCCGGTCAAGCCGCCTGCGACGATTCGAGGAAGTCCTGCGCGAAACGCTGCAGCACGCCGCCCGCGTCGTAGATCGACACTTCCTCGGCCGTATCGAGCCGGCACGTCACCGGCACTTCCACGCGCTCGCCGTTCTTGCGGTGAATCACCAGCGTGAGATCGGCACGCGGCGTACGCTCGCCGATCACGTCGAAGGTCTCGGTGCCGTCGATGCCGAGCGTCGTGCGGTTCGTGCCCGGCTTGAACTCGAGCGGCAGCACGCCCATCCCGATCAGGTTCGTGCGGTGGATCCGCTCGAAGCCTTCGGCGACGATCGCCTCGACGCCCGCGAGCCGCACGCCCTTCGCGGCCCAGTCGCGCGACGAGCCCTGGCCGTAGTCGGCGCCCGCGATCACGATCAGCGGCTGCTTGCGATTCATGTACGTCTCGATCGCTTCCCACATCCGCATGACCTTGCCTTCCGGCTCGACGCGAGCGAGCGAGCCCTTCTTCACCGCGCCGTCGACGACCGCCATCTCGTTGATCAGCGTCGGGTTCGCGAAGGTCGCGCGCTGCGCGGTCAGGTGGTCTCCCCGGTGCGTCGCGTACGAGTTGAAGTCTTCTTCGGGCAGGCCCATCTTCGCGAGGTATTCGCCGGCCGCGCTGTTCGCGAGGATCGCGTTCGACGGCGACAGGTGGTCGGTCGTGATGTTGTCGCCGAGCACTGCGAGCGGGCGCATGCCCTTGAGCGTGCGCTCGCCGGCCAGCGCGCCTTCCCAATACGGCGGGCGGCGGATGTACGTGCTCTGCGCGCGCCAGTCGTACAGCGGCGCCGCGCGCTCGCCCGCATCGGCCGCGCGCGCGAACATCGGTTCGTAGACCTTGCGGAATTGCTCGGGCTTCACGCTCGATGCGACGATCGCGTCGATCTCCTCGTCGGTCGGCCAGATGTCCTTCAGCGTGACGGGCTTGCCGTCCTGGTCGTGGCCCAGCACGTCCTTCTCGATGTCGAACCGGATCGTGCCGGCGATCGCATACGCGACGACGAGCGGCGGCGACGCGAGGAACGCCTGCTTCGCATACGGGTGAATACGCCCGTCGAAGTTGCGGTTGCCCGACAGCACGGCCGTCGCGTACAGGTCGCGCTCGACGATCTCCTGCTGGATCTTCGGATCGAGCGCGCCCGACATCCCGTTGCAGGTCGTGCACGCGAACGCGACGATGCCGAAGCCGAGCTTCTCGAGCTCCGGCAGCAGGTTCGCTTCTTCCAGATACAGCTCGACCGCCTTCGAGCCCGGCGCGAGCGAGCTCTTCACCCACGGCTTGCGCGTGAGGCCGCGCGCGTTCGCGTTGCGCGCGAGCAAGGCGGCTGCGATCACATTGCGCGGGTTGCTGGTGTTCGTGCAGCTCGTGATCGCAGCGATGATCACCGCGCCGTCAGGCATCTCGCCCGCCTTCTCTTCCCACTGGCCGGCGATCCCGCGCGCGGCGAGGTCGGACGTCGGCAGTCGCTTGTGCGGGTTCGACGGGCCGGCCATGTTGCGCACGACGCTCGACAGGTCGAACGTCAGCGTGCGCTCGTACTGCGCATCGTTCAGCGTATCGGCCCACAGGCCCGCCGCCTTCGCGTAGGTCTCGACCAGCTTCACCTGCTCGTCGCTGCGGCCGGTGAGGCGCAGGTAGTCGGTCGTCTGGCCGTCGATGAAGAACATCGCGGCCGTCGCGCCATATTCGGGCGCCATGTTCGAGATCGTCGCGCGATCGCCGAGCGTGAGGCTCGCGGCGCCTTCGCCGCGGAATTCCAGATACGCGCCGACCACCTTTTCCTTGCGCAGGAACTCGGTCAGCGCGAGCACCACGTCGGTTGCCGTGATGCCGGGCTGGCGCTTGCCGGTCAGCTCGACGCCGACGATGTCGGGCAGGCGCATCCACGATGCGCGGCCCAGCATCACGTTCTCCGCCTCCAGGCCGCCCACGCCGATCGCGATCACGCCGAGCGCGTCGACGTGCGGCGTGTGGCTGTCGGTGCCGACGCAGGTGTCCGGGAACGCGACGCCGTCCTGCGCCTGGATCACCGGCGACATCTTCTCGAGGTTGATCTGGTGCATGATGCCGTTGCCCGGCGGGATCACGTCGACGTTCTCGAACGACCGCTTGGTCCATTCGATGAAGTGGAAGCGATCCTCGTTGCGGCGATCCTCGATCGCGCGGTTCTTCGCGAACGCGTCCGGATCGAAGCCGCCGCACTCGACGGCGAGCGAGTGGTCGACGATCAGCTGCACGGGCACGACCGGGTTCACCTTGGCCGGGTCGCCGCCGCGCTCGGCGATCGCGTCGCGCAGGCCCGCGAGGTCGACGAGCGCCGTCTGGCCGAGGATGTCGTGGCACACCACGCGCGCCGGGAACCACGGGAAGTCGCGTTCGCGCTTGCGCTCGATGATCTGCTTCAGCGAATCGGCGAGGATCGCCGGATCGCAGCGGCGCACGAGGTTTTCGGCGAGCACGCGCGACGTGTACGGCAGCGTGTCGTACGCACCGGGTGCGATCGCTTCGACCGCGGCACGCGCGTCGAAGTAGTCCAGCGACGTGCTGGGCAGGGGTTTGCGGTTGGCGGTATTCATGATGTGGGGCGGAATTCGGGGTAAGACGTTGCGCGCGCGCCGGCGGCCCGCATCACGGGCGCCGGCGCGCGCGGCCGAAGATCAGCGCTTCTCGATCGGCACGAACTGCAGGTCTTCCGGACCCGTGTAGTTCGCGCTCGGGCGGATGATCTTGTTGTCGACGCGCTGCTCGATGATGTGCGCGCTCCAGCCGGACGTGCGCGAGATCACGAACAGCGGCGTGAACATCGCGGTCGGCACGCCCATCATGTGATACGACACCGCGCTGAACCAGTCGAGGTTCGGGAACATCTTCTTCGCGTCCCACATCACCGATTCCAGGCGCTCGGCGATGCTGTACAGCTTCAGGTCGCCCGCTTCCTTCGACAGCTTGTGCGCGACGCCCTTGATCACCTTGTTGCGCGGATCGGAGATCGTGTAGACCGGGTGGCCGAAGCCGATCACGACTTCCTTGTTCTCGACGCGGCGGCGGATGTCGGCTTCGGCGTCGTCCGGCGAGCTGTAGCGGCTCTGGATTTCGTACGCGACTTCGTTCGCGCCACCGTGCTTCGGCCCGCGCAGCGCGCCGATCGCGCCGGTGATCGCCGAATAGATGTCCGAGCCCGTGCCCGCGATCACGCGGCCGGTGAACGTCGACGCGTTGAACTCGTGCTCCGCGTACAGGATCAGCGACGTGTGCATCGCGTCGACCCACGACTTCGACGGCGTCTTGCCGTGCAGCAGGTGCAGGAAGTGGCCGCCGATCGAGTCGTCGTCGGTTTCCGTCTCGATGCGCTTGCCGTTGTGCGAGAAGTGATACCAGTAAAGCAGCATCGAGCCGAGCGACGCCATCAGGCGGTCGGCGATGTCGCGCGCGCCCGGCAGGTTGTGATCGTCCTTCTCCGGCAGCACGGTGCCGAGCACCGACACGCCGGTGCGCATCACGTCCATCGGATGAGCCGACGCCGGGATCTGCTCGAGCGCGGCCTTCAGCGCGCTCGGCAGGCCGCGCAGCGCGCGCAGCTTGGTCTTGTATGCGGCGAGTTCGGTCAGGTTCGGCAGCGTGCCGTGCACGAGCAGGTGCGCGATTTCCTCGAATTCGCACGATTCGGCGACGTCGAGAATGTCGTAGCCGCGATAGTGCAGGTCGTTGCCGGTCTTGCCGACCGTGCACAGCGCCGTGTTGCCGGCCGTCACGCCCGACAGCGCCACCGACTTCTTCGGCTTGAATGCGCCTGCGGCGGCCGGTGCTGCTGCGTCTTTCGTCTCGCTCATGTTTCCGTTCTCCAATGGGTATCTGGGGTGTCACGTCGGCCGGGCGCGGCGCTCGTGCGCGCGGCCCGACTTCATGCAAAAGCGTTCCGGGAACCATGTCCCGGCGCGCGGGTCGCGTTACTTCTTGCCCTGCGCGAACAGTTCGTCGAGCTTCTGCTCGTACGCGTGATAGCCGAGGAAGTCGTACAGCTCGGCGCGGGTCTGCATGGTCGGCACCGCCGCCTTCTGCGTGCCGTCGCGGCGCAGCGTCTCGTAGAAATTCAGCGCGGCCTTGTTCATCGCGCGATACGCGCCGCAGCAGTACAGCGCGATGTCGACGTTCGCCTCGCGCAGCTCGTCGAGCGTGAACAGCGGCGTCGAGCCGAACTCGGTCAGGTTCGCGAGGATCGGCACCTTCACCGCGGCCTTGAAGCGGCGATAGTCGTCGAGCGTCTTCATCGCTTCCGGGAAGATCATGTCCGCGCCGGCTTCCACGTAGGCGATCGCGCGCTCGATCGCGGCGTCGATCCCTTCTGCAGCGGCCGCGTCGGTGCGGGCCATGATCACGAACTGGTCGTCGGTGCGCGCGTCGACCGCGGCCTTCACGCGATCGACCATTTCGTCGGTCGGCACGACTTCCTTGCCCGGACGGTGGCCGCAACGCTTCTGGCCGACCTGGTCCTCGAGGTGCACGGCCGCGACACCGGCCTTGATGAACGAACGGACCGTGCGCGCGATGTTGAACGCGCCGCCCCAGCCCGTATCGATGTCGACGAGCAGCGGCAGGTCGGTCGCGTTGGTGATCCGGTTCGCGTCGATGAGCACGTCTTCCATCGTGCTGATGCCGAGATCGGGAATGCCGAGCGAATTCGCGGCGACGCCGCCGCCCGACAGGTACACGGCCTTGAAGCCGACGGCCTGCGCCATCTTGGCTGCGTACGCGGTGATCGCGCCGACCACCTGCAGCGGCTGCTCGGCCGCGACTGCCGCGCGGAATTTCGCGCCGGCGCTCTGAAGATGCGTGTTGCTCATGAACGGCCTCCTGAAGGAATGACCATGAACAGCAAGGACCGGGCCAGCTCGTGAATCGGGGCTAACCCACTGATTCTTAAGCAACCGGCACGGGCGAGGCAGCGCCCGATGATTTCATTTCAGCAATTTCATGTTTCAAAAATGAAATCGCGCGCGCATAATCGGTCGCCATGGACCTCTCCTCGACCAAGCCCGTCGGCCCGGCCGACCGCACGGCGCGTCCGCGCATCTGGGCGATGGGCATCAGCCGCCTGCGCGACCTGTTTCGCGAGATCGCCGGCGAATTCGACGAACGCGCCGACGTGCGCATCGTCACGCGCGCGTACGAAGACGCATTGAGCGCGATCGCGGAGGCCGGCACCGCGCGCCCCGACGTGATCGTCGCGGCCGGCTCGAACGGCGGCTTCCTGAAAACGCGTGCGCAGGTGCCGGTCGTGGTCGTGTCGCCGACCGGCTTCGACGTGATGCAGGCGCTCGCGCGCGCGCGGCGCGACGCGTCGCGGATCGCGCTCGTCAGCGCCGGCGAGACGCCGCCCGAAGTGCGCCGCTTCGTCGCCGCCTACGGCCTCGACGTGCAGTTTGCGTCATATCAGTCCGCGCAGGAAGCGGAAGCCTGCGTGCACGACCTGCACGACCGCGGCATCGAGACGATCGTCGGCCCCGGCCTCGTCACCGATCTCGCGGCTAGCGCCGGCATGGGCGCGGTGTTCCTGTATTCGCACGCGTCGGTGCGCAAGGCGGTCGAGACGGCGCTCGAGGTCGCGTACGCGACGCACGCCGAGGCGTTTCGCCGCCAGCGGCTCGACAACCTGCTGCAGCACCTGCGCGACGGCGTGGTCGCGCTCGACGCGCGCGGCCGCGTCGAAGCCATCAACGAGCGGCTCGCGTCGGCGCTCGGGGTCGAACCCGCGGCGGCCGTCGGCCGCGCGCTCGTCGACCTGCGCCCCGAACTGCGCACGCTGCGCGGCGAGGACGGCGACGCGCTCGCGACCGTGCGCGGCGTGCGCTACGTCGTGCATCGCGGGCCGCTCGTCGATCGCGGCGTCACGTCGGGCAGCGTGCTGACGTTCCAGGAATCGCGCGCGGTCGAACGGCTCGACCGCGCGCTGCGTTCGCAGCCGAACACGCAGCAGTTCGCGGCGCGCTACACGCTCGACGACGTGGTCGGCGCGTCCGCGCCGATGGCGCGCGTGCGCGATCTCGTGCGCCGCTACGCGAAATCCGATGCGACCGTGCTCGTGCTCGGCGAAAGCGGCACCGGCAAGGAAATGATCGCGCAGAGCCTGCACGCGCTGTCGGTGCGGCGCAGCTATCCGTTCGTCGCGATCAACTGCGGCGCGTTTCCGGAGGCGCTGCTCGAGAGCGAGCTGTTCGGTTACGAGGAAGGCGCGTTCACCGGCGCGCGGCGCGGCGGCAAGACCGGGCTGTTCGAGGCCGCGCACCGCGGCACGCTGTTTCTCGACGAGATCGGCGAGATGCCGCCGTCGCTGCAAAGCCGGCTGCTGCGCGTGCTGCAGGAGCGCGAGGTGATCCGTCTCGGCTCGACCGAGCCGATCCGCATCGACGTGCGCGTGATCGCCGCGACGCACCGGCCGCTGCTCGCGGCCGTCGAGGCCGGCACGTTCCGCGCGGACCTGTATTACCGGCTCAACATCCTGAACGTCGGCCTGCCGCCGCTGCGCGAGCGCGCCGCCGACATTCCGGCGCTCGCGGCCACGCTGCTCGTGCAGGCCGCGCGACGCGAGCCGCGGCTGGCCGAACGCGTGCGCGAGGCCGACGATGCGATGCGCGTGCTCGGCGCGACGCAGGCGACGCTCGCGCGCTACCGCTGGCCCGGCAACGTGCGGGAACTGCAGAACGTGGTCGAGCGGATCGCGGTGGAACTGGCCGAGGAGGTCGACGAGAACGATCCGGGTGCGGCATGCGCGGCACTCGCGCCCGATGCGTTGCAGGCGATCGCACCCGAGCTGTTCGCGGCGCCGCCCGATGCGGCCGATGCCGACGACGCCGACGCGCAGACGCTCCACGCGCGCCGCCGTCGCGCGGAAGCCGACGAGATCCGCGCGGTGCTCGATGCGTGCGGCGGCGATCGCGATCGCGCGTGCGCGATGCTCGGCATCAGCAAGACGACGCTGTGGCGGAAGCTGTCGGCGAAATAGGTTCGGGCGGGATGGGCGCGATCGACGCGTGACGTACCGGGACGCGCGCCGCCGTCAATCGGCCTTGTGATAGTGGCGGTACGCCTTCGCGCGATTGCCGCAGGACGACATCGAGCACCAGCGGCGGCTGCCGTTCTTGCTGTCGTCGATGAACAGCCACTGGCATGCGTCGTTCGCGCAGCGCTTGACCTTCGCGAGGCGCGCACCGCCCAGCAGGTCGGTCGCCGACCACAGCACCGGGCTCAGCAGCCCCGCGAGCGTCGCGCCCGCTGCCCCGATCCGCCACGCATAGCCGCCGTCGATCCGCGCGAGCGCGACGCGCGGCGCCGCTTCCGCCAGAAAACCGCCCAGCAGCGCGAGATCGTCGGCTTGCGGCTCGCGCCGCTCGGCCTGCGCGTGAAAGAGCCGGTACAACGCCTCGCGCAGCGCGAGCGCGCGCGTCAGCATCGCCGGCGCGTCCTCCTTCTCGTTCTCTTGTGCTCGTGCGCGACACGCGTCGGCCAGGCCGGCCGGCACGCCAGCCTGCTCGCGGCACCACGTGAACAGGTCGTCCAGCGTGCCGAAGGTTTCGGTCGGCACGTCGGCGCCACGCCAGTACAGCGTGTTCGCGAAATCGATGCTCAGCGTTTCGGACGGCGCCGGAACCAGGCAGTCCGTCGTGACGGAAGGTTGCGTTTTGCTCATGACGCGATCGTATCTAACCACCATGCCGGTTGACAAGCATCCGGACGCTTCCTAACATAACCAGCATGGTGGTTAAAAACGGGTTTGCTGCTGTGATGTCCCCTCTTTAGTTCAAGGAGCCACAGATGATCGATCGTTTTTCGCACGACGTTGTCCACACCGGCCGCAGCCGCGCATTCCACGACAGCATGCTCGGCGCGCTTCGTCACAAGCGGATGGCCTGGTGGTTGTAAACAGGTTTGCTGCACTGATGCCCCCCTTCAGTTCAAGGAGCCACAGATGATCGATCACCTTTCGTTCGGCGTTGCCCACATCGACCGCAGCCGCGCGTTCTACGACAGCACGCTCGGCGCGCTCGGCTACAAGCGGCTGTACAGCGACGACGGATCCCTCGGCTACGGCACCAGCGAACCGGTGCTGTGGTTGCAGCACGCGGCACGTCCGGTCGTCGCCGATCCCGATTCAGGGTTGCACCTGTCGTTTCGCGCGGCGTCGCCGGTGGAAGTCGATGCGTTCTACCGCGCCGCGCTGCAGCACGGCGGACAGGACAACGGCGGGCCGGGCAAACGCGAGCACTACGGCCCCGGCTATTACGCGGCGTTCGTCATCGATCCCGACGGGTATCGCCTCGAAGCCCATTGCGAGCTGGGCAACGTCGTCTGATCCGCCGAGTCCCAACGCGGATGAACGACAAGGGCCCGGTTCCGCGTCATGCGGAACCGGGCCCTTGTCTTTGTTGCATCGGGGTCGGCGTTCGACTCGCGTCGGTCGCCGCCGGCGATCCGGCGACGGGTCCGGCAGCGCTGGCGGATAGCCAGCCGGTTACGTCCGCCAGCCTCGCCCGCGCCGCGCGAGCGCTCACTGCGCGTTGCGCGTGCCCTGCAACTGCTCGCCGAGCCCCGCGATCCCGAGGCGCACCGTCTGACCGGCCTTCAGGAACACCGGCGACGGCTTGATGCCCATCCCGACGCCCGGCGGCGTACCGGTCGTGATCACGTCGCCCGGTTGCAGCGTCATGCAGGTCGACAGGTAGGCGATCAGTTGCGCGACGGTGAACACCATCGTGCGCGTGTTGCCGTTCTGATAGCGGTGGCCGTCGATCTCGAGCCACAGGTCGAGGCGCTGCGGATCGGGCACCTCGTCGCGCGTGACGAGCCACGGGCCGATCGGGCCGAACGTGTCGAAGCCCTTGCCCTTGTCCCACTGGCCGCCGCGCTCGATCTGCCACTCGCGCTCGGACACGTCGTTGACGACGCAGTAGCCGGCGACGTAATCCAGCGCGCGCGCTTCGTCGACGTCCTTGCACGTCGCGCCGATCACGACGCCCAGTTCGACTTCCCAGTCCGTCTTCACGGAGCCCTTCGGGATGTCGATGCCGTCGTTCGGGCCGCAGATCGAACTGGTCCACTTGCCGAACACCACGGGTTCCTTCGGCACCGGCATGCCGGCTTCGGCTGCGTGATCGGCATAGTTGAGACCAATGCCGATGAACTTGCCGACGCGCCCGACGCAGGCGCCGATGCGCGGCTCGCCGGAGACGAGCGGCAGCGTGGCCGGGTCGATCGCGCGCAGGCGCGCGAGACCGGCGTCGGACAGCGCGTCGCCGGCAAGATCCGGCACGTGCGCGGACAGGTCGCGAATCCGGCCGTCCGCGTCGAGAATACCGGGGTTTTCCTGGCCCGACGGGCCATAGCGAAGCAGTTTCATCGTGCTCAACCTCTGTTGTCGAATGTGACAGGATACCGGCCGACGCGGCCGCTGACGGCCACGGCCGGACTGAATGCCGATCGTCGATGACGCGCGTCGGCCCCCGAATCCGGCAGGCCAATCGACACGCGAGGCTCGCGCAGGCGCAGCGATCGCGGCGCGCACCGGGTGCGACGCGCATCGAACGGGCGGCCGCCGGTCTGCGCATCGGCGACGACGGCCCGGCCTCCGCGCCATGTGCCGGTCGGCTTCACGCGCGGCCGCACCGTCGCTGGCCCGCCGCTCTTTGTACCATCGGCGGCCCGCCGTGAAATGGCGCGCGACGGATACCGACTATTGGTGCGCCTGCGGAGATTGCACAGCAGCATCGGGGCCGCCGAACCATCCGGCTTTACGCCCAATGCCGCGGTCCTTCGATACCGAAAGATGAATGTCGAATATTTCTTACGACCCTGTCATCGGGAACGGCACGTGATCCGTTCTTGCTGGACAACGATCGGCAAAAAGACGCCGCATTGCACACTGAACGTTTATTGTCAGGCTCGTCCGGACGGCAGTCACATCCGCATGCGGCTTCGCGAATCTGCGTGCAAACCGGCCAGCGTGCGTCGCCAACCGATTGGCCATTCCCGGACTTCCTACCATGACGCAAACGACCAATAACCCGCTCCCCGGCAGCGACGCACGGGCGTCGATGGGCGCAGCCGACCGCTATCGCGCACCCGCCCTCGACAAAGGGCTCGACATTCTCGAACTCCTGTCGGAACAAAAGGAAGGGCTCACCCGCACCGAAATCACGAAGGAGCTCGGCCGCAACGCGAGCGAGATCTACCGGATGCTCGAACGTCTCGTCGCGCGCCGCTACGTGATGCGCTCGAGCGGCGGCGACCGTTACACGCTCAGCCTGAAACTGTTCGCGCTCGCGCACCGCCATCCGCCGATGAACCGGCTGATCGCCGAGGCCTTGCCGCTGATGCAGCGCTTCGCCGATGCGGCCGAACAGTCGTGCCATCTGACCGTCTACGATCGCGGCAACCTGCTCGTGATCGCACAGGTGGACGGCCCCGGCCCGTGGGGCGTGTCGGTGCGGCTCGGCTCGCGCGTCGGGCTTGCCGATACGGCGTCGGGACGCGTGATGCTGTCGTTCCAGGGTACCGAGCAGCGCGCGCACATGCTGGTCGAGCATCGCAAGGTCAAGGGTGAAACGCCGATGAACGAGCAGGAACTCGCGCACGCGTGCCAGTCCATTCGCCAGTCCGGCTACGTGCGCCAGGACAGCCGCCAGGCATACGGCGTCACCGACCTGAGCGCGCCGATCCTCGGCCCGGCCGGCCATGCGATCGCGGTGCTGACCTGCCCATACATGCGCCGGATCGACGCGCACATGGCGCCGTCCGTGGAGGTGGTCGTCGCAAGGCTGCGCGATACGGCAGGCCAGTTGTCGATGTGCCGCGCGGAGACTTGCTGATTGTTGTCGAGCGGGCGACCGGGTTGAAATTGGTCGGGCGAGCGGGCGGGCGCGGCGGGCGGTCGTTCGGTCAGCGGGTCGGGCAGGCCGGTGCGACGCCGCCCACGCGGTATGCGATGTGCGCCGGTCGCGCAGGCGTTCGTACCGGCATTCCGCAGACCGTTTCCGGATGCGCGGACGCCGCGCTACGCTAGAATAGCGGCCCTCTCAAAAACTACGGCGGCCGGCTGTCGCGGCCGTCGTATCCGATGGATGTCATGGCCAAACTTCTGAACGATCAAGAATTCCAGCGTTTCTCCGAACTTCAGCAGAAGCAGGCGAGCTTCACGATCACGTCCGAGGAAGCGGACGAGCTGCGCGACATCGTCGCGCGCGCGCAGAAGAAGCGCGACGATCGCGCCGCAGCGATGCGGGCGATCGAGAACTACATCGAGCAGTTCGACATCACGCCCGACGAACTCTTTTCGCCCGAGCAGATCGGCGACGCCGCACGTACCTACGGCCTCATCACGGCCACCAAGAAGGAACGCACGCTGCCGCCGTCGATCACGTTCAACGGCAAGCCGTACCAATGGACCAAGACGCTTCCGGACGACGTGCGCGGCGCGCTGTTCGATGCATTCACGTCCGGCGAATCGGTCAAGCGCTTCATCGCGATGCCGAAGGACATCGCGCGTTGCGCGCTGACGATCGCCCGCCTCGAGCGCGAAACCGGCGGCATCTATGCCGACGCGCACCTCGAAGAACTCGCGATTTCGCGTGAGCAGGTGAACGACGCGGCATCGAAACTCGCTGCATAAACGCTGCCGCGGGCACGGTTCATGCGTGCCCGCACCGGTGCGGACGCCGGCAACAGCCGGCGCCGCGCCAGCCGGAGCACTGCGTTCGCAAGCTCCCGAAAAGTCTCACCGAAGCGTCCCGTAAACGCTCACCCAGACATCCCGGAAAAGCTCACCTGAAGCCCCCGGAGATGCTCACCAACCCCTTCCCGAACGTTCTCACCGACGCCTCCCGGAGATGCTCACCGGGCCCTCCCGGAAAGGCTCACCAGGGCTTCCCGCAAGGGCTCACCGGCAGATCCCCGGAAAGGCTCACCGAGCGCTCCCGTATCGGCTCACTCGACAGCTCCCGGAAAAGCTCACTCGTGGCTCCCGAAAAGTCTCACCTTTGCTCTGTTTCCGATCCTGCGCATGCGAAATGCCGGCGTTCATGCGCTCGACCATGACACCCCGGAACCGGTGATACGCGGAGGTCATCGGCACAAGCAACGCGCCCGCCGCGGATGCCGTGACTCGACGCGTTCGCCGTTTCCCGCCGGTCACCGAGCGACTGTCGTACCGATCCGCGCAATCGAGCGAACCAGTCGAACGATCGGCATGCCGAACGTCGACGAATTCGCTCGGCAGTGCCTGTACACCATCGACATCATGCATGCCGTACCGACTCTGCACGATGCCGCCGGACGTGCGAGCATGCTCACCCACGCGATTACGGTTGCAGCTTCATCCTGAACCCCACCACGCCGGGTTCCTCCGTCGTCGACACGGCGAAGCCGCACGCCTTCGCCAGCGAGATCATCGCGGTGTTCTCGCGCAGCGCCTCGCCGATCATCCATCCGGTGCCGCGCGAGCGTGCATAGTCGATGATGCGGGTCATCATCAGCCGCCCGAGCCCCTTGCCCTTCTGATCGGGCCGCACGGCGATCGCGAACTCCGCCGTCTCGTTGTCGGGATCGGTAACCGCACGCGCCACCGCGAGCGTGTGCGACCGGCCCGACACGTCGGTGAACGACACGATGAAAGCCATCTCGCGGTCGTAGTCGATCTGCGTCATGCGCGCGACTTGCGAATGATCGAAGCTGCGCACCGCGCCGAAGAACCGCATCCGCAGATCGTCCGGCGTCATCGCGCCGAGCAGTTCGTTGTGTGCTTCCTCGTCTTCCGGACGGATCGGACGGATCGTCACGGTCTCGCCGCGCCATTCGAGCGTCTGCTCGAGATGGCGCGGATACGGCATGATCGCGAGCCGGCTGCGCCCGGCCGCCACCGTGATGCGCGGCGCGACCACGTATGCCCGATCGGACAGCACGCGCAGCGTGACCGACATCGCGACGACTTCGCGCACGTCGCAAACGACTTGCGACAGTGCCGTCAGCGCATCGAGCGTGGGTTCGACGGGCGTGCGGCGCGCATATGGCGAACGCTCCATCACCGCGCGGGCGAGCACCGTATTCAACGGCGGCAGCCCGTACACGACGAACGGCGCCGATACGCCATCCGCCGGCGGCACGGCATAACGGAACACCGGGCCGAAGTTCGAATCGTCGTACATGTCGACCGTGACGTCGACGATTCTGGCGCCGGCCGATTCGTCGGCCGATTCGTCGGCCGGTGAATCGGCCGGCTCGCCGTGCAGGCCGAAGTGGGAGAGCCAATGCAACGCCGCTTCGCCGGCCAGTTCATGCTCGCCGGCCTCGACCATCCGTCGCGCCTCGGCCTGCGCGGACGCAACGCATTCAGCCGGCTGCGGCGGCGTGCCCTCGGGCGTCTGCATCAGCAACTGCCGCCCGAGGTTGTAGTCGACGAGCCGTGCGTATGCGCGCGCAAGCCGCTGCGGCGTGGTGTGCACGGGAATGCCGTTCGCGTGCAGCGCGTCGCGCGTCGCCGCGTCGACCGCGCCGAAGAAACACGCGAGGATGCCGCGGTACGCGTACTGCCGCGACTCGATCAGCGTACGCGCGACCGCGTCGGCCGGCGCGCTGTGAGACGTCGAATGCACGACGAACAGCGTGCCCGTTTGCGGAAACGGCGCGAGCGCCTTGATGGCGGCGCCGAAATGTTCGGGACGCGCATCGTCGCCGAGCGTCAGCGGATTGCCGGGCGCGGCCAGATGCGGCAGCGCGGCCGCGACCGCCGACGTGGCCGCCGCGGGCCAGTCGGCCAGCACGTCGCGCACCTCCGCGACCGCATCGACCGCGAGTTTCGCGACGCCTGCGTCGCTCGTCACGAGCGTCGCCGCGCCACGCGCGGTGACGCGCCCGACGCCGAGCGTCTCGATCTCGTCGAGCAGATCGTCGAGCGCATCGACACGCACCAACCCCGCGCGCTGGAACGCCGCCGTGTAAAGCGCGTCGCCGGGATCGGCGCGCCCGGTGCGCAGCGCGAGCACCGGCTTGTTGCGCGCCGCTGCCCGCGCAGCCGACATGAACTTGCGCGCGGCGCACACGGTGTCGAGTTCCAGCAGGATCGCGCGCGTGCCGGGATCGCTGGCGAGGTAGTCGAGCACGTCGCCCGCGTCGACGTCGGCTTCACGGCCCAGCGCGACGACATGCGAAAAACCGAGGCCTCGCGCATCGGCCCAGCCGAGTACCGCGTTCGTCAGCGCGTTCGATTGCGACACCCACGCGACGCCGCCCGATCGTGCCGTATAGGCCGGCGCGCCGAAATGCGCATGCCGCGCGGGCGACAGCACGCCGAGACTGCCGGGCCCGACGATTCGGAGCACGAATGGCTTCGCGGCCTTGAGCGTGCGATCGAGCGCGGCGCGATCGGCGTCGGTGCGCGCCTCGCCGACGATCACCGCGACGCGCGTGCCGATCTCGCCGAGCTTGCGCACGATGCCGGCCCACGTGACAGGCGGCGTGCAGATCACGGCGACCGACGGCGGCGCTGGCAGCCGGTCGACGTCGGCCACGACCGAGTGCCCGTTCAGCTCGCGATGCTTCGGATTGACGGGCCACACGGGCCCCTCGAACGCACCGTCGAGCACGCGCGCCCACACCATCGCGCCGATACTGCCCGCGCGCGACGATGCACCGACGACCGCGACGGACCTGGGCTGGAACAAGGCATCGAGATGGCGGACGGTCACATCGGCTCCATACGGTAACGAAAGACGACCCGACCGGCACACGGGCACGGATGGCCGTGCACCGGTCGACGCGAACTCCAAGCATAGGCGAACCCGATGCGGCTGCCTATATGCCGAACGGCCGACTGTGCGACGCGCATCAATGCCCGCAACATGGGCCGGTCGCCGACGCCTTCGCACGACGCAATGGGCGAAGGCGACACGATGCGGTCATTCGGCCGTCACTTCAAAGGTGAGGATTTACAGGAACCATGGTGAGCAAGTTCGGGAATTGCACGGCGCAATGCGCCAATGCGCGAGAGGTGAAGGCAATCGGCGATACATCAGCACCGCGGCGATCGACAACACCAATGCACGCATGCCGCGTAATTGCAGGGTTGTTTACCGGAATTCGCGGCGATATCCGGTCGAATCGCGGTGAATTCGCAAAACGGGATCCGTCAATCGCGCGGCATTGGCGTTCAATTCGCGGTTTCAAGTCGTGCTGTCGCCACCCAAAAACAAAACGGTGCGACGGCCGCATGGCCGTTCGCACCGTCAGTCAGCGCACGAAAGGTGAGGATTTTCGGGAGTCAGTCCTTGATCAGGAAACGCGCGCGGTTCTTGCCGAGCCATGCCGGCGCACGCCCGCGGCCACTCCACGTTTCGCCCGTCTTCGGATTCAGGTACTTCGGCGGCAACGGACGCTTCGGTTTCGCGGCGGCAGCAGTGCCGATCGGCCGGAAACCGAGCTCTTCCGCGGTAATGTCGAACTCCTCGATTTTCGCCCGAATGGCGGCAATCGCATCGGCAATCGCCTTTTCGCGTTCCTTGTCGATCTTTTGCTGAAGTCTTTCGAGCTGCGCTGTCAGTTGCCTGTAGGTCGCCATATTGGATGGGACTCCGTGAGTGTTATTCATGAAAAATAGCCGACTCCAAGCGAATGGAAAAGCGCTTCACCCGATTATGGTCTCCTTATCCAGGCATATCAGGATCAATAGCCGCTTTTCCTCTTGCATGCGAAGAGAAGATTTCGCACGGCGTCATCGGTCGATTGCTGGAGGACGTCGTATTCCCCATTGCAGATGGCGCGGGCATTGTCCGTGCAATTGCTCCAGTCGCTGCCGGTGCACTGCACCTGCGTAGTCGGGCGCCCGTCAGAAGTGAACAGCGGCGCCCCACCGCCGCAGCCGCCGAGCCCCGCAACCAGGGCCAACAATCCGGCCCGACGCCAATGCGTTCGAGGCCACCGACAGACCGACGCAAGCATGTGATTCATTGTTCTTTCCGTCAACCGATTTTTGAATGCCGCGAGTATGCCACGCACCGTCGTCACACGTTCAGTCCCGCGCTCGGTCCGGCGTCCGGTCCGGGCGTCCCCGCGTCTTGTACGGCACGGCCCGGTGCGGATCGTCGGTGATGCGAACGAACACCTGCTCGACGTCGGGGAGCGCGCCGAGTTCGCGCGCCAGCGCCTCCCGATCGAATGCCGGATCGGCGCACCCTTCGACATAGATGAAGCGCCGCTGCACGGTGATCCACAGGCTCGTGCCCTGCAGACGATCGGTGCCCGCGAAATGCGCTTTCGCCGCCTCGGCGATCGGCGCGTCATACATATAGGAATTCGGTTTCGTGCAGCGGTGAGCGAGCCAGCAGGTGGTCCCGCGCTCGGCGCGGTAATGCGCGTCGTCCGTCATCTCGGCACGCGTCATCCACGGGCCGAGCGGCAGCGGGCATTCCGCGAAGCCCCGCGACAACGCGACGAACGGATCGTTGTACCAGTTGCGCCGCACCGCAGGCGAATCCTCGTCGCCCGACTGAGCGAACGAGGACGTCGCCGCCAGGATGGCCAGCCATCCGGCCATGCCGATTCGCTTCATCGTTGTCTCCTGTCAGGCACATCACCGGTGCCGTTCGTCATGTCCGGGCGCATCGGCCACCGCTTGCTACCGCTCGATCCCGAGCGCCGCGAGTTTCTTGTAGAGCGTCGCCCGGCCAATGCCGATGCGGGCGGCCGCTTCCACGACCTTCCCGTCACAGGCCGCGAGCGCGTCGATCAGGAACTGGCGCTCCCACGCGGCCAATGCATCGGCATACGAAACGACCGGCACACCGGCGGCACCCGATGCGTCGCCCGCGTCTCGGCCGAGCGGCAACGGAACAGCCCGCGTGCCCGCCGGCACGCTGTCCGGCGCCACGCGCACCGGCCCGAGGAACGGCGCGAGCGCACCCGCATCGATCACCGAGCGATCCGACAGCATCAGCGCGCGCTCGAGCGTGTTGCGCAACTCGCGCACATTGCCGGGCCACGGGTACGCGCACAGCATCCGCAGCGCATCGTCGGTCAGTTCGCAGTGCGCGGCACGGCCGTGCTGCGCGGCGAGTTCCTCGAGCGTCGCATAGACGAGCGCCGCGATGTCGGACGCGCGCTCGCGCAAGGGCGGCGCGTGAATCGTCAGCACGTTGAGCCGGTAATAGAGATCCGCGCGAAAGCGGCCGGCCTCGACCAGCGCCGGCAGGTCGGCCGACGTCGCGGCGATGATCCGCACGTCGGCGCGCACGATCCGGTTCGAGCCGACCGGTTCGAACTCCTTGTCCTGCAGCACACGCAGCAGCTTGCCCTGCAGCGGCAACGGCATGTCGCCGATCTCGTCGAGAAACAGCGTGCCGCGATCGGCCAGTTCGAACTTGCCGACGCGTCCCTTGCGGTCGGCGCCGGTATACGCGCCCGGCGCCGCGCCGAAGAATTCGGTTTCGAGCAGCGTGTCGGGAATCGCCGCGACGTTGACGGTCACGAGCGGCTGGAGCGCGCGCGCCGACGCCGCGTGGATCGCATGCGCGAGCAGTTCCTTGCCGGTCCCCGTCTCGCCGAGCAGCAGCACCGGCGAATCGACCTGTGCCGCGCGCCGCGCCTGCCGCTTGGTTTCGAGGCTTGCGGCGCTCGTGCCGACGAAGCTCGCGAACGTGTATTTCGCGCGGCGCGCCTGCGCGAGCGAACGCTGTGTCGCGATCAGTTGCTGCTGAAGCTGCGCGTAACGGGAAAAGATCGGCGTGAGCGTCTTCAACTGGTCGAACAGCGCGAAGCCGATCGCGCCGACCGTCTCGCCCGCCTCGTTCTTCAACGGCAGGCGCGTGACGACGAGCGGCTCGCGGCCCGTCTCCATGATGTCGAGCAGGATCGGCTGTCCGGTCGACACGACCTCGCGCATCAGGCTGTTCGGAATCACCGCCTCGCAGTCGAGGCCGACTGCCTGCTGCGGATCGGCGAACCCGAAGCGCGCCGCATAACGCTCGTTCATCCACACGACGCGCGCGTCGCGATCGACGACCACCGTGCCCGCACTCGAATCCTCGAAGGTCCGAAACAGCGACTCGGCGGCGCGCAGCAGCACGTCGCCGTAATTGACGGGCAGGCGCGCCCAGTCGTTCATCATCGTGTCGTCGTCTCCGCATATGCTTGGCCGGATGTCTCCGGAACGGGACGCAGTATCTCATTTTGGAGACACGCCGGAATGCCTTGTCCGGGAAAGCCCTGCCCGATTCGATGGGCTGTCCCGACGGCCAAAGCGTCTCCGGATGGAGACGATTTATGTAGAATCTTCAGACATTGGCCGGCGCGGGCTCGCCGGCCTGCCCCGGACCCATGTCCGGCGGCGCAATGCGGCCGATGGCACGAAATCTGCAAGAACCTGGGCCGGTCCGCGGCGCGCTCCGCGATCGAACAACAACCAAAGCCATTCCAAGCTATTAGGAGACTCCCTTGTCTTTCGTGATCGTCCTCGCCGCGCTGGCGTTCCTGATGTTCGCCGCGTATCGCGGCTACAGCGTGATCCTGTTCGCGCCGATCGCCGCGCTCGGCGCAGTCCTGCTGATCGAACCCGCCGCCGTCGCACCGGTCTTCTCCGGCATCTTCATGGAGAAGATGGTCGGCTTCGTCAAACTGTATTTCCCGGTATTCATGCTCGGCGCCGTGTTCGGCAAGGTGATCGAACTGTCCGGGTTCTCCGAGTCGATCGTGCACGCCGCGATCCGCTACATCGGCCGCTCGCGCGCGAATGCGGTGATCGTCGCGGTGTGCGCGCTGCTCACCTATGGCGGCGTTTCGCTGTTCGTCGTGGTGTTCGCGGTGTACCCGTTCGCGGCCGAGCTCTATCGCCAGAGCAACATTCCGAAACGGCTGATGCCCGGCGCGATCGCGCTCGGCGCGTTCTCGTTCACGATGGACTCGCTGCCCGGCACGCCGCAGATCCAGAACATCATCCCGACCACGTTCTTCAAGACGACCGCCTGGGCCGCACCCGCACTCGGCACGATCGGCTCGCTGTTCATCATCGTCGTCGGCCTCGCGTACCTGGAATGGCGCCGCCGTTCGGCGATGGCGAAGGGCGAAGGCTACGGCACGTCGCTCGTCAACGAGCCGGAGCGCGTCGAAGCGACGGCACTGCCGAATCCGGCGCTGGCGATCCTGCCGCTGCTCCTCGTCGGCGCGTCGAACTTCACGTTCACGAAGCTGATTCCGCAGTGGTACGGCGCTGCGTCGTACACGGTCGCGCCGGACGTGCTGCCCGGCGTGCACACGCCGGTCACGACGTCGATCAAGACCGTCGTCGCGATCTGGTCGGTCGAGGCCGCGCTGCTGCTCGGCATCGTGCTGGTCGTCCTGACCGCGTTCAAGCGCGTCAGCGACCGCTTCGCGGCCGGTTCGAAGGCCGCCGTCGGCGGTGCGCTGCTCGCCGCGATGAATACCGCGTCGGAATACGGTTTCGGTGGCGTGATCGCCGCGCTGCCGGGCTTCCTCGTCGTCAGCGACGCGCTGAAGAGCATTCCGAACCCGCTCGTGAACGCGGCCGTGTCGGTCAGCTCGCTCGCAGGCATCACCGGGTCGGCGTCGGGCGGCATGAGCATCGCGCTCGCCGCGATGTCGGACCTGTTCATCAAGGGCGCGCAGGCCGCCAACATTCCGATGGAGGTGCTGCACCGGGTCGTCGCGATGGCCAGCGGCGGCATGGACACGCTGCCGCACAACGGCGCCGTCATCACGCTGCTCGCGGTCACGGGCCTCACGCACCGCGAGTCGTATCGCGACATCTTCGCGGTCACCGTGATCAAGACGCTCGCGGTGTTCTTCGTGATCGCCGTGTACTACACGACGGGCCTCGTGTAAGCCGCCGCATCGGGCGGCGTTCCGAGCGCCGCCCAACCCTGCCGGCCGCATCGACGCGGCCGGCGCGCCTTCCTCCCTCCGCGTGTTCGCGGCTGTTCGACCGGCCGGCATTGCCGCGCCGGCAGCGGCATCACAGCGCGATGCTTGTCGCGACGCGCCGCACCTTCCCGATACCTCCGCTTGCAAACCAGCACGGATCGCCGGGATTCGCATCCGCCACTTCGTCCCCGGCCGACCGGAATCGCTCGACGCCACATTGCGGTGCAGACCGGAGGGCCTGTCGCCCGTCACGTGCCGCCATCCGGCCCGTCCGCTCCACCGTTCATTGTTTCCGGCAGCAGAACACTGCGTTGGGAGCGATCGCATTTTTCCCGCGCGTGGTCGGGCCTACACTGCTTTCAACCGCCGCCGCTTCGTCAAACGAAGTCCGGCCGCCCAGCTGGAAACATGGAGGTCACGATCATGAAGCGCCTGATTCACGCAGTTGCCGTTGCCCTGGCTATATCCGCCCCGCTCGCCGCGCAAGCGCAGTCGAACCCGCCGCTCACGCGCGCGCAGGTCCGCGCCGAAGTGAAGGCGCTCAAGCAGGCCGGCTTCCAGCCGAGCGACTGGTTCTATCCGGCCAGCATCGTTTCCGCCGAAGCGAAGATCGCGCGCCAGCAAGGTGCCGGATATGGCAACGACCGCGGTGCATCACCGGAGTCGGCCCAGTAATCGCCGCAACGACGCGGCCGTCCCGCCCGACCGCTCCGTCGCGAGCCGTCACGCCTTCACCGGCTCGATCAGTTTCGCGCATGCCGCTGCCTGCGGGTCGCCCGCCGGCAGCTTCGCGCACACTCCGTCGAACTGCTTCACGACCGACCTGACCGACGCATCGTGCGCGCCGCCGCCGCGCCAGCGATTCAGCTGCGTGACGACCTTGGTCAGCGCACGCAGGTTCGCCCCATAAAACGCATCCTTGGTCTTGCCGGCCTGCGCGAGCACGCTCGCGGCGATCGCTTCTATCCGTGCAGAATCGTCCGGCGCCAGCGCGACCGCATTCGCGAAATAGGTCGCGCCCCAGCGCAGCTTGGTCGCCGGTCCGCTCGCCGAGTCGTATGCCTTGCGGTACCAGTCGAGCGCCGCGGCCTTGTCGCCGCGCGCCTTCGCATTCGCGGCCAACCCCGACATGAAGTAGTACGGCGTCGCCGAACGCGGCAACTCGGCCTTCAGCAAGACGTCGGATTCGTCGTACAGCCCCGCGTCGGTCAGCGTGTCCGCCGCTTCGCTGACGAGCGCCTGCCGCTCGTACGCGTTCGCGGCGCCCTGCACCGATGCGGCAATCTGCTTGCGCGCGGTATCGACCAGCGCCGGCGCGACGAGCGGCGCGCCGGCGTGCGCGTCGTTGCGCGCGAGCAGCACGCGGCCGTGCAGCGCCATCAGCCGGTCGATCGACGACAGCGTCGAATCGGTCGACAGGCGCGCGAGCGCCGTGTCGTACGCGTCGCGCAGCGTCGTGCGCTGCGCGGCGTCGCCGCCGAGGTATGCGACCACGCGCGCGGGCGCCGCGACCAGCACGTCCGAATCCGCCCGCGCCAGCGCCGGTTCGCGCAGCACCGCGCGCAGCGCGTCGGCGAGCGCCGCCTTGTCGAGCGCGCCGGCCTGTGCTGGATCGTCCGATGCCGCCACCACCGCCGACTTCAGCGCGAAGCGCGCGGCGTCCGCCTTCGCGCCGGCGGCACGCGCACGTTGCGACAGCGTCTGCAGCGTCAGCGCGACACGATCGGCCGGCACCGGCAGCGCGCCGTCGGTGTCCCAGGAATAGTCGGCCAGCAGATGCCATTCGGCCGGCGTCAGCGCCGCGCCGTTGTTCAGCGCGGTCGAGAGCGTCTGCCGCACCGGATGCGCGGCCGTCATCCCGAGCGACAGCGCCTGCATGTAGCGCTCGAGATCGGCCTCGCCCGGCAGCCGCGTCACTTCGGTGCCGTCCGGACGGAACAGGATCATCGTCGGATAGCCGTGCACCTTGAAGCGCTCGCCGAGCTTCTGCGCGCTTTCGGTATCGCCGTCGAGATACACGGGCACGAAGAACGACGAGCGAGCCTTGAACGCCTGCTGGCTGAAGATCGTCGACTTCACCTGGTTGCACGACGGGCACCATACGGCACCCCAGTACAGCAGCAGCGGCTTGCCGGTGCGCTTCGCGAGCGCGAACGCGGCATCGACGTCGCCCTGCTGCCAAGCGATGCCGGGCGGCAGATGCGTGCCGCCGCTCGACGGGCCCGATACGGGAGCGCCCTGCGGCGCGTTGGTGGCAAACGCCGCACCCGCGGCGGCGAACAGGCAGGCGGCAGTCAGGTTACGGAGGACGGTTTTCATCAAGGCGGGTTCCGTTGAAAGAGACGGTTGCGGATAGCGGCGTCGCGCGACGGCGGAACCGGTACGCTGCGACGGCCGGCCCGTGCGCACGAAACGGCGAAGCGAAAACACGACGAAGCGATGCAACAACGAAGGGCATCGACGGATGGCACGACGCATGCCGGCATCGGCCGTGGGCATCGCGTAGGGATCACGCAGGCATCGATGCGAAAGGCCCAGACCGGCCGCTGCATGCGCACACCGCGCAGCCGTACCAACTGCGGCTACCACAGCGACCGGCAAATCATTCGACGATACGATTCGCGCGGCCGGTTGAAAACGAACGAATTCTCGAATGGATATGAAGTGTGGCGTCGCCGACGTGCGCGCCTGCGCGGTCGACGCGACCACCCACTGCGCTGCATGCGGCGCTGCATTGACTGCCGTCGGTCGCTGCACGCGATCGGGTACACGGAGGCAGGCACGACAAGGCGCACGGCATGGCCAATACATGCACATGCCGCGGCCGATGCAACGACGCGCCGGCCCGCACGCGCTTCAGCACGCGTCCATCACTGCCGCCCCTTGATCCGCGCCATCTGAAACACCGATGCATACGCACCGTCGCGCAGCGCATAGTCCGGCGCCTCGCCTTCTATCCGGAAGCCGTGCTTTTCGTACAGTGCGATCGCCGCCGGATTGTCGATGAAACCGACAGCGACGCCAGCTTCTCCCGCCGCGTGGCCGGCCGCGTCGAAACGGGCCGCCACTCGGTCAGCGACCCGGCGATGGGCCTCGCCGACCGCTTCTGACGGCACCCGTGCCTCCCGGCCGGGCGCCGGGCGCGGATCGGTCCGATCCGGCCAAAACGCCCGCCCGGCGCGGCTCAAACATCAGAAGGATGGCCGGTGCAGCCCTCATTCAAGGACCACGAAAATGCTCCGTGTTGTGGCCCATTCGCGTTAAACTTCGTCAAGCTGCATTCAACAACGACATCTTCGCCAACCTGGCACACACGATACGAGGATAGGTTCGATGCGCACTACCGGCTCATCCGGGGCAATGACCCTGCTCACCGAACATGACCCGGCCGACGGCCGCGAACTGCGCTCGCTCCGGCTCGAATCGACCGACGACGGCAAGAGCGTGCTGCTGATCGACATCGACGAGCGCAAGCCCGGCATTCACCGCGAGGTTCGCTACGAGATCACGCCGGCCGAGCTGATCGCGGCGATCCGCTCGCACGGCGCCGAACTGCCTGGCGAAAACCACGGCGCCGCCTCGCTCGTCCGCACCCCTACCCCTTCGTGATGTCGACCGGTGAGCCGCGCACAACGCACCGGCTCACCGATCCGCCCGCATCACCCTGCCGCCGTCAGGCGCTTTGCGTCATTCCCCGCCGTCCGCTTGAAAATGGCCGATAATCGGCCCATCTTCGTACCTTCCACACGCGCTTCCTTTTCGGCCAGCCGTCATGCTCCGTGACCTCGTCGCCCAATACGGGCCGCTTCTCGTCTTCGCCAACGTGCTCGCGGCGGCCATCGGCCTGCCCGTACCGGCGATGCCGACGCTCGTGCTGTTCGGCGCGATGGCCGCGATGAATCCGGCGATGATCGGCTCGCAGCTCCTGACGGTGCTGGCGCTGTCGGTGCTCGGCGCGCTGATCGGCGACACCGTGTGGTACGTCGCCGGGCGGCGCTACGGCGGCACGACGCTGAAGACGATCTGCCGGCTGTCGCTGTCGCGCGACACCTGCGTGAAGAAGACCGAACGATTCTTCGGCCGCTACGGCGTGCGCGTGCTCGCGGTCGCCCGCTTCATTCCCGGGCTGTCGCTCGTGTCGGTGCCGATGGCCGGCGCGCTCGGCACGCGCTATCGCACGTTCGCCGGCTACGACGCGCTCGGCGCCGCGCTGTGGACGATCGTCGGCCTCCTCGCGGGGCTCGTGTTCTATCGGCAGATCGACTGGCTGTTCGCCGGCGCGAGCCGGCTCGGCCGCGCGGTACTGCTGGTGATCGTCGCACTGCTGGCCGTCTACGCGGCCGTGCGCTGGATGCGCCGCCGCGCGCTGATCCGCCAGCTCGCGACTGCGCGAATCGGCGTCGACGAGCTCGAAGAACTGCTGCGCGATGCGGCCGCGCCGGTGGTGCTCGACGTGCGTTCGCCTGAACACCGCAAGCTCGACCCGTTCACGATTCCCGGCGCGCAGTTCGCGGACGAACGGCACATCGAGGACATCGTCGCGCGCTATCCGTTCTCACAGAAGTTCGTCGTGTATTGCTCGTGCCCGAACGAAGTGACGGCCGCGCTGATGGCCAAGCGCCTGCTCGACGCAGGCTTCACCGATGCGCTGCCGCTGCGCGGCGGCCTCGACGCCTGGCGCGACACGGGCCGCCAGCTCACGTCGCTGGTGGAGGACATGCCCGCCGCGAACGATCCGGTGGCGGGGTTGCACAAGCCGGCCTGATCGAACGGGTCGCAGGCCGGCCGCGCGAGACGAAAACGACTGAAGGGGACGTTGCGTCCCCCCTTCGATCAGAACGCGTGCAGCGGCACGTTCACGACCAGGCGGTACTCCTTGTTGGTCGCGTCCGCGGTGTGCGTGGAACCGGTGTGCCACATCGCGATGAACGTGACCTTCGTGTCCTTCAGCTTGCCGCTCTGGAACGTGTACGACGGGATGAAGCCGAACTCGTGGTGACGGCCCTGCACCGGCGCGCCGTTGCTCCAGTAGATGCTCGACTTGCTCGGATCGTTCGCAGCCCCTGCGCTGCCGTCCGCGCCCCAGCCCGTCACGCCCCAGACCATCGCCTTGAAGCCCGGCAGGCCCGCTTCCTTGCCGTAGAACGTGTAACGCAGCTGCAGCGACTTTTCGTGCGGCGCGTTGTAGTCGACGTCCATCGAGTTGGTCAGGAAGATGCCGTTCGTTTCGTTCAGGTAGTCGAAGAACTGGTCGCCGAGCACCTGCTGATAACCGAGCAGCAGTTCGTGCGGGCCGTGCTGCGCGGCCACCGACAGGCTGTACGCGTTGTTGTTGATCTTGCCCTGCAGCGCGTCGCCCGTGTCGTGCGTCGAGTAAACGTTACCAAAGCCGGTCCACTTGATCGACTTCGTATCGCCGATGCTGTGCTTCACCGACGCGTAGTACTGGTGCCACACGTCGTCGGCCTGGTTGGCGTACAGCGCGACTTCGCCGTCCGGCGAATAGTCCCACGTGCCGCCGACGTAGGTCAGGCGATTGATGCGCGTGCCGCCGTATTGCGTCGTGAGGTTGGTGAGCGTCGTGTGGCCGCGCGCATCGGTCTTCGTGAAGCTGCCGGCCTCGAGCATCACGTTCTTGAATTCGTTGCTGACGATCGTCGCGCCGAGGAACGTCGGCGGCAGCGCGCGGTTGTCGTGCTGTTCCATGAACGGGTTGTCGACGGCCTGCAGACCGTACTTGACCACCGTGTTCGAGATGCGCGCCTTCACGTCGTAGATGCCCGGATAGGCCCATGCGAGCTGGTTCGAACCGCCGCCGCCCTTCGCGATGTGCACCATGCTGCCCGCGCCGGCACCGCCGTCGAGCTTCAGCGCCGCATACAACGACGCGTCGAAGCCGATGCCGATCAGGCCGGTCGTGTAGCCCGACTCGAAGTTCGCCATCGCGCCCTGGACCCACGCGTGACGGTGCGGGCCGCCCTTGTTGTCGAGCGTGTCCGCATAGTTGCGGAACAGGAAATTCAGGTGGCTGTCGGCAATGAAGCCGTTCGACTTCGACTGTGCCGAAGGCTCGTCGGGTGGCGTGACGGCCTGGGTCGCCTCGGCGTTGATAATGGCGTTCGGGGTCGTTGCCTGCGCAACCGACGTGCCTGCGCCGGCGGACGGCGCCGCCTGCGCGACCGTCAGCGGTGCGGGGGCCGCGTCGTCGGCGTACGCCACGCCGCTCAGCGATACGCCGGCAAGCGCCGGCAAGCCCCATGCAAGCAGCATCTTCGATGCCGTCCCGATCGTCTTTTGCTTGTTCATCGTCATTCTCGTCTTGTGTTGATGTCGTCCACGCCGGTTGCGATCCGCTTCCAGCCCCCCGGCGAGCCCGGTTAAGGACGCGCCTTTACCCGCGGCGCGAAGATCATTCGCGCCGCACCCTACCCCTGTTGACCTGCCTGGTTATGTTTGCTGCGTCACTTCACGCCGCCACGCCCGCCCGGATGCACGCGACACGCGCCGGCGAGCCCTGCCGCACTTCCGGCAACGGAACGTCCTGCGCGCACGCGTCGATCGCGACCGGGCAGCGCGTGCGGAACGCGCAGCCGGACGGCGGGTTGAGCGGCGACGGCATCTCGCCCGCCAGCAGCATCGGACGGCGAGCACGCTCGCGCGCCGGCTCCGGCGTCGGCGCCGCATCGAGCAGCGCCTTCGTGTACGGGTGCTGCGGCACGCCGTACACGTCATGCCGCGTGCCGAACTCCATCACGCGGCCGAGATACATCACGAGCACGCGCTGGCTGATGGCCTTCACCACCGCCAGGTCGTGCGCGACGAAAAGATAGGACAACGACAGTTCGCGTTGCAGGTCGCGCAGCAGGTTCACGATCTGCGCCTGGATCGATACGTCGAGTGCCGATACGGGCTCGTCGCAGATCACGAGCTTCGGCTCGCCGATCAGCGCGCGCGCGATGCCGACGCGCTGGCACTGTCCGCCGGAAAACTCGTGCGGATAGCGCAGCAGGTGATGCGCGTTCAGGCCGACACGTTCGAGCATCGTGACCACGCGGCGCCGCACTTCGGCGCGGCCGAGGCCCGCGTGGTGCGTGACGAGCGGCTCCGCGACGATTTGTTCGATCGTCATGCGCGGATCGAGCGACGCGAGCGGATCCTGGAAGATCATCTGCACTTCGCGGCGCATCGCGGTGCCGCGCAGGTGATCGGGCGCGACGGCTTCGCCGCGCCAGCGCACCGTGCCGGCCGTCATCGGCACGAGGCCGATCAGCGCGCGCGCGAGCGTCGACTTCCCGCAGCCCGACTCGCCGACGAGCCCGACCGTCTCGCCGCGCTTCACGTCGAACGACACGCCGTCGACCGCGCGCAGCGTGCCCTTCGGCGACCATGGATAGCCGCCGAGCGGCACGCGGAAATGCACCTTCAGATCGTCGACGGACAGCAGCGTATCGCTCGTCGTGCCCGTCGCGCCGGCATTGCGGCGTTCATCGACGCTCATCGCAGACCTCCCGTCAGATCGGCCAGCGGCCGGTGGCACGCGCGCACCGCGCCCGCCGCGCCATAGGTTTCGAGCGCGGGGCGTGCGGTACCGCAGCGCGCCTCCGCATACGTGCAGCGTTTCGCGAACGCGCAGCCGGCCGGCGCGGTGCCGGGCATCGGCGGATTGCCGGGAATCGCGACGAGCGGCGCGTCGTCGGCGTCGGTCAGGCGCGGCAGCGCGTTGAGCAGGCCGATCGTGTACGGATGCGACGGCGCCGCGAAGATCGAGTCGGCCGGCGCGTATTCGACGGTGCGGCCCGCATACATGACCATCACGTCGTCCGCGAGGCCCGCGACCACGCCCATGTCGTGCGTGATCAGCACGATCGCGGTGCCGCGCTCGCGGTTCAGCTCGCGCAGCAGGTCGATGATCTGCGCCTGCACGGTCACGTCGAGCGCGGTGGTCGGCTCGTCGGCGATCAGGATTTCCGGCTCGGACAGGAGCGCCATCGCGATCATCACGCGCTGGCGCATGCCGCCGGAAAACTCGTGCGGATACATGCGGATGCGGCGCGCGGCGTCGGGAATGCGCACCGACTCGAGCGCCTCGATCGCGCGCTTCGTCGCTTCCTTGCGCGACAGCTTGCGATGCAGCTGCAGCGTCTCGGTCATCTGCCGCTCGATCGTCAGGAACGGATTGAGCGACGTCATCGGATCCTGGAAGATCATCGCGATCCGGTCGCCGCGCACCGCGTTCAGCGCGCGCGTATCCATCTCGAGCAGGTTGTCGCCGCGATAGCGCGCGGCGCCCGTCGTCGCGCCGTTGCCGGCCAGCAGGCCGAGCAGCGCCATCACGGTCTGGCTCTTGCCCGAGCCCGATTCGCCGACGATGCCGAGCGTCTTGCCGGCTTCGAGCGAGAACGACACGCCGCTCACGGCGTCGATCGGCGGCGCGTCCTTGCGCGAGAAGCGCACGCCGAGGTTTTCTACTTCCAACAGAGCAGCCATCTTCAGCGATCCTTCGGGTCGAGCGCGTCACGCAGGCCGTCGCCAACGAAGTTCACGCAGTAGAGCGTCACGCACAGCATGACGGCCGGTGCCAGCAGCAGCCACGGCATCGATTCCAGTTTCTGCGCGCCGTCCTGGATCAGCACGCCCCAGCTCGTCATCGGTTCCTGCACGCCGAGGCCGAGGAACGACAGCACCGATTCGGTCAGCACGATGTTCGGCACCGACACGGTCGCGTACACGACGACCACGCCGAGCAGGTTCGGCACGACGTGGCGCAGCACGATCGACGCCGGCGACACGCCGATCGCGCGCGCCGCGTCGACGAACTCGCGATTGCGCAGCGACAGCGTCTGGCCGCGCACGACGCGCGCCATGTCGATCCACGAGAACGCGCTGATGGTCAGCACGACCAGCATGAACGAGCGGCCGAACAGGGTCATCATCAGGATCGCGATCAGCAGGTACGGGATCGCGTACATCATGTCGACGACGCGCATCATCGCGGAGTCGACCCGGCCGCCCGCGAAGCCGGCGGTCGCGCCCCACGCCACGCCGAACAGGCCGGACACCAGCGTGCCGAGCAGGCCGACCTCGATCGACACGCGGCCGCCGATCAGCGTGCGCACGAGCAGGTCGCGGCCGAGCTCGTCGGTGCCGAACCAGTGCTGGTTCGCGAGCGTCGGTGCGAGGCTGATCGAGCCCCAGTCGCTCGCGGCGGGATCGGCCGCGAGCAGCCACGGACCGACGAAACATGCGAGCGTGATCAGCGCGAGCAGCACGAGGCTGAACACGGCCGCGCGGTTGTGAAGGAAGCGCGCGAACGCTAGCGCGAGCGGCGAGCGCGAACGCGGCGGCGAGTCGGTCTGCACAGGCAGACTGACGACGGGAGTAGTCGGAGTCATCGCAGTGCCTCGCTCAATAACGGATGCGCGGATCGAGCCATGCGTACGCGAGGTCGACCAGCAGGTTGAACAGCACCGCACAGACGGTCGTCAGCACGACGAGGCCGAGCACCAGCGTGTAGTCGCGGTTGATCGCGCCGTTCACGACGAGCTGCCCGAGCCCGGGCAGCGCGAACACCGATTCGGTGACGACGGCCGCCGTGATCGACGTGATGCAGACCGTGCCGAACAGCGACACGACCGGCATCAGCGCGGGCTTGAGCGCGTGGCGCAGCACGATCGTCGAGCCCGGCAGGCCCTTCGCGCGCGCGGTGCGGATGTAGTTGCTCGACAGCGTCTCGATCATCGAGCCGCGCATCACGCGCGCGAGCAGCGATACGTTGATGAAGGTCAGCAGCACGATCGGCAGCAGCCGGTACTGCCAGCCGCCGTCGCCCCAGCCGCCGGCCGGCAGCCAGCCGTTGCCGGCCGAGGTCTTCAGCAGGATCGCGAAGATCCACACCAGCACCGGGCCGAGCACGAACGGCGGCACGACGTTGCCGAAGTTGCCGATCAGCATCACGAAGCGGTCGATCACGCTGTCGCGGCGCACGGCCGCGACGGTGCCGAGCAGCACGCCGAACCCGATCGAGAGCGGGATCGAGATGCCGCCCACGCCGAGACTCACGGGCAGCGCCTTCTTCACGAGATCGTTCACCGACCAGTCGACGTAGCGGAACGACGGGCCGAGATCGCCGTGCAGCAGCGAACCGAGATACAGCAGGTACTGCTTCCACAGCGGCTCGTCGAGGTGGTACTTCGCGTTCAGGTTCGCGAGCGTCGCCGCGGACAGCTGCTTCTCCGTATCGAACGGACCGCCGGGCGTGAAGTGCAGCAGCAGGTAGCAGACGGTGATGACGGCGAGAATCGTCGGCACCGCCCACAACGTGCGTCTCAATGCGTAGGCCAGCATGATCGCTCCGCTCAGTGCTTGATCAGGTACATGTCCTGCGAAGCACGCATGTCGATCACGTTCTTCAGCGAGTAGCCGCCCACGTAGGGCTTCACGAGCCGGTCCGCGGAATACTGGAACAGCGGCACCATCGGCGTGTCGTTCATCGCCGCGTCGTGCGCCTGCGTGAGCAGCGTGGCGCGCGCCTTGTCATCGAGCTTCTGGTTGCCTTCTTCGACGAGCGTGTCGGCCTGCTTGTTGCAGTAGCCGACGGTATTCTGCGAGCTGCCGCAGCGGATCAGGTCGAAGAAGGTCATCGCGTCGTTGTAGTCGGCGAACCAGCCGTCGCGCGCGATCTGCACCTTGCCGTCATGCCGCTCCTTCATCAGCACCTTGAACTCGACGTTCTCGAGCTTCGTGTCGATGCCGAGCTTCGTGCGCCATTCCGATGCGGTGAACAGCGCGACCTTCTTGTGCAGGTCGTTGGTGTTGTACGTCAGCGTGAACGACAGCGGCTTCGCATCGGAGAAGCCGGCCTGCTTCAGCAGGTCCTTCGCGGTCGCGACGCGCTTGGCCATCGGCCACGACGCCCATTCCGGCGTGAACGGGTGCACGCCCTTCGTGCCGTTCGGCATCAGGCCGTACATCGGCTTCTCGCCGGCCTGCGTGAGCTTCGACGTCAGCACGTCGCGATCGATCACCATCGACAGCGCCTGGCGCACGCGCTTGTCCTTCAGCGCCGCGTCGCTGTTGTTCAGGTAGTAGTAGTAGGTCGCGAGCTGCAGGCCCGGGCGCAGTTCGCCGCCGAACTGCTTGCTGACCTGCTGGAAGATGCCCGACGGGATCGAGTAGCTGTAGTCGATCTGGCCGGCCTGGTACATGCGCATCGCCGTTTCGTCGCTTTCGATCGGCAGGTACGTGACCTTGTTGATCACGACCTTCGGCGCGTTCCAGTACTTCGCGTCCTTCGAGATCACGATGCGGTTGTTCGGCTGCCAGTCGACGAGCTGGTACGCGCCGTTGCTGACGATGTTGCCGGGACGCGTCCATGCGTCGCCGAACTTCGCGACGGTGTCCTTGTTCACCGGCGCGAGCGGCACCATCGCGGTCAGTTCGGGGAAGAACGCGACCGGCACGTCGGTCGTCACTTCCAGCGTGTACGGGTCGACTGCGCGCACGCCGAGCGTCGTCGGCGCGGCCTTGCCGGCGATGATGTCCTTCGAGTTCTTCACGAACTCGACGAGGATCGTGTACTTCGAGCCCGTCTTCGGGTCGACGAGGCGCTGCCACGAGTAGACGAAATCGGCGGCCGTCACGGGCTGGCCGTTGCTCCACTTCGCATCGTGGCGCAGCTTGAAGATCCAGGTCTGCGGCGTCTTGCGCTCCCACGACTGCGCGACACCCGGCACGACCTGGCCGGCCGCGTCGATGCGGGCAAGCCCTTCGAACAGGTCGAGGCCGATCGTGTTGCCGGTCCACGATTCGATGTGCGCCGGGTCGAGCGACTCGACTTCGGCGGGCACCTGGCGCGTCAGGTCCTGTTGAGGAGCGAGCGTGACGTTCGACGGAACGGTAACGGCGTGGGCGACGGGCGTCGTCAGGGCGAGCGCGGCCAGCACGGCCGACATGGCATGCAAGGATTTCATCGTGGCAGTCTTGAGAAAGTTGTTCGGCGAGCGATGCGCGGCGGATGCCGCGGTTACGCGTGAGACGCTGACGGGTACAGCGATTGAGGAGGCCCGTGATTCTCGTATTGCATCTTAGTATTCCTTACGTTTCTTTCGACAGGCATTCCGTCTTGGAAACGAAGGAATACCTGTGCGTTAGAACAGCCGCGGCGTACCGACCCAGACCACCACCGACTCGACCTTCGCGGTGTTGACCCAGCTGTGCGGGACCGTCGACTGATAGTGCGAACTGTCGCCGGCCTGCAGGACGAACGTCTTGCCTTCCAGCGTCAGCGACACTTCCCCTTCAATTACATACAGGAATTCCTCTCCTGCATGGGTCGTCACCTCCGACCGCTTCTGCCCCGGCGGCATCCGCACGAGGATCGCCTCGAGCTGACGCCCTTCGGTCACGTTGGTCAGCCTCGCGAACAGGTTCGCCGAATCGGCGAATCCGAAGAAGCGCAACTGATCGCCTCTGCAGACCGAGCGTTCCTCGCTCGGCGTATCCACGAAGTACTGCACCGTCACGCCGAGCGCCTGTGCGATACCGGCCAGCGACGTCAGTGACGGCGACGCGAGCCCGCGTTCGACTTGAGACAGAAACGGCTTCGAAATCCCCGCGGCGGTAGCGGTGTCGTCGAGCGTGCGCTTGAGTCGTTGGCGCAACGCGCGAATCTTGCTGCCGAGTGCGGCAGCGTCTGCCGCTCGCGAGTTTTCAGTGGGGGGAACCATAGCAGGCCGAAAAGTGGTCGTCAAAAAATGTTTGATGGAAAGTAACTAAGTTAATACGAGATAGCTTAATCTTCGGGTTCGCACACGTCTTCGGTGTTGAGCCCGGTGCACTAAACAGGGCACGAAGCGGGCGAAACGACGCGCTATCTTGCCAGACTCGCCGGCTTCACAGGCAAGCTGCAAGCGGCTCTCCGGGAATTTTCGGAGAACGGGCGCGAAGCTTACAAATAGATGATGAGACAAATTTTCCTGAAAGCTGCTGCCATATCGGGAGTTTCCCTGAGTGGCGCGGACCTGACGCACCGGACCGGCAAACGTTACCACTCGCGCGCCGGTCGGGGCCTCGCACCGCCTTATCGGGCGGAGTCCGACCCCGGCCCGGGCTAACCCGCCCGACTGCTCCATCGCCGACGCAAAGCCTACCCGGCCACCGTGCTCCGGCGCCAGTTCGACCCCAAGGCGACGCGCGATCCGCGCCGTCCGTTTCAAACGAGATTGATGATGCACGCACCTGTTTCACAGACCCGTTCGTTTACGACGGTCTTCCTCATCGAAATGTGGGAGCGCTTCGGCTACTACGGTATGGCCGCGCTCCTGGTCCTCTTCATGGTCGACCGGCTCGGTTTCACCGACAGCCATGCGAACCTGACCTGGGGCGCGTTCACCGCGCTCGTCTACGCGTCGCCGTCGATCGGCGGCTGGATCGGCGACAAGGTGCTCGGCGCACGTCGCACGATGATCATCGGCGCGGCCGTGCTGTGCGCCGGCTACCTGATGCTGGCGATCCCGAACGACGCGCTCGCGTACATGTACGCATCGCTCGGCGTGATCGTCGTCGGCAACGGCCTGTTCAAGGCCAACGCGGCGAACCTCGTGCGCCGCATCTACGAAGGCGACGATGCGCGCATCGACAGCGCGTTCACGATCTACTACATGGCGGTCAACATCGGCTCGACCGTGTCGATGCTCGCGACGCCGTGGATCAAGGATCACTGGGGCTGGCACACCGCGTTCGCGGTCTGCTGCGCCGGCATGCTGCTCGCGATCCTGAACTTCATGCTGATGCACCGCACGCTCGCGCACATCGGCTCGCAGCCCGACGACGAACCGATCCGCTGGAAGCGCCTCGGCGGCGTGGCGGCGGGCGGCGTGGCGCTCGCGCTGGTCACGCTGTACGTGCTGCAGCACAAGCAGCTCGCAGTCGCGAGCGTATGGACGGCGGCGTTCGCGATCCTCGCGATCTTCGCGTACATGATCGCGAAGTCGGAGCGTTCGGAACGCGCGGGCCTGATCGCGGCGCTCGTGCTGATCGGCCAGGTGATCCTGTTCTTCATCTTCTACGTGCAGATGTCGACGTCGCTCACGCTGTTCGCGCTGCGCAACGTCGATCCGCGCTTCATCCTGTTCGGCACGACGCTGTTCACGTGGAGCGCCGCGCAGTTCCAGGCGCTGAACCCGATCTGGATCATGATGCTGAGCCCGGTGCTCGTGTGGGTCTACAACGCGTTCTCGAAGAGCGGCCGTGACCTGCCGGTCGCCGCGAAGTATGCGTTCGGCTTCGGCGCGGTAGCCGCCGGCTACCTGGTGTTCACGATCAGCGGCCGCTACGCGGTGGACGGCCGCGTGTCGTCGTGGTTCATGGTGTGGGGCTACGGCCTCTACTCGCTCGGCGAACTGCTGGTGAGCGGCCTCGGCCTCGCGATGATCGCCCGCTACGTGCCGGCGCGCATGAGCGGCTTCATGATGGGCGCGTATTTCGTCGCGACGGGTGTGTCGCAGTATCTGGGCAGCGTCGTCGCGAACTTCGCGCAGATGCCGTCGCACGACCTGCCGGCCACCGAATCGCTGCCGCTGTACCTGTCGCTGTTCGAGAAGCTCGGCTGGCTCGCCGCGATCGGCATGCTGCTCGCCCTGCTGCTGCTGCCGATGATGAACCGCCTGTCGCGCCAGCATCAGCGCTGCGCGGAAGAGCGCCGCGAGGAAGAAGCGGTGCAGGCGCAGGCGATGGCCTCGGCGCAGTAAGTACTATCCCTCGGCGTGCGGCGTGCACGCCACATTCTCCCGCCAGCGCGGCCAGCACGTCCTACACTGGTTGCAACGGCGCATCTGCTCCGTCGTGATGCGCACTGGCGGGAGAAGATCATGAAAAACAAGACGACTCGGCTCTTGAGGATACTGTCGGACATCCGGCACGCGCAGCGCTGCACCACATTGCGCGCCGCCCGGGCCGCGGCCGAAGCCGATGCGGTGCTCGCGCAGCAGGACGATCCGAAGTCCGACGAACGCGACGACGCCGAATCCGACGACGCGACCGTCGTCCCCCGCTCCCGTATCGGCTCACCTCACTGAGCGCACAGCGCGGCACGTTGCGTGCCGCCTGCGCGTTTTCCCGCACCGTTCACGCGGCCGCGCCGCGCCGGCGTGCGAACCACGTTCCCGAACCGGCCACCGCCATCATCAGCCCGACCGCGCATGCGTCGGCCGCGAGGCCCACGCCGATATGCCGCAGCTCGGCGCCGTTCGCGACCGGATGCAGCAGCGAATCGATGACGAGCGAGATCGCCGCGCCCGCGACGAAGCAGATCAGGCCGCGCCGGCCGACCGCGACGACCGGCCGCACGGCCCGCGCAATGCGCGCGATCCAGCCGTAGCGCACGCAGTCGGCCATCAGCCAGGCAATCGCCGCGAAGCTCACGATGCGCGGCAGCGCGAGATCGCGCTTGAGAATACCTTCCGGCAACGGCAGCCCCGAGAACAGCTTGTAGCTCGCACAACCGAGCACGATCGCGCACGCGACGCCGGTCGCCGCGGCGCTCCAGCGCCCGAGCGCGACGTACCGGTAGAAAGGCTGGCAGCGGGCGAGCACGCCGGCGACGAACATCAGCTGCCACGCGAACGGGTTGAAGTTCCAGCGGAACGCATCGGTGTCCAGCAGCTCGGGGCCGAGCCAGCCCGCCGCGAGCCACGACGTCGCGCCGAACGCGACGAGGAGCCACGGATGGCGGCGCGCGAACGGCACGATCACCGGCGACGCGAGCGCGAACAGCACGTACATCGGCAGCACCGACGCGAGATACGGCTGGCGCTGGAACGTGAGCAGTTCGGCGAGCCCCGTGAGCGGCGACGCGAGCATTACGCTGACGTCGTCGAGCGCGAGGTTCGGCGTGTCGATCCCGTAATGGTCGAGCACGGCGGACACGACGAGCATCAGCGTCGACGTCGCGAGAAACGCGCGGTAGATCTGCATCGCGCGGCGCACGAACCGCCGCTGCGCCGCGCGCGCGCCGTGCCGGTCGGCGATCGCGCCGTACGCGCTCGCGGTCGCGAAGCCGCCGAGGAACACGAACACCTCGGCCGCATCGCACAGCGCGAATGCATGGAGCGTCACGCGCGACAGCACGCTCGCGCCGATGTGATCGACGACGATCATCAGCAGCACGATGCCGCGGAAGAAATCGACTTCGATCAGGCGCGCGCTACGGGTCGGCGGCATCGGGACGGCAGGCGGCGTGTTCAACGACATGGCCGCACCTGCACGACGACGGTGCGGCATGCACCGAAGGAGGATTCGGAAGGGAGAAGGCGAACGCGATCGGCGGCGCTACGCGTATGCTCGTATCGCGCCAACCCGGCCGGCCCGGCACGAAAATGACCGTTCATGGAAAAGCCGCATACGAAGAGGAGGCGGTCAGATCAGTCTAGCGGCCGGTCGGGAGATACCCTAAGTAACAAAGTGCAACGGAATCTTCTGTTCGATTACAGGCGTGACATCGGCGATGCAACGCTGGCGAGGCCGCCAGCCAGACGTCAGCTGCACATCAGCGCGATGCCGGTTCGACGCCGGCATCGCGTGACGCGACGCAAGCAATGCGCACTGCGCGGCACGTTCGTTGCCGCCGTCGCACGGCCGGGCGGCGATGCTCAGCCGCGCGCGGGCAAGCGCCGCATCAGCATCGCGCTGTGCCACGCGGTCAATGCAACGGCCGCCCAGATCGGCCCGTACGTCGCGAGCTGCGCGACGCTCAGCGTCTCGCCGAGCAGCAGCAGCGACACCGCGACGAGCAGCACCGGTTCGACGTAGCCGAGGATCCCGAACAGCGCCATCGGCAGCATCCGGCTCGCCTTCAGGTAGCTCGCGAGCGCGAGCGTGCTGAGCACGCCGAGCCCCGGCAGCAGCACGGCCCACAGCCGCGGATGGCTGGCGACCGGCGTCGCGCTCGCCGACACCATCGCGAACGCGACCGGACACAGCAGCACGATCTCGAGCGCGAACGCGGCCAGCGAATCGGCGTTGATCCGGCGGCGCAGCACGAAATACGGCGGATAGCCGAGCGCGACGACGAGCGTCGGCCACGCGAACGCGCGCGTCGCCCATACCTCGTGCGCGACGCCGAGCGCCGCGCATGCGACCGCCGCCCATTGCAGCGGATCGAGCCGTTCGTGATAGTAGAAGCGGCCGACGAGCACCATCGTCAGCGGCAGCAGGAAATAGCCGAGCGACACTTCGAGCATGCGTCCGTGCAGCGGCGCCCACAGGAACAGCCACAGCTGCAGGCCGAGCAGCGCCGCGCTCGCGGGCAGCGCGACCAGCAGGCGCCAGTCGCGCACGCCGCGCCGCACGAGTTCGACGAGCGCCGGCCAGCGGCCGCGCAGCGCGATCAGGGCGAGCGCGCCCGGCGCGGTCCACAGGATGCGCCACGCGAAGATGTCGAGCCCCGTGAGCGGCGCGAGCAGTTTCGCGTAGGCGGACATCAGCGCGAACAGCGTCGACGCCATCACCGAGAGCGCGATGCCGCGCCCGGCCTCCGGATACCCCGTCATGTTGTTTTAGCCTTGCGCGTTACTGCTGCTGGAAGCGCTCGAAGCGCTTTTCGACGTGGCGCTCCTCGAACGTCACCTCGGTCACGCGCGCGGACGGCGGCCCGTGGCGCAGCCACGCGAGCATCCGGTCGATCTGTGCGCCCGGGCCCTGGATCATCGCCTCGACGCTGCCGTCCTCGAGATTCGCGACCCAGCCGCGCAGCTTCAGCGCATGCGCCTCGCGCACCGTCGCGTGACGGAAACCGACGCCCTGCACGACGCCGCGCACCCGCACGTAGTAGGTCTCGATCCGTTCGTCCAGTTCATTGCGGCTCATCGCGTCGCCCTCCCGTCGTGCAATCCATTCAAGCCCGGCATTGTAGTCGCGTCGGCCGCTTCGCACACGGGCCCGGCGGGCCGGCTCGGCGCCGTCGCCAGTGCAGCCGCCCGCGCGAGCACGCAACTGCGGGTTTGCTGCCCGGCGATGCGTGCGTGCCGGAGGACGGCGCTCGCGTCGCCGGGCGCGCCGACCACGTACAATCTCGCCGACGCACAACCGCCGCGCCGCCCGCGCGCGGCCCTGAAGGAAACGCATGACTGATACCTCCCGCGATCTCGTTCTCGTCACCGGCGCGTCCGGTTTCGTCGGCTCGGCCGTCGCACGCATCGCGCAGCAGAAAGGCTATGCGGTGCGCGTGCTGGTGCGCCCGACCAGCCCGCGCACGAACGTCGCGGATCTCGACGCCGAGATCGTCACCGGCGACATGCGCGACGAGACGTCGATGCGCGCCGCGCTGCGCGGCGTGCGCTACCTGCTGCACGTGGCGGCCGACTACCGACTGTGGGCGCCGGACCCGCACGAGATCGAGCGCGCGAACCTCGAAGGCGCGGTCGCGACGATGCGCGCGGCGCGCGCCGAAGGCGTCGAACGGATCGTCTACACGAGCAGCGTCGCGACGCTGAAGGTCACGAGCGCCGGCGATCCGTCCGACGAGAACCGGCCGCTGACCGCCGAGCAGGCGATCGGCGTGTACAAGCGCAGCAAGGTGCTGGCCGAGCGCGCGGTCGAGCGGATGATCGCCGACGAAGGGCTGCCGGCCGTGATCGTCAACCCGTCGACGCCGATCGGCCCGCGCGACGTAAAGCCGACGCCGACCGGCCGCATCATCGTCGAGGCCGCGCTCGGCAAGATTCCCGCGTTCGTCGATACCGGGCTGAACCTGGTGCACGTCGACGACGTCGCGCACGGCCACTTCCTCGCGCTCGAGCGCGGCCGGATCGGCGAGCGCTACATCCTCGGCGGCGAGAACCTGCCGCTGCAGCAGATGCTGGCCGACATCGCACAGATGACGGGCCGCAAGGCGCCGACGATCGCGCTGCCGCGCTGGCCGCTCTACCCGCTCGCCGTCGGTGCGGAGGCCGTCGCGAAGTTCACGAAGAAGGAGCCGTTCGTGACCGTCGACGGGCTGCGGATGTCGAAGAACAAGATGTATTTCACGTCCGCGAAGGCCGAGCGCGAGCTCGGCTACCGTGCGCGTCCGTACCGCGAAGGACTGCGCGATGCGCTCGACTGGTTCGGCTCGGCGGGCTACCTGAAGTAACACAAAGCGGCGTATTTCACGCCGCTTTGCGCACTTTGTTACACGTCGCTGACGGACCGGCACCGGCGCAGCGGTTAAAATCGCGGGTCTTACGCAGAGAAGACACGCATGAACCTGAACGAACAGATCGATTCGCTCAACGCGGGCGTCGATCAGCTCCTCCACGATCACCACGCCGCGCAGCAGGCGGCACGCAGCGCGGAAGCGTTCGCGCGCGCCGCCGCGGCGGAAGCCCAGGCCGCCGCCGCACGTCACGCCGCCGCGGAAGCCGAAGCACAGGCCGCCGCGCAGCGCCACACGGCCGCAGCCGCCGACGCCGATGCCGCGCAGCAGCGCCACGCCGACGCCACCGCCGCGGCCGAAGCCGCCGCCCAACGCCACACCGAAGCCGCCGCGCAGGCCGAGGCCGCCGTCCAGCGGCACGCCGAAGCGACCGCGCTGACCGAGGCGCTCGCGCAGCGCCACGCGGATGCCGAAGCCGCGTCGCAGCGTCATGCGGCCGCGATCGCCGAAGCCGAGGCCGCCGCGCAGCGTCATCACGCCGCCGCGACCGAAGCGGACGCGGCCGCGCAGCGTCATGCAGCGGCCGCCGCGGAAGCCGAAGCCGCCGCGAAGCGCCATGCGGAAGCGACCGCCGCAGCCGAGGCCGCGACGCAGCGCCACGCGGCCGCGATCGCCGAGGCCGAGGCACTCGCGCAGCGTCACACGCAGGCGATCGCCGAAGCGGAAGCGGCTGCGCAGCGCCATGTCGAGGCAACCGCCGAAGCCGAAGCGATCACGCAGCGTCACGCCGAAGCGATCGCGCAAGCCGACGCGGCCGCGCAACGCCATGCGGAGGCGACTGCCGAGGCCGAGGCCGTCGCGCAGCGCCATACCGACGCGATCGCGCAGGCGGAAGCGGCCGCCGAGCGTCACGCGAAGGCGATCGCCGACGCGGAAGCGCTGGTCGAAGCCGTCGTGAAGGACGCCGCGACGAACGCGGCAGCTTTGGCCATCGAGCCGGCCGTCGCGGCTGAGGTGGTCGAACCGGCCGTCGGGTCCGCCGTTGAGCCGATGACGAACGCCACCGCGCCGGCTGCCGCCGATGAAGTCGCCGCTGCGGCGGCCGACGCGATCACCGACGTCGTCGCGACCACCGTCGCCGACGCCGCGATCGAAGTCGCACCTGCGGCCGAAGCAGCCGCCGACGCCCCCGCGGACAAGGCGACGCTGCACGTCGCGCGCCCGTCGCAGAACGAACTGACGCTGACCGTCAACGGCCAGTCGATCACGTTGCACCCGGAACAGCTGGGCCAGCTGATCGAGGAACTCGCGCATGCGCGCGCGTCGATGCAGCCGGAACCGCCGCCGGGCATCCCGGCCGGCTGGCGCTTCGTGACGACGAAGAACCCGATGATGGCCGTGCAGAAGCAGTCGAACGGCGATCGTCTGCTGGTCGCGCGCCACACCGGCTACGGCTGGGTGCCGTTCACGTTCTCGCCGGACGTCGTGATTCAGATGTACATGATGCTGACGCAGCGGTAAGCACGCGCGCAGCGGCGACCGGACGTCGGCCGGAAAGCAAACAGCCCGAATCGGCTCACGTCGATTCGGGCTGTCTGTTTTCAGCAATCCGGTGGTCCTGACGGCCGGCATCCGCCGGCCCGCTTCAGCGCTCCACCGGCGCCTGCACCCGCGCCTTCCACTGACCACCCTTGCCGCGCCAGTAGCGCCACGCGGACGCGAACGTCGCGCCGACGTAGAACAGCGCGACGAGCGGCAGCGCGGGCGCCCACAGCGGCGAGCGCCGGTAATAGCGCAGCATCGGCGCATACGCCGTGCACATCGACGCCCATGCCAGCCACGCCGGCCAGGCCCGCGCGCCGTATGCGAGCGCGGCCACAGGCGGCACGAGATAGATGATCGTCATCCCGAGCAGCGTGCCGGCGAGCAGCAGCGGCGAATAATGGAGCTGCGTGAACGCGGTGCGCGCGATCATGTTCCAGATGTCGCGCCAGCTGTCGTACGGACGCAGCGACACGCTGCGCTCGGCAAGGTCGAGCCGGATCGGATGCCGGCCGCTGCCGCGATGCTTGATCTGCGCGGCGAGGCTGCAGTCGTCGATCAGCGCGCCGCGGATCGATTCGATGCCGCCGGCCTCTTCCAGCGCGCTGCGCTTGACCAGCATGCAGCCGCCCGCGGCGCCGGCCGTCCGTTTGCGCGGATTGTTGATCCACGAGAACGGATAGAGCTTCGCGAAGAAGAACACGAACGCCGGGATCAGCGCCTTTTCCCAGAACGAATCGCAGCGCAGCCGCACCATCAGCGACACGAGATCGCGCTGTTCGGCCTGCGCGCGCGTGACGAGCTGGGCCACCGCGTCGGGCGGATGGCCGATGTCGGCATCCGTCAGCAGCAGATAGTCGGCCGGCAGCCCGAGCGTGCGCACCGCGGCGATGCCCTGCGACTGCGCCCACACCTTGCCCGACCAGCCGGCCGGCAGCGGCTTCGCGGCCAGCACGGTCAGGCGGTCGGCGCGGTTGATCGCGAGCGCCGCCGCGCGGGCCGCGGCGGCGGTGCCGTCGTCGCTGTGGTCGTCGACAATGATCAGATGAAAGTCGCCCGGATAATCCTGCTCGAGCAGCGACGTCGCCGCTTGCGCGATCACGTCGACCTCGTTGCGCGCCGGCACGACCGCGACGACCGCCGGCCAGCCGGCCTCGGCCGCGGCGCCGCGCGCTTCCGGCGGCAGGGCCCGCGCGGGTCGCGCGCGCCAGAAGCCGCCGCGCGCGACCAGCAGCACGATCCAGATCACCAGCGACAGGCCGGACACCAGGAAGGTAATCGCCAGCATCATCGGCACGCCTCCTGCCGGACGCCGGCGCCAGCAGCCCCGGATCGTTCGATCTCAATCGGGGTCGGAGTGAAAACACCCTTGACCGCACCAGCGGCAGGGCAATACGCGTAAGAATCGACGGTCATCGAATGGCCTTGAAATGAGCGCGACGCCGGGCAGCCGGACGGGCTGCCCGCGAAACCGCGCAGTTTACCGGGTTCCGCACGCACGAGCGCCGACGCGGCGCTGCGGCGGATGCAACACGGCCGATACAGCACCAGAGCAAGGACGGCCCGATAGGGTTAAAATGCGCGATTAATTCGGGGTTCCGGGGCCTGGCCTGGCCGGTTCGTTCCTGCCTTCATAACATCAAGCCGGGGCGAGCGAGCGGTGCCAGCTCTTCGAACCCGGCGTCTGTCGTCGGAGTTCGCTCACTTATGCGAGTCATCCTTGCCCAGCCCCGCGGCTTTTGTGCGGGGGTTGTCCGCGCGATCGAGATCGTCGATCGCGCGCTGCAACAGCACGGTGCGCCGGTCTATGTGCGTCATGAGATCGTGCATAACCGGCACGTCGTCGAAAACCTGCGTAATAAAGGGGCTCGATTCGTCGAGGAGCTCGACGAGGTGCCGCACGGCGCCGTGGCGATCTTCAGCGCGCACGGGGTCGCCCAGACGGTCGAACGCGACGCGGAAACGCGCGGGCTCGACGTGCTGGACGCCACCTGCCCGCTCGTCACGAAAGTGCACGTGCAGGGCCGCCAGTACGTCGCGGCGGGCCGCCGGCTGATCCTGATCGGCCATGCGGGCCATCCGGAAGTCGAGGGCACGATCGGCCAGATCCCGGCCGAGGTGATCCTCGTGCAGAGCGAGGCCGAAGTCGATACGCTGACGCTGCCGGTCGACACGCCGGTCGCGTACGTCACGCAGACGACGCTGTCGGTCGACGACACGCGCGGCATCATCGAAGCGCTGCAGCGCCGGTTTACCGACATCGTCGGCCCGGACACGCGCGACATCTGCTACGCGACGCAAAACCGCCAGGCCGCCGTGCGCGAGCTGAGCGGCCAGGTCGACGTGCTGCTGGTCGTCGGTGCGACGAACAGCTCGAACTCGAACCGCCTGCGCGAGATCGGCACCGAAAGCGGTGTACCGAGCTATCTCGTCGCCGACGGCTCGGAAGTGAAGGCCGAATGGTTCGCGGGCGTGCAGACGGTCGGCCTGACCGCCGGCGCGTCGGCACCCGAGGAAATGGTCGAGGATGTAATCGGCGCGCTGCGCGCGCTGGGGCCCGTCGATGTCACGACGATGGCGGGCCGTGAGGAAAAAGTCGAATTCAAGTTGCCGGCGAAGCTTACGCAAGCTGTCGCCCGCGAAGTTTAAGGAGGACATCTCTTGTCTATTCCGCTGCTCCAGCAAGTCCGCGTCGGCGCATACATCATGCGCCAACACCTGTCCGGCAACAAACGCTATCCGCTCGCGCTGATGCTCGAGCCGCTGTTCCGCTGCAACCTCGCCTGCAACGGCTGCGGCAAGATCGATTATCCGGACCCGATCCTGAACCAGCGCCTGTCCGTCGAGGAATGCCTGGAAGCCGTCGACGAGTGCGGCGCGCCCATCGTGTCGATCGCCGGCGGCGAGCCGCTGCTCCACAAGGAGATGCCGGAGATCGTCAAGGGCATCATGAAGCGCAAGAAGTTCGTGTACCTGTGCACGAACGCGCTCCTGATGGAAAAGAAGATGGACGACTACGAGCCGAATCCGTACTTCGTCTGGTCGGTCCACCTCGACGGCGACAAGGAAATGCACGACCATTCCGTGTCGCAGGACGGCGTGTACGACAAGGCGGTCGCGGCCATCAAGGAAGCGAAGCGCCGCGGCTTCCGCGTGAACATCAACTGCACGCTGTTCAACGATGCGATCCCCGAGCGCGTCGCGAAGTTCTTCGATACGCTGGGGCCGATCGGCGTCGACGGCATCACCGTGTCGCCGGGCTATGCGTACGAGCGCGCGCCGGATCAGCAGCACTTCCTGAACCGCGACAAGACGAAGAACCTGTTCCGCGAAATCCTGAAGCGCGGCGAAGGCGGCAAGCGCTGGTCGTTCAGCCAGTCGTCGCTGTTCCTCGACTTCCTGGCCGGCAACCAGACGTACAAGTGCACGCCGTGGGGCAACCCGGCGCGTACCGTGTTCGGCTGGCAGAAGCCGTGCTATCTGGTCGGCGAAGGTTACGTGAAGACCTTCAAGGAACTGATGGAAGACACGAACTGGGACAACTACGGCGTCGGCAACTACGAGAAGTGCGCGGACTGCATGGTCCACTGCGGCTTCGAAGCCACCGCCGTGATGGACACGATCGCGCATCCGCTGAAGGCGTTCGCCGTGAGCCGGAAGGGCATCAAGACCGAAGGCGCGTTCGCGCCGGACATCTCGATCGCGAAGCAGCGTCCGGCCGAGTACGTGTTCTCGCGCCACGTCGAGATCAAGCTCGAGGAAATCCAGCGCGCCGGCAAGGGCAAGCTGCAGAAGCCGGCCAAGCCGGCAACGGCGGCTTAAGCGCGTGTCGCCATGCGGAGGTTCGCGCCTCCGCATCGGCCGGCATCGAAGAAGCGCCACGGAGTTCGCTCCGTGGCGCTTTTGTTTTGTCGGGCTTGGGTTGTGTCGGCGTTCGTGCGGGGAGCGGCGCGCATCCGCGCACGCATGAGCGGGCGAACGCCGCTCGCCTAGTGTCTCGACTCCGCGGCCGCGATCAATTGCCATGCCGTCGGGCCGAGGTCGAGCAGCGGGTCGGACGGTGGATCGAGATCGTGCCGATGCTCGTCGTCGGACGGCAGCGTCTGCCGCTTCGCAATGCCGATCTCATCGCCGCAAACGGTGCATCGATAGATGCCCGCGATCGTCACTTCGCTGCCCGGCGGCAGGTTCTCGCTGAATGCGCGGCCGCTTCCGCACGTGAAGTAGCCGCCGATCCTGTATAGCGCCATCGCTCCTCCTGATCGAAACGGATGCGTTCACGCCGACACGTACGATCATCGCCCACGCGACGATGGATCGTCATCGACCGAACCCGTCCGGTTCCCGTCATGACATTAGACGGCGAGCGTCGGCGTCGGGGAATGGGACAGGTATGAAACATCGCGCGGCGCCGGTCGCGTCGACGATGCTCAATGCAGAACGGCCGGTTCCCGCATCTTCGCCGCGGCTTGCGCGACGAGGGCCGGCTGGTCGGCCGACGCCAACGCACTGACGTGACGCCACAGCTCGGCGAGCCGGTGCCGCGTGAGCGTCGCGACGCACGCATCGTTCGCGGCGAGGATGCGCTCGAGCACCGCGCATTCGTCGTCGTGCAGCGTCCATGCGCCGCTTTCCGCCGCGCGCGCGACGCTCGCGTCCAGCACGCGCTCCGCATCGACGCACAGGTCGACGCTCGCGTCCGCCGATACCGCGTCGTCGAGCGCGAGGAACACCAGGTAGACGCTCGTGCGCAACCGCATCAGCAACGTTTCGCTGCCGTGCTCGCCACGCAGCGCGACGAGCGCCATGTGGCATTTCAGCGAGATGTCGCGCACATGCGCGGGCGGCAACGGCAGCAGCCATTCGCGCGTCAGCGGCGGATGGCGACGGCTTTTCCGGACGGCCTTCATGATTCGCTCTCGCTCGCGGCAACGTCGTCCGCGTCGAAGCGCGGCAACCCGGTGCGGCACGCGACTGCGCCGGGGCGCGCGGCGCGATGGCCGTTCGCGCGGCGCCGCGCAGCGTACGGATCGTCACGCCGCCGCGTCGCGCACGCGCGCGGCAGCCGGCGGATCGTCGACGTGCGCCACGCGTCGGCGAGTCGGTTCGCGCATGCCATGCTCGTCTCCCGCATCAGAACGTGTTCTCGCCTTTCAGGTAGTACGCGGTCTTCACGAAGAACGCCTTTACCGGATGGCCGCTCTGCGCGGCGCTGGCCGCACGCGCTTCCATCGCGGCCTTCTCGTCGCGCGAGCGGTCGGGCACCGGGTTCCGTACGCGTTCGAGCGCACGCTGCATCGCGAGCGGATAGTTCTGGTTGCCGGCCGTCGTCGCGCGATAGCCGGCGCGCGTCATCTGCATCAGCTGCACGTCGGTTTCGGCACGCGCCGCGGACCAGGTCCACGGCGCGACGTTCGACTGCCACTCGGTGTCGACGGACTGCGCGAAGCTCGCGGCGGGCAGCGCGGCAAGCGCGCCGGACAGCACTGCAAGGGAAACAACGGATCGCATCATGGCCTCCAGATGGTTGCGTCCGCATCGATCTTCGACGTCGATGCGGTGAAACCATCGTATGTCGCGCGGCCGCGCGCTTGAATAGCCGATTCCGCAATTGATATTTTCGGCACTGACGGCCGGCGCGTGACGCGCGCGACTCGCCAATGCCGCCCGAGTGGAATTTCTTTATTTCATTCAACGACCTGATCGCGTTTTTGCAGACGATTCGATGCAGTGCGCGAATCGCTTTTGCCATTTTCGAAATGACGTATTGCCGAAGCGATTTCGCTCGGAGCCCGCGCCGGCCGGGCTTGCGGCACGATGCCGCGCATGCCGGCCCGCGCGGGAAATACCTCAACGAACCCGCCGGTTTCTTTGACGCGCAACCATTCTTCACGCCGATTTATCGCTTCGCGACAAGACGTGTCCGACAAGGACGCGCGATAATTGCCCATCGCGCCGCAAGTGACGGCGCTCATGCCTTCCCTATTCCTCTCACGAGTCCCGTCATGGCTGATATCGATTCCACCGCGATCAACAGTTGGCACGCACACGTCTACTTCGACGCCGCCAGCCGCGACGCGGCCTGGGCGTTTCGCCTCGTCGTCGAAGAACGGTTCGGCGCGATCATCGAGCTCGGCCGCTTTCACGAACGCCTCGTCGGCCCGCATCCGGCCTGGTCGTACCAGATCGCATTCGACGCCACGCGGTTCGACACCATCGTGCCGTGGCTCGTGCTGAATCACGGCGCGCTCGACATCTTCCTGCATCCGAATACCAACGACGAACTGCGCGACCATCGCGACAGCGCGGTGTGGATCGGCAAGTCGCATGAACTGAATCTCGGCGCGCTGGGGGGCTGACGCGAACGGCGGAACGCGGTTGCGGTTGCGCTCGGCGCACGCAACATCCACGTTTCGGCCTGCGGTGAAACGTCCGGCAGCATTGAATCAATACAGTGGTGCCGTTATCCACGCTTGCCGGAACGCACCATGACCCACGCCGACACCGATGCGCACCGCATCCATCGAGACTGGCACGCCGCCGTCGTCGCACGCGACCTCGATGCGCTGATGTCGCTGTACGCGGACGACGCGATCCTCGAAACGCCGCTGATCGTCGCCACGCTGCCCGATCACGGCTCGGGCGTGCTGCACGGCAAGCCCGCGATCGGCGCGTTCTTCGCGGCAGGGCTGCGCAATCCGGGCAACCGGCTCGGACGCTGGTACCGCACGGGCCGGTTCTTTTCGAACGGCAAGCAACTCACCTGGGAATATCCGCGCGAAACGCCGGACGGCGATCAGGTCGATCTCGTCGAGGTGATGGATCTGCGCGACGGGCTGATCGCGCATCATCGCGTCTACTGGGGGTGGGTCGGGTTCAACACGCTGCGCAACGTCGCGCCAGCGGCCGGTCGCACCTGACGCCGACGACCGCGAAGAACGCGCGGCGCGCCTGCTCCGACTGACACGGCCGCAGCCGCATGCGGCTGCGCCTTCGCCTGCGTCCCGCGTCGCTCACGCCACATACATCGCGACACTGACGAACTGGCACAGGCTGCCGGCCAGCACGAAAAGGTGCCAGATACCGTGCCCGTGGCGGATGCGTTCGTCGTTGATGAAGAAGTAGATCCCGGCGCTGTAGATGACGCCGCCGGCCACGAGCCATGCGGTACCCACCGGCGGCAACGCATGGATCAGCGGGCGGATCGCGACGAGCGCGAGCCAGCCCATCAGCACGTACAGGATCATCGACACGATGCGCGTGCGCCGTCCGAGCGTGAGCTCCTGCACGATCCCGAACGCGGCGAGCCCCCAGCTGACGCCGAACAGCGACCAGCCCCACGGGCCGCGCAGCGTGACGAGCGTGAACGGCGTGTAGCTGCCCGCGATCAGCAGATAGATCGCCGAATGGTCACACTTCTGCAGGATCGCCTTGAGCCGCGGGTTGCGCACGCTGTGATACGCGGTCGAGATCCCGTACAGCAGGATCAGCATCGCGCCGTACACGCTGAAGCTCACGATCTTGTAAGGATCGCGGTCGAGCGCGCCCATCGTCACCAGCGCGACCAGCCCTGCCACCGACAATACCGCGCCGACGAGATGGGAAATGCTGTTGAAACGCTCACCGACATGCACGACGGGTTCTCCTGCGCGGATTCATCGGAAAAAAGTAGAGCCCTATGATACCGGCGGCCGGATCAAGCCGCGCTGAAGCGGGCCAACCGCCGCAACCACGACAGGCAGCAAACATGCCCGCCCCGGCCCGCCAAATAAAAAGCGCCGCGAATGCCTTCGCGGCGCTTCCTGGTCCGTCACCGGACTGCCCTTGGTGGTGCCCTTACCGGCCGGCTTCGCCGGCCCGCTTCAGCAACACTTCCCTGCCCCCGACCCGTACCGCGCATTCTGACGCTCGCGGAAGAATTCCTCATACGTCATCGGCTCGCGGTCCGGATGGGTGTCGCGCATGTGCGCGACGTAGGTGTCGTAGTCGGGCAGGCCGACCATCAGCCGCAACGCCTGCCCGAGGTAACGCCCCGCGCTGCGCAGGTCGCTGCCCAGATCGCTGAACATCGCGGCCTCCCTTTAACGTCCGCTGCCAAGCGCCTGCGCGGCCGGCATCGCTTCGTACGGCGTCTCGCGCACGGTCGGCTTCGACTCGCGGCGCGCGCGCAGCACGGCGAGCAGCCCGTACCCCGCGATCGCCACGACGACGAAGATGAACAGGCCGGCCAGCGCCGCATCGATGTAGTCGTTGAAAATGATCCGCTGCATCTGCGCGATCGACTTCGCCGGTGCGAGCACCTTGCCTTCGTCCACCGCGGCCTGCAGCTTCGCCGCGTGCGCGAGGAAGCTGACCTTCGGGTTCGCATCGAAGATCTTCTGCCAGCCTGCCGTCAGCGTGCAGATCAGCAGCCATGCGGTCGGCACGATCGTCACCCACGCGTAGCGCTCGCGCTTCATCTTGAACAGCACGACGGTGCCGAGCACCAGCGCGATCGCGGCGAGCATCTGGTTCGAGATGCCGAACAGCGGCCACAGCGTGTTGATGCCGCCGAGCGGATCGACCACGCCCTGGTACAGGAAGTAGCCCCACGCGGCCACGCACAGCGCGGTGGCGACCAGGTTCGCGGGCAGCGACTCGGTGCGCTTGAGCGCCGGGTGGAACGTGCCGAGCAGGTCCTGCAGCATGAAGCGGCCCGCGCGCGTGCCGGCGTCGACCGCCGTCAGGATGAACAGCGCCTCGAACAGGATCGCGAAGTGATACCAGAACGCCATCATCGCTTCGCCGCCGATCACCTGGTGCAGGATGTGCGCCATGCCGACGGCCAGCGTCGGCGCGCCGCCCGCACGCGCGATGATCGTCGTTTCGCCGACGGCCTTCGCGGTCTGCGTCAGCATGTCGGGCGTCAGCACGAAGCCCCATTGCGTGACCGTGTTCGCGACGGCTTCCGGCGTCGAGCCGAGCACGGCGGCCGGTGCGTTCATCGCGAAGTAGATGCCCGGCTCGATCACGCACGCGGCGACCAGCGCCATGATCGCGACGAACGATTCCATCAGCATCGCGCCGTAACCGATGAAGCGCGCGTTGGTTTCGTTGTCGATCAGCTTCGGCGTCGTGCCCGACGAGATCAGCGCATGGAAGCCCGACACCGCGCCGCACGCGATCGTGATGAACAGGAACGGGAACAGGTTGCCCGACCACACCGGGCCCGTGCCGTCGACGAACTTCGTCAGCGCGGGCATCTTCAGTTCCGGTGCGACGACCAGGATGCCGATCGCAAGGCCGAGGATCGTGCCGATCTTCAGGAACGTCGACAGGTAGTCGCGCGGCGCGAGCAGCAGCCACACCGGCAGCACCGATGCGACGAAACCGTAGCCGATCAGGATCCACGTGAGCTGCGTGCCGCTGAACGTGAACCACGCGGCGAGCGCCGGCGAATCGTGCACGGTCTGGCCGAACGCGATCGACGCCATCAGCAGCACGAAGCCGATGATCGACACTTCGCCGATGCGGCCCGGACGGATGTAGCGCGTGTAGACGCCCATGAACAGCGCGATCGGAATCGTCGCGGCGACGGTGAACGTGCCCCACGGCGAATTCGTCAGCGCCTTCACGACGATCAGCGCGAGCACCGCGAGGATGATCACCATGATCAGGAACGCGCCGAACAGCGCGATCACGCCGGGCACCGTGCCAAGCTCCATCTTGACGAGGTCGCCGAGCGAGCGGCCGTCGCGGCGCGTCGAGATGAACAGCACGATGAAGTCCTGCACCGCGCCGGCGAACACGACGCCGGCCAGGATCCACAGCATGCCGGGCGTGTAGCCCATCTGCGCGGCGAGCACGGGGCCGACGAGCGGCCCGGCGCCGGCGATCGCGGCGAAGTGATGGCCGAACAGCACGTACTTGTTGGTCGGTACGTAGTCGAGGCCGTCGTTGTGCCGGACGGCCGGCGTCATCCGCAGCCCGTCGAGCTGCATGACCTTGCTGGCGATGAAACGGCTGTAGAAGCGATATGCGATCAGATATACGCAGACTGCGGCGATCACGATCCACAGCGCGCTGACGCGTTCGCCGTGCGCGAGTGCGATCGTCCCGAACGCGAATGCGCCGAGCAGCGCGACGGCGATCCATAGCAGGGTACTGGAAGCCCGATTCATGGCGTCTCCTGGTCTCCAATGTGGTTTTGAGTGGATCCGGCCAGGCGCCGAACCCGCGTGACGTCGATGCGTCGTGCCGCGTCTCGTGGATGCCGCGGCGATGGGCCGTAGTATTCCGCGCGACAGGGGCAGCTTACAAGCGCACAACTACGTATGCGGGGCTACGTAGAATTACGTAGACCGAGCGTGGGCGCGCGACGCGCCCGAGATGGATCGACGCGCGACGCGACGTGGCGCGGGCCGGCGCGCGGCCGGCCGGGCATGGCAGGTCGCGCGCCGGGCCGCGTGGATCAGTGCTTGTCGTCGGCCTTCTTCGGCTTCGGCGGCGACGGCACCTTCGCGTACTGGAATGCCGGCGTGGCCTTCAGCGCGTCCTTCGTCGCGCCCGGCAGGTAGATGTTGCCGTTGCGCACGTCGAGCGACGCGATCGGCACCGCGACGTCATGCGCGGCCACGCCGAGGAAGCCGCCGGCCGACACGATCGCCGCCGACACCGAGCCGTCCGGCGCGACGATCAGGTCGCGCACCGTGCCGACTTTCTGGTTCTGGTCGTTGTACACGGCCTTGCCGAGCACGCTCTTCTTCACGCTCCAGCCTTCGAGCAGCGCCTGCGATTGCTCGACGGTCACGCTGAGCGGCTGCGCGCCGGCGATCTGCGCGTGCGCGCTGACGCTCGATGCGAGGACGGTTGCCGCGATGAGGGTCTTGTAGAACTTCATGTATTGCACTCCGGTTCGGTTGTTGTTGATTCCGGGAGCGAAGCGACGCGGGCGCAACGGCTGATCGGTGAGCGCCCCGCGCTTCGTCGGTCGCGTGGCGGCCAGCCGCGCCGCCAGTGCGTGTGTGCATGACGGACCGGCGTGGCCGGACCGCAGCGTGCAACACGGCTTCATGGTAGCGGCATTCGCCGGATCGTGCGTTCGGAGTGCGACGTGACAGGCGGGGCGAGACGGATGAAGATCAATGTCCGTGCGGACAGGATGTGCGCGCCGCGGCATGTCGATCGGGAGAACGTCGGAGACGGGCATCCGGTCGTCACCGGCGCACGGACCGTGCGGCGGACGTCCCCGGCCCCGCCACGCAGTCACACCGCCTCACGCGTTGCGCGAATACACCCTGCGATGCCGCACCGCCTCCGCCAGCACGTCGAGCACCGGCTCCGTCTGCGTCCAGCTCAGGCACGCGTCGGTGATCGACACGCCGTACTGCAGCGGCACGCCCGGCTTCAGATCCTGGCGCCCGGCCTCGAGATGGCTCTCGACCATCACGCCGACGATCCGGTGCTCGCCCTGCGACAGCTGCCGCGCGAGATCCTGCGCGACCTCGATCTGCCGCTCGTGCGACTTGTTGGAATTCGCATGCGAGCAATCGACCATCACCTGCTCGCGCAACCCGCTCTTGCGCAGCACCGCGCAGCTCGCCTCGACGTGCTCGGCGTCGTAGTTCGGCCCGTTCTTGCCGCCGCGCAGGATCACGTGCGCGTCGTCGTTGCCGCGCGTCTCGAAGATCGCTGCCATGCCCATCTTCGTCATCCCCATGAACGCATGGCTCGCGCGCGCGGCGACGATCGCGTCGGATGCGACCTGCACGCCGCCGTCGGTGCCATTCTTGAAACCGATCGGACAGCTCAGCCCCGATGCCAGCTGACGATGGCTCTGGCTCTCGGTCGTGCGCGCACCGATCGCGCCCCACGCGATCAGGTCCGCGATGTACTGCGGGCTCAGCAGGTCGAGGAATTCGGTCGACGCAGGCAGGCCGAGCGCGTTGATGTCGAGCAGCAGTTGCCGCGCCGCGCGCAGCCCTTCGTTGATGCGGAAGCTGCCGTCGAGGCGCGGATCGTTGATGTAGCCCTTCCAGCCGACCGTCGTGCGCGGCTTCTCGAAGTACACGCGCATCGTGATCAGCAGGTCGTCCTTCAGCGCATCGGCGGCGGCCTTCAGGCGGCGGGCGTACTCGAGCGCCTGGTCGTGATCGTGGATCGAGCACGGGCCGACGACGAGCAGCAGCCGGTCGTCGCGGCCGTGCAGGATGTCGCCGATCGCGCGGCGCGTGTCCTCGACGAGCGTCTGCGTGGCGGCCGGCACCGGCAGTTCGTCCTGCAGCAGCGCCGGCGAGATCAGCGGACGCACGGCGCCGATGCGGACGTCGTCGATACGCGTGGTGTCCTGCGTCGCGTCGGCACTGCCTACCTCGCGATCGTGGGAAGGATTGTCGAGGTTCTGCATGGTGATTCTCCGGGGGACGTCTGGAATGAGGTGCAGGCTCGATTATGGCACTCGCGCAAGGCGGCAGCGAGGCGCGGCGGGGGCATGCGATCTGCGTCAAGAGGCCGGGCGAAAGAACGGCGATCCGCAACGGATCGCCCGGGCATTCGGCGCGTTGCGCCGATGCCGCGCGATTCGGGCGCGCGCCTGCCGACGTTTCCGGGCCTGTCGACAGGGCTTCATGGAACGGGCGTCATGCAGGCGCCGCCGGTCGCCAGCCGCAACGCGACCCGGGGCGCCGGCCGTTCGGCCGAGTGGTCGCGTGTGGCCGACGTACCGTACGATCATCGCTGTCCGCTGCCGATGACGCCTCGCCTTCTGCGCAGGCGGCACGACGCACCACCTGTCTGTGATTGATCGTACGCAACATGACCCGACACGCCACGATGACCGTATCCGAACTGCTCAGCGCCATCCGCCAGCCCTACGCCGACCTGCTCGCACAAGCGGCAGCGCAACCGGCGGCCGTCGTCGAACCGGCCTACCGGAAAGCCGACGGCACGCTGGCCACCGAAGGCCCGCTCGCACTGCCGTGCCGCGCCGACATCGTTCACACCGAAGGCGAATCGGCCGGCCAGCCGGCAATGGTCGACTCGACCACGCAACTGGACTTCGAACCGTTCGCGTTCGAACTCGAAACGGCGGCCGTGTCGATCCGGCCGTTCGTGTGGGACTGGGCGACGATCGAAGCCGACGGCATCGGCGAGGCCGCGGCCACCGACGCGTTCAGGACATGGTTCTTCGCGTGGTTCGACGCCGACGACGCAGGCGAGCCGGCCGAGGACGGCCTGCACGGCATCGTTCACTATCTGTCGGAACCGGCGGGCACGGAGCAAGGATGGCGCGTCAATGCGGACCTGGGCTCGGCGCCGGGCGCGGCCGTCGAGGATCTGCTGTTCCGGCTCGTCGACGCAGGTGCCACGCGAATCAGCATCGGCTGAATCGCTTCTCCATCCACGACTCAAATGCGCGCCGGTGTCGAGTTGGCTCGGGCGGGCAATCAGCCGGCGTCGCCCGGGGTATCGACGTCGATCCCGAGTTCGGTCGCCATCCGCTGCACGAGTGCGTTCAGCCGCGCCACTTCATCCGCAAGCCGCTTCTGCTCGGCCTTGAGCGCCTCGAACTCCGACGGCGGAACGGAATCCGCGCCGCCGCCCGCGTCCGCACCGGCGTAGTCGGCGACGTTCACCTCGCCGCACATCAGGTGCATCCAGCGGTTCTCGCGCGCACCGGGCGCGCGCGGCAGCCGGACGACGAGCGGCTGCGCACGCGCCGCGAGTTCGTCGAGGAACGCCTCGACCGACGAGATGTCCGCGAAGCCGTGCAGGCGTGCGCTGTTCAGGCGCAGTTCGGCGGCCGTCTGCGGGCCGCGCAGCAGCAGGATCGTCAGCAGCGCGATCGCCTGGCTCGGAATCCCGAGCACGCGGTTCACGTTGTGCTCGAAACGCGGCACGCGGCTGCTGCTGCCCTCCATCACGAGGCTCAGGTGCTTGAGCCCGTCGAGCGCGGTCGTGACTTCGTCCTCGCTGACGTTCATCACCGGCGAGCGCGCGGTTTTCTGGTTGCAGCCCGCGGTCAGCGCATTCAGCGACAACGGATAGGTGTCCGGCACCGTGTGCTGCTTCTCGACGAGCACCCCGAGAATGCGGGCCTCGAGGGGCGTGAGTTCGCGCAGGGCGCGTGGCGTGGGCATGTCCGGCGTGGTGTTCATGGATGGCGTCGCAGCGTGCAGCAGGTGAAGGGAAACGGTCGCGGCCCGTCCGGCGTCGCGAACGGGCGAGCCATATGATAGCTCGCGACGTGAGGCCCGGCGCCACTCGCCGCCGCGGCGCGCGCACTTGCCGCGGCCGGTTTTCGTCCAACGGTTCGGCCGTGCGGCGGCGCACGACGACGCCTGCGTTCGGCCGCACGGACGCGTGCTCCGCGCTCACGCGCGGCGTCGTCCCGCGTTTGCGCGTCGCGCAGGCCGGCGCTACGATATGCGTACACCCGGACGCGCGGCGCTCGGCCGGATTCGTCCGCCAGTTCAATACCGCGCATCGCCCGTCCCGCACGCCGTGCCGCCCCGCCTGCGCGCCGCGCCTGTCAACACGCTTCAACCGTTCACTCGTTCACCGCCATGATCGCCTCCTCTCTCGCGCCGCACGTGCGCGCCATCGTCACCGGACACACGCGCGGCCTCGGCGCGTCGCTTGCCGAACAATTGCTGCAGGAAGGCATCGCCGTGCTCGGCGTATCGCGCAGCCGTCATCCGTCGCTCGCCGCGCAGGCCGGCGACCGTTTCGCCGAAATCGAACTCGACCTGTCGGACACGTCGGCCGTCGCAACCTGGCTCGCCGGCGACACGCTGCGCCGCTTCGTCGACGGCGCGTCGATCGTGCTGCTCTTCAACAACGCGGGCATCGTCGATCCGATCGGGCCGCTCGACGCACAGGATCCGGCGCTCGTCGCGCGCGCGGTCGGCCTGAACGTCGCGGCGCCGCTGATGCTGTCGGCCGCGCTCGTGCAGGCGGCAGCGGCGCCGACCGAATGCCGGATCCTGCACGTGTCGAGCGGCGCCGCGCGCAACGCGTACGCGGGCTGGAGCGTCTACTGCGCGACCAAGGCCGCGCTCGATCATCACGCGCGCGCCGTCGCGCTCGATGCGAACCGCGCGCTGCGAATCTGCAGCGTCGCGCCGGGCGTCGTCGATACGGGCATGCAGGCGACGATCCGCTCGACCAGCGAAGCGAACTTCCCGATGCGCGAGAAATTCGACGAACTGAAGTCGAGCGGCGCGCTATCGACACCCGAGGCTGCCGCGCGGCAGCTGATCGGCTATGCGCTGAGCGATGCGTTCGGATCCGTGCCGACGGCCGACGTTCGCGAACTGCCCGCGCCCTGATCCGGGATAGAATTTCGCGATTGCCCTTCCCCAAGGATCCCCGATGGTCACGAAGACCACCGCACCGTTCCAGCAGATCAAGACACTCGTTCGCCAGAACGTCGATGCGGGCGACTGGCGCCCGGGGGACCGCATTCCGTCCGAACTCGATCTCGCCGCGCAATTCGGCGTCGCGCGCATGACGGTCAACCGCGCGCTGCGCGAGCTGACCGAGGAAGGCGTGCTGAAGCGCATCGCGGGCGTCGGCACCTTCGTCGCCGAGGTGAAGCCGCAGTCGAACCTGCTGATGATCGCGCACATCCGCGACGAGATCCGCGCGCGCGGCCACGAGTATCGCTGCCGCGTGCTCAGCCAGTCGCGCGAGCCCGCGTCGTTCGACGTCGCGGCCGCGTTCGGGCTGGCGGTCAACACGCCGGTCTTTCACGTGGTGTGCGTGCACGAGGAAAACGGCCGCCCGATCCAGCTCGAGGATCGTTACGTGAACCCGGCCGCCGCGCCCGAATTCATCGATCAGGATTTCCAGGCCGAGCCACCGTCCGAATACCTGTTCAACAACGTGTCGCACTACGAACTGGAGATCGAGCACGTCGTCGACGCGTCGCTGCCGTCCGGTGAACAGGCGCGGCTGCTCGACATGCGCGCCGACGAGCCGTGCCTCACGCTCACGCGCCGCACCTGGACGAACGGGCTGCCCGTCACGTTCGTGCACTTCCTGCATCCGGGCAACCGCTACCGGCTCGGCTCGCGCTTCAAGCCGGGCGCCGGACGTCACCAGACCTGAACCTTCTTCAGCGCGGGTAAGAGACCACGCGCTGCGCGCCGCTTCGCGAAGCAACGGCCACCGCGCGCATGGCGTCGCTGAAGGTCGCTTGCCGTCGCTTGCCGTCGCTCGATGTCGCGCGACGAAGTCGATCCGCGCCGCTCAGATCGCCCCGACCTGCCCCGCGCCGCGCGACCACACGACCGGAAATAGCGCATGCTCGAGCGGCGCGCCGTCGGGCAGTTCGTCGGCCAGTCCCGGGAAATCGGGCGACGTCTTCCAGCGGCGCGGCGCATGACGGATATCGTCGCCGACGAAGCGGATCGAGAACGCGCGCCGGCGGTTCTGCGTCCCGCCCGACGCATGCAGCGTCAGCATCCGGAAGCACACCATGTCGCCCGGCTCGAGCGCCCAGTGACGGATCGGGAACGCCGCGCGGTCGGCTTCGATGTCGGGCAGGTCGGCGAGGCTGCCTTCCGGGAACCACTTCGCCTCCTTGTCCATGAACGTGCGCGGCATCAGCCACGGCCCCTGGTGCGAACCCGCGACGAATTCGAGCGTCGATTCGAGCGGCACCGGATCGACCGGAATCCACATGCTGACGTTGTCGTCGCCTTCGATGTTGTAGTACGGCTGGTCCTGGTGCCACGGCGTGCGCTGCCGCGTGCCGGGCTCCTTCACGAGCAGGTGGTCGTGATGCAGCCGCACCGTCTGCGTGCCCATCAGCGCCGCGGCCACCGACGGCGCGGGCGACCGCACGATGAAGTCGCGATACGCGTCGTTGTGCTGCCAGTTGCAGAAGTCCTCGAAGAACCAGCCCGGATCGTCGGGCCGGCTCGCGACCTTCGCGCGCGCGCTCGGCTGCGCGAGGTTCGCGTCGATGCCGGCACGCAGCGCGGCCACTTCGTCGGGCGAGAAGATGCCCTTGATGCATACCGCGCCTTCGTCGCGGAAGGCGGCGATCAGTTCGGGCGTCACGGCTTTCGCGACGCGTTCCTGGATACTCGTCATGGGTTGCCTGTCGATTGATTGAGCCACGGGGTCATGGAATTGCAGGGTCACGGGTTCACGGCGCGGAAGTCAGCTGCTGCTTGGCGCCGTAGATGTCGAAGTCGAAATATTTCGCGGCGATCTTCTGGTACGTGCCGTTCGCGCGGATCGCGACGATCGCGTCATTCAGCCGCTTCTTCATCTCGGCGTCGCCTTTGCGCACGCCCATCGCGACGCCGTAGCCGGTGATGCGCACGTCGGTCACGTCGGGCCCCGCGAATGCATAACCCTTGCCGCGCGGCGTCTTCAGGAACGAATAGCCGGCTTGCGTCTTGTCCTGGAAGGTCGCGTCGAGGCGGCCGTTCACCAGATCCTGATACACCTGGTCCTGGTTCTGGTACGACACGATCGTCACGCCCTTGGTCGCCCATTCGGCCTTCGCGTAGGCCTCCTGCGTCGTGCCCTGGTCGATCCCGACGCGCTTGCCCGCGAGCGACGCCGCGGTCGGCAGCAGCTTCGAGCCGGCCGGTGCGACGAGCGCGCCCGGCGACGCATACAGCTTGTTCGAAAAGTCGATCTGCTTGAGCCGCTCGTCGGTGGCCGTCATCGCGGACATGATCACGTCGAACTTGCGCGCGCGCAGCGCCGGAATCATCCCGTCGAAACCCTGCTCGACCCACACGCATTTCGCGCGCAGCTGCTCGCAGATCGCATTGCGCAGGTCGATGTCGAAGCCGGCGAGCGAGCCGTCGGGCTGCTTCGCCTCGAACGGCGGATAGGTGGGATCGATGCCCCAGCGGATCGTCGCCGTGTCCTGCGCGAACGAGACGAGCGGCGCGAACGCCAGCGCGGAAGCGAGAAGCCTTGCAGTGCGGTTCATGGTGTGTCCTTTTGGTCTCGACGTGGCGGGGGAAGGCGCCGGGCGTCCGTTGGGGAGCGTCGTGCCGGCTGGCCCGGCGCGGTACGCGAAAGACGGGGACTTCGATGAAGCTGCGATGCAGTCTAGACCGCTTGATTTTCGAGCGCAAGCGGAAGGAATGGATGTGGGGCGGATTGAGGGAGTCGGGGAAATTAAATCGGGGCAAGGAGCAGGATAGATGAGCAAAAAATGGACATTTACACGATTTTCTCCATATTTTGAGCGTTTACCCGGGGTGATGCTTGACTGCCACAGAACGAGTTTTCACGGATTTCCGTCGAGCGAGTATGTCTATACAGCGCGACCGATCGCCGTCTCTCGCAACATTTTCTTCGCTTGAATAGACCATCCATCCTATACCGCACCCGCGTCCATGCGTGACAATGCATACCATCGAGATGTAAGATATAACTTACATTTTCGTGCGGTGAACCTGCGTCGGGAGGTGAACATGCAACTCTATGAAATCGGTCAGGCCGTTGCCAAACGGCGGGCGGAACTCGATCTCACACAGGCCCAGCTTGCAAAACTCGCCGGATTGTCTCGTCTCACGGTGAACCAGCTCGAAACCGGCAAGGTCAAGGATCTTGGAATCAACAAGCTCATCCCGTTGCTCAGCGTGCTCGGCATCGAACTCCTGGCGCAGCCGCGATCGGCCCAAAGCGGCCTCTACAAGGCCGTCGTGAGCTCGAACGTCAGCTATAAGGGTGAATTGACCGAGCGACTGCTGGCGGACGCGCTGACCACGGGACAAATTCCGGCAGGGTACGAATCGCAGATCTCCGTCATCCTCGACGAGGTACCGTTGCCGGTGGTGGTGAAGGCCGCCGAAGAAGCGGCCGCACGCTCCGGCACGCCGCTTCGCGCCATCTGGAAAAACCTGGCCGCATGGTCGAAGGATCTTCATCTGTACCGGGAGGTATGGGCATGACTGCACCGGCCGAATTGCCCGACGGCCCGTGGCAGGGGCTTTTCCGCAAAACGCTGACGCTAATCGACGAGATACGCCAGTACGGCACGGCACATCCGTTCTGGACATTTGGCGGCGGCACCGTCCTCATGCTGCGTCACGGACATCGTGTCAGCAAGGACATCGATATCTTCGTACCCGACCCGCAGTACCTCGGGTACGTGAACCCACGCATCAGCGACGCCGCATCCGACATCACGACCGAGTACGAGGAACACGCCGGTTTCGTGAAACTGGTGTTGCCCGACGGTGAAATCGACTTCGTGGTCTCCCGAAACCTGATGTCTCCCGGTTACGACGAATGGATGCTGATGGACCACATCGTCAAGGTCGAGACTTCAGCGGAAATCGTGGCCAAGAAAATGTGGCATCGCGGAGATCGTCCCACCGCGCGAGACCTGTTCGATCTCTGCCTGGTCATCGAGCGGGAGCCGAAGAGCCTGATGGAGGCAAGCGCATTTCTCGTTCGCCATCGAGATACCTTCCTGCATCTGCTCGACGAACGTCGCACGTTCGTTCAGTCTCGCTTCAACGATATCTCGACACTCGGTTACACACCGTCGTTCGACTACTGCGTGAATCTGGCCGGCGAGTTCCTCCGCCAGCTTCCCGACACCGGCACCGCGCGCAAATCGCATCCCCGCTGACGCCACTGCCCTTTCGCTGCCCCCGAAATCCGCTCGATCTTCGTATACCTCGGCTGCGCGCATGCCACAGCGGTGTCTCGCCGTTCGAATCGGCCAGGTTCACGTCCGCCTTCGCATCCACCAGCAACTGCACGATCCGCACATGGCGCTCGCCGCCGTCGCCGAGCGCAATCGCTTCCAGCAGCGCGGCCGCGCCGAGCCGGTTCACGTGATCGACCTTCACGCCCGTGTCGATCAACGTGCGCACCGTGTCGCCGTGGCCACGCTCGGCCGCCCCTTCGAGCGCGCCACCGTCGGCGGCGGCACTCGTGAGCTTCATCAACACAAACGCGCCGACGATCGCCATCCGTTTGAAAAACCCCCGGTGCCTCCTTGCAAGTCCGCCCGCACAGCCGCGCCGGATCCGGCGAAACCGCGATTGCCCGCCGTCTCGGGCCATGTTAAAAGTCGTCGCACGCATTTGAAAATGAAATGCTCGAATCCGCAAAAGTGCAGAAATGAATAGACCTTTGTTCGACCTCGACCTGTTGCGCGCGCTCGTGATGGTCGCCGACTGCGGCAGCTTCACGACCGCGTCCGCGCGCCTGCATTCGACGCAGTCGACGGTCAGCCAGAAGGTGCGGCGGCTGGAGGAGATCGCCGGGCATCGCCTGCTCGACCGCGGCACGCGCGACGTGCGGCCGACCGACGCCGGCGTGACGGTGCTCAGCTACGCGCGGCGCATGATCGCGCTGAACGACGAGATGCTGGAAGCGCTGTCGGGCGCGACCGTCGCACTGACGATCCGGCTCGGCGTGCCCGACGATTTCGCGGCGGGCCGCACGACCCACGCGCTCGCCGCGTTCAAGCGCGATCATCCGCAGGTGAAGCTCGAGGTGACGTGCGGGCTGAGCCGCGACATCTGCGCGGCCTACGATCGCGGCGAGCTCGATCTCGTGCTGATCAAGCAGCGGCGCGACAGCCGCGAGGCGGTGGTGCGCTGGCCGGAGAAACTGCGCTGGATCGACAGCGCGCAGCATCCGACGATCGACCTCGATCCGGTGCCGATCGTCGTGTTCCCGCCGCGCGGGCTTTATCGCGACGACATGATCAAGGCGATCGAGGAACGCGGCCGCCGCTGGCGGATCAGCTTCACGACGTCGAGCCTGAGCGGGATCCAGGCAGCCGTCGCGGACGGGCTCGGCATCAGCGTGCTGCCAGCGCGCGTGGTGACCGACGACCACGTCGTGCTGACCGACGCGCACGGCGGCTTCGCGCCGATCGAGCACATGGACATCGCGATCCTGCATCGGCCGACCGCCGATCCGATGGTCAGCGAGCTGACGAAGGCGCTCGCGGCGATGCTGGAGCACGAGCAGGAATGAGCGCAGCGATGCGGGCCGGCATCGACCGGGCGGCGGCGCATGTCGAGAAAACCGACCGTCAGAACATCGTGTTCCCGTTCGCCGCCTGCTCCGGCACCGGCTGGTTCACGTCCCAGTGTTCGACGATCTTGCCGTGTTCGAGCCGGAAGATGTCCACGATCGCGCTGCCGCGCGTGCCGGGCTCGCGCACCGCGTGCACGTGCAGGATCACGTAGTCGCCGTCGACGAACGAGCGCTTGATCTCGCTGTGCGACTGCGGATACTTGTCGCGCAGGAACGCGACGAACTTGCGGAAACCGTCGCGGCCGTCGGCCGCGTTCGGGTTGTGCTGCACGTACCGGTCGCCGACGTACGCGAGGGCGGCATCCGCATCCTTCTCGTTCAGGCCTTTCTCGTAGAACGCGAGCACCGTGCGGCGATTCGCCTCCTGCTGCGCGCCGTCCGCGCCCGCCGCCATCGCCTGCGCGGCCGCCGTCGCGAACGTCGCCGCGGCGATCCATCCTGCGGCCCGTGCGGCCATCGTGCGTGTGCGTCGCATCGTCGTCTCCCGGAAGATCAGGCTGAAGGAAGCCCGATCATAACCGGCACGATGCGGCGCCCGGTTCAGACCAGCGCGCCGTCGCGCGCGACGATCCGCCCCGACGACACGACGAGCCGCCGCGTCGGCCGCGCGACGACGGCCTCGGCGAACGTCAGCGCATCGACCAGCACGACGTCCGCGCGCTTGCCTGCTTCCAGGCCATAGTCGGCGAAGCCGCAACCGCGTGCCGCGCCGTGCGTCACGCAGTCGAGCGCGACTTCGAGCGCGTCGTCGCGGCGGAAATCGTTGCGCATGCCGATCAGCATCGCGCGTTCGAGCATGTCGGGCGAGCCGTACGGCGTCCACGTGTCGCGCACGCCGTCGTTGCCGCCGATCACGGTCACGCCGGCCGCGCGGCACGCAACGACCGACGGCACCGGCACCGCGGCCGGCGCGGTCGTGACGATCGCGACGCCGAGCTCGGCCATCCGCGCGAGCAGCGCGTCGCGCTCGCGCTCGGCGATGTCGCCGAGGCAGAAGCCGTGGCTGATCGTGACCTTGCCTTGCATGCCGAGCGCGGCCGTGCGCTGCAGGATCAGATCGAGCGAATACGCGCCCATCGATCCGCGTTCGTGCAGATGCAGGTCGAGGCCGCGGCCATGACGCTCGGCGATTCCGAACAGCACGTCCACCGCTTCGACCGGATCGCCTTCGATCGCGCACGGGTCGAGACCGCCGAGCAGGTCGGCGCCCGCGCCGAGCGCGTCGGACAGCAGCGCGGCCGTGCCGGGCCGCTTGAGCACGCCCGACTGCGGAAACGCGACGATCTGGATCTCCACCTGGCCGCGCAGCGTCTCGCGCGTCGCGAGCACGCCGTGCAGATGGCGCAACCCGGCTTCGGTGTCGACGTCGACGTGCGTGCGGATGCGCGTCGTGCCGGCCGCGAGGAACGCGCGCGACAGCGCGAGCGACGCGGCGCCCGCGTCATGGCCGCTCGTCGCGCGGTAATTGCGCTCGTTCTCGATGCGGTCGACGAGACGCGGCCCCACCGCGTTGCGATACCACGGCATCCCCCAGTGGGTCTTGTCGAGATGCGTGTGGCCTTCGACGAGGCCGGGCAGCGCGAGCGCGCCCGCGCCGTCCTCGATCGCGCAGCCGGCGGGCGCGTCGAGCGACGGGCCGACGCGCGCGATGCGCTCGCCGTCGATCAGGATGTCGAGCGCTTCGTCGGCGTGCGTGCGGACGTTGCGGATCAGCAGGTTCGTCATGTCGGTTCCGGTGTGGTCGGTCAGTCGTTCAGTCAGTTTGAAGCCGTCGCGATGCACGCACCGCGACGGCGGTCGGGTCGTCAGCGCGTGAAACGCAGCGCCGGCGCGAACGGCGCGCCGGTGTCGCTTTCGCCGCGCCGGAACACCCAGCGTTCGGCCGGCACGCCGGCGACGGCGGCCGCCGCATTCGGCGCGCGCACCGCGACGAAGCTCGCGTCGCAGCCGACCGCGATGCCGTAGTGCGCTAGGCCGAGCGCGCGCGCGCCGGCGTGCGTCGCCATGTCGAGCGCGATGCCGAGCGCTTCGTCGGTATGGAAGCCCGAGCGGTAGCCGACCATCATCGCGCGCTGCAGCATGTCGCCGTTGCCGTACGGCCACCACGCGTCGCGAATGTTGTCGTTGCCGGCGAACACGTGGACGCCCGCGTCGCGCAGCTGCTGAACCGGCGGGAATGCGCAGTCGCCCGGCGCGTTGGTCAGGATCGACACGCCGGCGTCGGCGAGTGCCGCGGCCGCACGCTCGACGTCGCCATGTTCGACCTGGCCGAGCGCATACGCGTGGCTCACGTTCACGCGGCCGCCGAGGCCGGCCGCGCGCGTGCGCGCCGCGATCCGCAGCAGTTGCGCGATGCCGGTCTCGCCCGGTTCGTGCAGGTGGATGTCGATCTTCGCGCCGCGCTTCTCGGCGATGCCGAACACGATGTCGAGCTGGCCGTCCGCGTCGCCGTCGAGCGTCGTCGGGTCGATCCCGCCGACCACGTCCGCGCCTTCGCGCACGGCCGCATCGAGGAGCGCGGTGGTGCCCGGGCACGTCACCACGCCGGCCTGCGGAAACGCGACCAGTTCGATGTCGACGATTCCGCGCCACTGTTCGCGCGCGGCCATCACGGCGTGCAGGTTCGACAGGCCGGTCGTCGCGTCCACGTCGACTTGGCTGCGCATCGCGATCGTGCCGAACGCGGCGGCCTGCGCGATCAGCGCATTCGCGCGCTCGACGATCGGCGGCGCGGCCGCGAGCTGGCGCTTCTCGACCACGAGCCGCTCGCGCAGCGAGTCGACCGATTGGTGCGGCACCCAGCGGTCGCCGACGAAACTCTTGTCGAGATGGATGTGGCCGTCGACGAAGCCGGGCAGCACGACGCGGCCGCCGAGGTCGATCGTTTCGGCCCCGGGTGCGGCAGTGCAAGCGGCGCCGATCGCGACGAAGCGGCCGTCATGGACGACGAGGTTGACGGGCCGGCCGCCGGCATCGACGGCGTTGGTGAAGAAGCGATCGGTCATGAGTCGGAATGAGTGGGGCGGCCGCTGCGCGACGCCGACGCGGACAGGGGAAGGCACCGCAGCCGGCACGGCGCGACCGTTGGCAGGGATGTGCGGTCACGATATCGGACGGGGCGGCCAGTGGCCAATTAAATGTCGCGATGCCGCGCATTCGATTTCGCGATGTGCGGGCGAGCTGCCCGTCGGGCGTGGCGCGAAGATGGGGTGTGATCACCGGGCGGGCGCCCGCGGATGCCGATCGTCGCACAATCGGCGCCCTCACGCGGCTGCCGGACGGCGAACCGCATCGTCGAATCTCGGCCGCGCCGCACCGCGATTTGCGCGGCAACAGACTTTACACGTTGTTACCCGGCCGCACCGGACGCGCATCCGCCCTTTCCTTATACTCACGCCGAGTTCGCCACCCGTCCCGGAATTCGTCGGCGAACACGTTGCCGATGCAGGAAACATCATGATGCGCATGCCTTCCACGAAGACCGTTCTGTTCGCCACGCTCGTCGCCGTGGCGGCGCTTCCGCTGACCGCCTGTGTCGCGCCGGGCTACTACGGCGCGCAACCGGGCTATCCGCAGCAACAGTACGCGACGCCCGGCTACGCGCAACCCGCGTATTCGCAACCGGGTTACGTGCAGCCGCAGCAGCCGGCCTATCCGAACCAGGCGCCGCAGTACGACCAGTACGGCAACCCGCAGCCTTACGGCGGCCAGTACGGCAACGGCTACGGCACGCAATACGGCACCGTCGCGAACATCCAGCCGGTCAACGGCTCGGTCGGCACGTCGGGCGTCGCCGGCACCGTCGTCGGTGCGCTGGTCGGCGGCCTGGTGGGCAACCAGTTCGGCCGCGGCCACGGCCGCGATGCGGCCACCGTGATCGGCGCGCTCGGCGGCGCCGTCGCCGGCAACCAGATCGGTCAGCAGATGGGCGCGGCCCAACCGCCGAGCAGCTACCGGATCGACGTGCGGGTGAGCGACGGCTCGACGCGCTCGTTCGACGTGCAGTCGCCGGGCGACCTGCGCCCGGGCGATCGCGTGCAGATCAACGGCAATCAGCTGTCGCGGTATTGAGGCGGATCGCATGCGCCTGAGCTGATCGGGCGCATCACACGTATCGCGGACACCTCACGTCGCGGAGGCGGTATCGAGGCGGATCGCATGCGCCTGAACTGATCGGGCGCATCACATATATCGCGGCCCCCTCACGTCGCGGACGTATTTCGCGTGTCCGGCGGCGCTTCGGCGCAATGGCCGGCACGAGCTTCACTTCATCCCTCTTCCACGAGTCGGCGCGGCATGCCTGTCGCGCACGGCACTGCGTCGTCACGTTCCTCACGTCGCGCGCCACATGCACGCGTTCGCGTCCAACGCAACGGCAGGTGCGTTCGCATCCGGCTCGTTTCCACGCGCATGCGTTCGGCGCCCCGAGCACGATTGCCTGCGGACTTCGCGAACGCGCAGCGATGCTCCACGCGTCATCCCGACCATCACTCGCGCCTCGGTAGCGCGCTTCACGCCTGTCGATGCGGCGTGCCGATCGCACCGGCAAATGCGTGTGTTTTCGATTAGCATCGGTCGATGCCTTGCCGCGCACCGCGCCGCAGATTCCGACCTTCCGGCACACCAACGACAACACCGACCGATGATCACGATCCGCCTGCTCGACGCCGCCGACGCGGCGCAATTCCAGTCCGTCCGCCTGCGCGCGGTCGACTCGTCGCCGACTTCGTTCCTGCCGACCCGCGACGAGGAAGCCGGCGTCCCGGTCGACGAATTCGCGACGCGCATCACGCCCACCCACGAGCGCGCCGTGTTCGGCGCATTCGACGATGCATCGCTCGTCGGCATCACGGGCGTGCGCCGCGACGCGCGCGCCAAGGTCGCGCACAAGGCGACGATCTGGGGCGTGTTCGTCGACCCCGCGTATCGTGGCCGCGGCATTGCGCAATCGCTGCTCGACGGCGCGACCGCGCATGCGGCGCATGCGTGGAAGTGCAGGCAACTGATCCTGTGCGTGAACGAGATCAACGGCACCGCGGAACGCTTGTATGTGTCTCAAGGGTTCGTCCGGTTCGGCACGGAACCGCGTTCGCTGTTCGTCGACGGCCGCTTCTACGATGAACATCACATGGTCAAGACGCTGGCATGACGCGTCGCGTTCGCGCGTATCGGCCGGCCGCACGCGAACGCCCCTCCACCCCGTTGCGCCACCGCTTGCCGGTGCTCGTCGCGTTGCTGCCCGCCCGGCGATCGTCACGTTCGTCAGCGTCATCGCGCTCACGTTGAATGCATGGATCGCCCCCGCCGATGTGACCATCGGCATGCCCGATACACCGGCGTGCCGAAGTCGTAGTTGCCGATCGTCACGCCGGCAATCGGCTGCACGGCGGGCAGCGGCGGCGTGCCGTTGTAGTCGAACGCAACCGGCCCCTGCACGACGATCGCCTGGAAACACGACGCAGTCACGCCGCTCAACGTCACGTCCGAGATCGCCACGTTCCGCGCGACCGGCGGCCGCGTGTGTACCGCATCGTTCGCGGGCTGATCGTCGCGGTCGAACGCGCCCCATTCATATGTCGTCGTACCATATTGTGCAGCCTAGACGCGATCGAGGCTGGGGATGAATTGGTTGTTTACTCCGTTTATATTGGTTTAATGCCGTAAATGTGAGTACACACTCACTTCCAATTTCGCGCCCCTAGAGATAGGTTGTCGTATGTTTATGCGCAAAAACTTCGACTGAAAAACCCCGCCCGATACGTCCGACGGGGCCACGGCCTTACTCGCCGACTGCGGAAACCCGCTCCACCGCCGGCTCGCGACCAGCCGACGCGGCCGGTTCGAACACCAGCACGACACTGGCCGGATTACGGCCGACAGTCGGCTGCCCGGTTGCGTGCACGTCCTGCACGTGCGCGCTGATCTTCACGTCATGCGTTTCGTCGTAGCCGTCGAAACCGTCGTGTCCGCGCTTCGCCAGCCTGACCGGCCGGCCGGCGCCAGGCACCGTGCCCCGGTCGCCCGCGTTGTCCGTCAGACCGACCTTCACATCGGCCAGGCCGTCAACGCCGCTCGGCGATCCGGACGGCCGCAACAGTACGACGTTGATATCGGGATTCGTCGCGCGCACGCGAATCGGCAACACTGCGCCGACGGTCTGCTGCGCGCCGCCCGTCGCGTTCAGTTCGACCACATCGCCCAACGCCGAGTTGTCCGGCCTCGAAACGAACAGACTGTCGCCGATGTTCGCGGTCAGCGTGATCTTCTTGACGACCGCCTGCGGCGATGTCGGCCCGGCGTACGTCAGGCCGGCCAATGCGCAGCAAGCGGCGAGCGCGGCGAGTTGATGGTGGATCTTCATTGTGAGGTCCCGCTTTCAGGATGGTTGAAACCCGGTTGCCGAAATAGCCGGCCCATTTCGAGCGCCCGATCACCATCGCATGAAAAATCGGCATTCCGTTATCCCGAAATTGGCCTGCAATGCGAGGTGGAATTCGCTTCGCTCAGCCGTATGCGTGTGCGATCGAAGCACCCGCCAGCCATTGCGATCGTGCGTCGGATACGCTGCACAGCCAGCAACGATGGCATCCGGCAGACCGCATGCGCCACGGCTTACCACCACGATAGGTCGCGAAACCTCATACCAGAATCCATGAAAACCTTCATGTTTCTGCCGGGTTTCGATTTACCTGTGCAATCTCGAAATCAAACAGGAATTCGCCGCGAACATGCCGTACTCACTTGCGCATCGGTGTCGGTAATTCTGCGTCTGTTCAGCCCCCGCCCGCCGCGCTATCGTTGCTCCACCTTCACAGCCCAGGAGTTGCCTTTGCCTTCCCGCCACGGAGTCGACCTCATCCGCGCCCGCGCGCTGTTCGATCGCGAGCGCCGTGCATTCACCGAAGCCATGCCGATCTCCCGCGCGTTGTCCGCGGAAGCGTCCGAGCATTTGCTGTTCGGCGTGCCGCTGCACTGGATGCAGGACTGGTCGACCCCGTTCTCGCTGGTCGTGAAGGAGGCGCGCGGCGCGACCTTCACCGACGTCGACGGCCATCGCTACGCGGACTTCTGTCTCGGCGACACGGGCGCGATGTTCGGCCATGCGCCCGAGCCGGTCGCACGCGCGCTCGCCGAACAGGCGACGCGCGGCTACACGACGATGCTGCCGAGCGAGGACGCCGCCTGGGTGTCGCGCGAACTCGCGCGCCGCTTCAGGCTGCCGGTCTGGCAGTTCGCGCTGAGCGCGAGCGACGCGAATCGCTTCGTGCTGCGCTGGGCGCGCGCGGCCACCGGCCGCAACACGATCGTCGTGTTCAACGGCTGCTATCACGGCACGGTCGACGACGTGTTCGTCGATCTCGTCGACGGCCACCCGGTGCAGCGCGACAGCCTGCTCGGGCAGTCCTACGACCTGCTGGCGAACACGCGCGTGGTCGAGTTCAACGATCTGGCCGCGCTCGAGGCGGCGCTGAAGGATGGCGACGTCGCATGCGTGCTCGCCGAGCCGGCGATGACGAACATCGGCATGGTGCTGCCCGAGCCGGGCTTCTGGGAGGCGGCGCGCGAACTCACGCGCCGCTACGGCACGCTGCTCGTGATCGACGAAACCCACACGATCAGCAGCGGCCCGGGTGGCTACGCGGCCGCGCACGGTCTCGAACCGGACGCGCTGGTGGTCGGCAAGCCGATCGCGGGCGGCGTGCCGTGCGCGGTGTACGGGTTCAGCGCCGAATTCGCGGAACGCGCGAAACAGGCGAAGCTGAGCGCACCGCCCGGCCATTCCGGGATCGGTACGACGCTCACCGCGAACATGCTCGCGATGCATGCGATGCGCGCGACGCTCGCCGACGTCGCGACCGATGCCGCGTATGCGCATATGTTCGAACTGGCCGCGCGGCTTGCGACCAGGCTCGAACAGGCGATCGCGAAGCATCGGCTGCCGTGGTGCGTGACGCGCATCGGCGCACGCACCGAATTCCAGTTCACGCCGGTGCCGCCACGCAACGGCACGATCGCCGGCGAGCAGCTCGACAGCGAACTCGAGCACATCGTGCATCTGTATCTGCTGAACCGCGGGGTGCTGATCACGCCGTTCCACAACATGATGCTCGTGTGTCCGCAGACGACGGCCGACGATGTCGACACGCTCGTCGCGCAGTTCGACGCGTGCCTGGGTGAACTGGTGTGATGTGGGACACGCGGTGTGTCCGGCCCGCCTGCATCGGGCCGACCGGACACATGCCAGACGCTACTTCGGCAGATTCGTCGAATCGACCTGCGCGCCGGGCACGCCCACGGAGCACGCACTCACTTCCCGCTCCACACGCAGCGCCGCACACGTATCGATGCGCCTACTTCGGCAGATCCGTCGGATCGAGCTGCGTGCCGGGCACGCCCGCGGTGCGCGCACTCACTTCGAGTTCGTCGCGCAGCGCCGCAAGCGTATCGCCGGCGCCGCCGCCCTGCCCCGACGCCGCACCGCCATCGAGCGCCGGCAGGATGTAGCCGTTCACCATCCGCCGGAACAGCTTCACGTTCTCCGCGTCGCGCAGGCCGCCGCCCACCGGCAGCACGCCCGTCATCACGATCACTGTATTGCGCTTCGGCAACACCGTGATGAATTGCCCCTTGAAGCCCATCGCGTCGAATTCCGGCTCGCTGTCGACGATGTTGTTGATCCACCAGTAGTAGCCGAAGTGCGGCGACACGCGCGGCGCCGTCATCTGCGCGATCCACGCCCGCGGCACCACCTGCCGCCCCTGCCAGTGCCCGCCGTCGAGCACGAGCATGCCGATCTTCGCCATGTCGACGGCGCGCAGCCGCAGCCCCCAGCCGGCCGACACGAGCCCGGTGCGATCCGCGCGCTCCCATGCCGCGCGCTTCATGTCGAGCGGGCCGAACAGGTGCGCGCGCGCATAGCGCTCGACGGGCTCGCCGGCCGCCGCGCTCAACATCGCCGACGCGAGGATCGGGTTCACGTCGGTGTACTCGAACGCGGTGCCCGGCGCGACCTTCGGCGCGGCCGACGCGGCGAGCTTCAGCCGGTCCGGCGCGGTGTAGTAGATCGGATCGTCCTTCGGGCTGAAGTCGTAATGCAGGCCGCTCGACATCGACAGCACGTGCTTCAATTCGATGCCGCGCTTGTCCGCGAGCGCGCCGCCGAGCTCGGGGCGCCACGCGGCAAGCCGCGCGGCCACCGGCTCGTCGAGCTGCACGGCGCCCTGCTCGACCAGGATGCCCGCGACGAGCGACGTCACGGCCTTCGTCACCGAGTACAGCTCGTAGGTCGAGTCGCGCGACGCGTTCGCGCCGTAGCGCTCGAAGATCAGCTTGCCGTCCTTCACGACGAGCAGGCTGTACACGTCGAGCTTCTGCTCGCGGATCCAGCGCGACAGCGCGACGAGCCTGCGCGAATCGACGCCGACGTCTTCGGGTGCGGCCGCCGCGATGCCGGTTTCATGCAGCGGCAACGCGTCGGCCGCGTGCGCCACGGACAGCATCGGTGCCGATGCCGAGGCCAGCGCCCCGCCGCCGATCAGCAACGCGGCAACCCGTGCGAGCAGCCGGCGCATGAACGGCGCAGCGGGCCGCCGTGCATCGGAACGCCACACGGACGAATGGTCACTGAAATTTGCAATCCTCATCAAATCTCCGGTGCATCGTTGAACGCGGTGGCGGTACCGGGCACCCCCTTCGTCTGCCGGCTGCGCTCGAGTTCGTCGCGCAGCGCCTGCGTGGCTGCCGCGCTTTCGACCGGCGGCCGCGCGGGCGTGAGCGCCGGCAGGATGTAGTCGCCGACCATCCGCCGATAGAGGTTCAGGTAGGTCGCGTCGCGCAACCCGCCGTCGGTCGGCAGCAGGCTCGTCATCACGACGACCGCGCGCTGCGCGGGCAGCACCGTGATGAACTGCCCCTTGAAGCCCATCGCGCCGAATTCCGGCGTGCCGCGCTCGACGACATGGCCGATCCAGCAGTAGTAGCCGTAGTCGGCCGCGGCCGGCGATGGCGTCGTCATCTGCCGGACCCAGCCGGCCGGCACGACCTGCTTGCCGTTCCAGCGGCCGTTGTCGAGCAGCAGCATGCCGATCTTCGCCATGTCGACGGCGCGCAGCCGCAGGCCCCAGCCACCCGCCACCGCGCCGGTGCCGTCGGCGCCGCTCCAGCGGTAGTGCGCGAAGCCGAGCGGCTCGAACAGCCGCTCGCGCGCGAAGTCGTCCTCGCGCTCGCCCGCGGCGATCGACACGGCCGTACCGACCAGCACCGGGTTCACGTCGATGTAGTCGAAATGCGTGCCGGGCGGCTGCGCGGCACGGCTCGTCACGGCAACCTGCAGCCGGTCGGGCGCGTCGTAGTACAGCGGATCGGTGCCTTCGCGCGTCGTGTAGCGCAACCCGCTCGACATCGACATCAGGTGCCGCAGCTCGATATCCTGCTTGTCCGCGAGTTCGCCCGCGAGATCGGGCCGCGCGGCCGCGATCAGCGGCGCGACCTTCGTCGACGGGCCGAGCTTGCCCTCGCCGTCGAGAATGCCGGCGAGCAGCGCGGTGATCGTCTTCGTCACCGAATACAGCTCGTAGTTGTTGTCGCGCGTGAGGCCGTCGCCGTAGCGCTCGAACACGATCTTGCCGTCCTTCACGACGACCAGGCTGCGCACGTCCATCCGGTCGCGGCGCAGCCATTCGGACAGCCGCACGAGCGGCGCCGAATCGACGCCGGCCGCTTCGGGCACGACGCTCGGCGGGTCCTGCGGCGCGCCGCCGGCAGCCAGCGCCGGGCCGCCGCCGCATGACCCGGCGACGATCGCCGCGGCCGCGAGGCCGCGCATTGCGAGGGAAACGCTCATCGTAGCTCCTGTTGAAACGGCGCCGCCGCGTCGCGCGGGCGCTCACATCGCAATCGCATCGCGCGACATCAGTCGAGGCACGGCTTGCCGGCCGGCAGGAACTGCCCGCGCCCCGGCTCCGCCGCGAGCAGCCGGCCGTCCTCGACGAGCAGCTCGCCGCGCGACAGGCAATGACGCGGCCACCCCGTCACCTCGATCCCTTCATAAGGCGTGTAGTCGACCGCATGATGCAGCGACGCATTCGCGATCCGCACGCGCTTGTCCGGATCCCACACGACGATATCCGCGTCGGCGCCGACCGCGATCGTCCCCTTGCGCGGATACAGCCCGTACAGCTTCGCGGGGCGCAGCGACGTCAGCTCGACGAACTGGTGCAGCGACAGGCGCCCGTTGCGCACGCCGTCGAACAGCAGCGGCAGGCGCGTCTCCAGCCCCGGAATGCCGTTCGGGATATGGTCGAACGAGACGGCCTGCCCGCCCGGATGCTTGCCGCACGGATCGTCGTAGTTGAACGGCGCGTGATCGGACGAGAATACCGAGAACACGCCCTGCTTCAGCGCCTTCCACACCGCCTGCTGGTTCGCCGGATCGCGCGGCGGCGGGCTGCATACGCATTTCGCGCCTTCGTAGCCGTCGTGACCGTGATGACCGAGATCGGCGGCCGTCAGATACAGGTACTGCGGGCAGGTTTCGGCGAGAATTGGCAGCCCGCGCGACTGCCCCCAGCGAATCTGCTCGATCGCCTCGGCGCCCGATACATGCACGATCAGGATCGGCACGTCGACGAGTTCCGCGAACGCGATCGCGCGATGCGTCGCCTCGCGCTCGACCACGGCCGGCCGCGCGTGCGCATGAAAATGCGGCGCGACGTGGCCGTCGCCGAGCAGCCGCTCGGTCAGCCAGCCGATGCAGTCCGAATTCTCCGCATGCACCATCACGAGCGCGCCGTGCTCGCGCGCGACCGACAGCACGTCGAGCATCTGCCGGTCGTTCAGCTTCAGGTCGTCGTAGGTCATGTACACCTTGAACGACGTGTAGCCGTTCGCGATCAGCCGCGGCAGCTCGTCGGCCAGCACGTGCGGCGTCGGATCGGCGACGATCAGGTGAAAACCGTAGTCGATCAGCGCGCGCCCTTCCGCGCGCCGGTGATAGTCGTCGACGGCCGCCTGCAGCGACTGCCCCTTCGCCTGCGCGGCGAACGGCACGACGGTGGTCGTGCCGCCGCACAGCGCGGAGCGCGTGCCGGACAGGAAATCGTCGGCCATCTTCAGCCCGTCGGGCATCGGCTGGTCGAGGTGGCAGTGCGCATCGACGCCGCCCGACATCACGAGCATGCCGCTCGCATCGAGCTCGCGCGGCGCGCGCGGCAGCCCGTGGCCGAGCATGGCCACGCGCCCCGCGCGGATGCCGATGTCGCACGAGAACCGGTCCGCCGCCGTCACGACGTCCGCGTGACGGATCACGAAATCGAGATCGTTCGACATGACGCGCGCCTCAGATCACGTCGCTGAAGAGACGCCCCCAGCCCTTCACCTGCCGCGTGTCGTAGTCGGCGAGCTGCAGCGACTTCCACACGACGGTCGAGATCGTGTCGTAGATCGGAATGCCCGTCTCTTCCTCAAGCGCCGGCACCAGGTGCGCGGCGTTCAGGTTCGTGCAGAAGATCGAGATCGCGCGCGGGCCGGCCTTCGCCACTTCGCGCACCATCCCGCCGATCTGGTCGCCCGTCACTTCGGAGAACGAGAAATTGACCTTCAGGTTCAGATGGCGCTCGGCGATGCAGTTCAGCCCCGAGCGGCGATAGTTGTCGACGATCTTCGTCTGCACGTCGTCGAGATACGGCGTGACGAGGCCGAACTCGTGCGCGTTCGTCTTCTTCAGGATCTCGTTGAGCGCGAGCACCGAGGTCGTGGCGGGGATCCCGGTCGCTTCGGTGATGCGCTGGCACAGCCGCTCGTCGGCCTCGAAGCCGAGCCAGCCGGACGACGTGCCGTTCCATGCGATCACGTCGACCTTCGCGTCCGCGAGCAGCATCGCGGCCTGGATGATCTTGTCGTCGTCGAACTGGCCGAGCGCCTGGCCCGTCAGCGAGATTTCGGTGACGGGAAAGCGCGCGAAGTGCGCGGACACGCCCGGCAGGCCGGCGACCATCGCGCTCGTCAGCGGTTCGAGCGACGTGTTGGACGAAGGGGTGAGCATGCCGAGCAGGGTACGTTTCTTCATGATGGGTTTTCTCTCTACCAATGAATGCAGTCGATGCAGTGAAAGGGGTCGGTCAGACGGGGAGCTTGTTTTCGTAGTCGATCGCGCTGGAGCACACGAACAGGCCGACGCCGGCCGCCGCGAACACCATCAGCGCAAGGAAGTAGGAACCGGTGAACTGCACGATCGCGCCAACGAGGATCGGCACGGTGATGCCGCCGATGTTGCCGCCGAGGTTCATGAGGCCGCCGAGGAAGCCGATCTTGTTGCGTGTGCCGAGCGACGACGGGATGCACCAGTACAGCCCGCACCAGCGCAGGAAGAACAGCGTCGTCGACAGCAGCGCGACGCACACGACCGGGCTCTTCACGTAGGCGACGGAAAAGATCGACACGGTCGCGATCACCGCGGCGATGCCGAACAGCGTGCGCATCACGACGTTCGGACGCCCGCCCGCGGCTTTCCACTTGTCGGCGATCCAGCCGCCGAGCAGCTCGCCGACGAAGCCGCAGAAAAAGATGATGAAGGTCGACCCGCCCATCTGCTTGATGTCGAAGCCGTGCACCTTGTGCAGGTAGTTCGGCATCCACGTGAGCAGCCCGTAGAACACGCTGTTGAAGCACATCCAGCCGAAGAACATGCACCACACCGAGCGGTATTTGAAGAAGTCGCGCGAGCGCCCCGATGCACCGGCCGGCTCGGCCGCGAGGTCGCTCGCGTGCGACGCCTCGATGTAGTCGGCCTCGAGATCGTTGACGCCCGGATGCTCGCGCGGCGTGTTGCGGATGTAGTACCACGCGAGGAAACCGGCCAGCACGGTGCCGACGCCGGCCACCGCGAACGCGAGCCGCCACGAGCCGAGCAGCGCGATCAGGCCGGCGATCAGCACCGCGCCCAAGGCCGCGCCGAGCGGCGCGCCGCCGTCGAGCAGCGTGGCGCCGCGGCCGCGCTCGGTCTGCGTCATCCAGATCGCGTTGAGCTTGCCGCCGGCCGGATAGATCGGCGCTTCGGATGCGCCGAGGCCGAGGCGCGTGAGCAGCAGCGACGGCGCGTTCGTGCACAGCGCGGCGATCGCCTGGAAGAAGCCCCAGAACACGGTCGCCGTCGCGATCACGATGCGCGGCTTGAACCGGTCGGCCAGCATCCCGCCCGGGATCTGCATCACCGCATAGGTCCAGAAGAACGAGCTGAGGATCAGGCCCTCCATCGCCGGCCCGATCTTGAACTCCTGCGAGATGTAAGGCATGGCGACGGACAGCGACGCGCGATCGACGTAGTTGATCGCGATGAGGCTCAGCATGACGACGAATATCTTCCAGCGGACGGCGGACTTGCCGACCGTCAGGGCGGCGACACCGGAGGTTGAAGACATGGACGGACTCCAGGGATGAACGAGGATGGTCAGGACGTCGCGCAACGTTGAGCCGAGTATAGGATTAGAAATTTATAATTACCGTTAGCGTAAACGCTTGGTTTCATTGAATTTGTTTTATCACTATCGTGGTGCAGGGTAAGCCCCGATATCGTGATAAGCTTGCGCCATCATGAGCCAGACACCCCGCAATCCCCTGCTTCTGCGCACGCGCGGCATGGCCGCGGAGATCGCCGCGCGCCTGCGCGTGATGATCGACGAGGGCGAACTGCCGCCCGGCGCGCGGATCGACGAAAAGGAACTGAGCCTCGCGTTCGACGTGTCGAAGACGCCGCTGCGCGAAGCGCTGAAGGTGCTCGTCGCGGAAGGCGCCGTCACGCATCGCCAGTACATCGGCTATCGCGTCGCGTCGATCGACATCGACGATCTCGTGTCGACGTTCGAGCTGCTGCACGGGCTCGAGGCAATGGCGGGCGAATTGCTGCGCAAGCGGATCGGCACGTCGACGCTCGCCTCGCTGCAGGCGAAGCACCGGCGGATGGTCGAGTGTCACGAGGCCGGCAAGCGGGTCGAGTATTTCCGGCTGAACCAGCAGATTCATCAGATGATCATCGACGCGGCCGGCAACCCGGTGCTGTCGGGCATTTATGCGTCGCTGATGTCGAAGGTGCACCGCGCGCGCGGCGCCGCGAACGCGGACACGCTGCGCTGGGCCGAATCGCTGCACGAGCACGAAGCGATCATGGCTGCGCTCGCCGATCCCGACCACGCACGGCTGCCGCAGGTGCTGCGCAGCCATTCGGAGAACACCGCGCGCGAAGTGCTGGCGATCCTCGATCGCACCGGCACGGCCGACGTGTCGGCCAAGCGGGCGGCCGAAGCGTAACGGCCTGCCGGCGAACCGAACGCGTAGCGGGGCCCTGCGAACAGACCGCCGACGGCCTGCTACGCCGCCTTCAACGCCCGTCGCGCCACCTCCGCGAAATACCGCGCGCCGACCGGCAGAATCTCGTCGTTGAAATCGTACGTCGCGTTGTGCAGCGGCACCCCGCCGCGCTCGGCCGCTTCGCCGTTGCCGATGAACACGAAGTTGCCCGGCACCGCCTGCAGGAACGCGCCGAAGTCTTCCGAGATCATCATCGGCTGCACGTCGGCGTTCACCGCGTCGGCGCCCGCGACGTGCGCCGCGGCCTCGACGGCCGTGTCGACCCATTCCGGGGAATTCACCGTCGGCGCGAACTCGTGCGTGTATTCGAACGTGCAGGTCGCACCGTGCGCGCGGCAGATCCCTTCGCTGATCTCGCGCATCCGCGTTTCGAGCAGCGTTTGCACGTCGCGCGCATAGCTGCGCGTGTCGCCCTTGATCGTCACCGTCGACGGCAGCACGTTGCGCAGCCCGTCGGTGATGAACTCGGTGCACGAGATCACCGCCTGCAGGCCCGGATCGAGATTGCGCGACACGATCGTCTGCAGCGCGAGCACGATCTGCGAGCCGATCACGATCGGATCGATGCCCATGTGCGGGCGCGCCGCATGCGTGCCGCGCCCGTCGATCCGGATCACGAAGTTGTCCTCGCTCGCCATGATGCCGCCCGCGCGCGTCGCGAACGTGCCGGCGCGCATGCCCGGCATGTTGTGCGCGCCGAAGATCGCGTCGACCGGGAAGCGCTCGAACAGCCCGTCGGCCATCATCGCCTTCGCGCCGCGGCCATGCTCCTCGGCCGGCTGGAAGATGAAGCGCACCGTGCCGTCGAAGTCCTTGCGCTCGGCCAGCAGTTGCGCGGCGCCGAGCACCATCGACATGTGGCCGTCGTGCCCGCACGCGTGCATCTTGCCCGGCGTGCGCGACGCATGTTCGCGGCCCGGCGCGTGCTCGGCGATGTTCAGCGCGTCCATGTCCGCGCGGATGCCGATCGCGCGCGTGCCGGTGCCGGCCGTCAGGTTCGCGACCAGCCCCGTGCCGCCGATCCCGCGCTGCACGTCGAGCCCGAGCGTCGTCAGGATCCGCGCGACGTAGTCCGACGTGTTCACTTCCTCGAAACCCGTCTCCGGGTGCTGGTGCAGATGCCGGCGCCAGGTTTTCAGCCGGCCCTGCAGCGTGCTTCCTGCCGTTGCGTCCAGTGCGTCCATCGTGCTTGCCTCGTCGGTCGTCAGGTCGTTCGGGTCGCTCAGGCTTCCGCGGCCGCGCGGGTCCGCGTCAGCCAGTCGCGCTGGCGCGCCAGCACCGCGTCGGCCGTCTCGCCGACACACCGCCGGTAGACGCTCGGCGCGGTCGCGCCTTCCGTGTTGATCGCCAGCACGCGCGCGTTCGCATCGAGCCCCGCCTGCCGCGCCAGCGCCGGATCGCGCATCAGCACGGTCAGCCCCGCGATGCCCGCCGCGCCCGACTCGCCGGACACGAACGGCACGTCGCGTTCGCTGCCGGCGGCCAGCGCGCGCATCGCCTGCACCGCGTCGTCGTCGTCGATCAGCATGAAGTGATCGATGCCCGGCTCGAGAAAGTCCCATGCGAGCGGCGACGCCTCGCCGCACGCGAGCCCCGCCATCACCGAGTCGACGCTGCCGGTCGCCTTCGTCGCGCGCCCGGCGAGCGCGCTCTGGTACAGGCAATCGGCCTGGCGCGGCTCGACGACAATGAAATGCGGCCGCCGTGCGCCGGCATGCTCCCACAGATAGCTCGCGACACCGGCCGCAAGGCCGCCGACGCCGCCCTGCAGGAACACGTGCGTGAACGGCCGGTTATCGCCGCTGCCATCGCCGTCGCCGTCGCCGTCGCCGTCGCCGTCGCCATCGCCATCGCCATCGCCGAGGTTGCCCTCTCCCGCCGCCTGCGCGAGCGCCTCGGCCGCGATCACGCCGTAGCCCTGCATCACGTCGCGCGGAATCGCCTCGTAGCCGTCGTACGACGTATCCGACACCACGTGCCAGCCGTTCGCGTCCGCGAGCTGCGCGGCGTGCACGACCGATTCGTCGTAGTTGCCGGCGATCCGCACGATCCGTGCGCCGTGCGCGGCGATCGCATGCTCGCGCTCCGCGTCGACGTGCGCGTGCAGCACGATCACGCAGCGGCAGCCGATCGCGCGCGCGGCGGCGGCCAGCGCGCGGCCGTGATTGCCGTCGGTTGCGCTGATCACCGTCAGGTCGGCCAGCGACACCGCATAGCGGCCCGTGACGAGCCCCTGCGGATCGAGCGCCTCGTTGCGCCGCAACCGCTTCACGAGCCGCATCAGCGCGATCGGCGCGCCGAGCGCCTTGAAGCTGCCGAGCGGCGAACGGCACGCTTCGTCCTTCACGCTGACGCTCGCGACGCCGAGCCGCGCGGCCAGATCGGGCAGCGCGCGCAACGGCGTGCGGGCCGCGCCGACGAGCGGCCAGTGCGCGAGCCACGCGCCGCTCTCGTCGGCCGCGGCGATGTTCATGATGCGGCGCAGCGTGTCGGGATAGTCGGTGCGCGACGCGCGGGGATTGGCGATCAGCATGGCTGGAAGGGCTCCGGAAATTGGCCGCGCGGGCGGCCCGGCGGTGAATGCGGTGCGGGCGCATACGGGTTGCGCACGCCGTCGGTCCGAAAAATAATATTGCGCATCCCGGTCAATAAAATCGCCAAATCGGCGCTCCGGACGCAAAAATTTCTCATTCTTTCGAGGCTGCCGCACCATCATGCCCACCCCACTCGATGCGTTCGATCGCAAGCTGCTGATGGAAGTCCAGCGCGACGCGAACACGCCGCAGACCGAACTCGGCGCCCGCGTGAACCTGTCGACCGCCGCCGTGAACCGCCGCCTGCGGCGGCTCGCGGAAGACGGCGTGATCGAGCGCTACACGGCGGTCGTCGCGCCGGAGAAGGTCGATCATCCGCTGACGATCGTCGTGAACGTCGAAGTCGAGCGCGAGCAGATCGACCAGCTCGACGCGATGAAGCGGACCTTCGAGCGCTGCCCGCAGATCCAGCAGTGCTACTACGTGACCGGGGAATGGGATTTCGTGCTGATCCTCGCCGTGCGCAACATGGATCAGTACAACGCGCTCACGCGCGAGCTGTTCTTCGCGAACAACAACGTGAAGCGCTTCAAGACGCTCGTGAGCATGAGCCGCGTGAAGGTCGGGCTCGAGGTGCCGATGGATCCCGGCGAGTGACGCTCGAACGTCAGCGCCTGTCGGCAGCCAATGAACCGAAAAACGTCGCGACCTTCGCCTTGCTCGTCGTCTGCAATCGCGACATCAGCCCGTGATCGACCTGCCGCAACCCGTAAGTCTCGCCGATGTCGCGCTGCATCCGGCACCACAGATGGCTCGCGATCTCCGCGTCGACCATCGCGCGGTGGGCACGGCCCGTCTGCGGCAAGCGCAGCATGGTCGCGAGGTTCGACAGCCGGTGACTTTGCGCGTGCGGGTAGAGGCGCCGCGCGACGAGCATCGTGCATGCGAACGCATGCTCGGCCGCCATCCCGAGCATCCCGAGTTCGGCCTGCCAGAACCGCTTGTCGAACCCGGCGTTGTGCGCGACGACGGGATGGCTGCCGACGAACGCGGCGGCTTCCTTCATGACCTTCGCCACCGGCGGCGCCGACGCGATCATGTCGTTCGTGATCCCCGTGAGCGCGACGACGTCGGACGGAATGCGGCGGCCGGCGTTCATGAGGCTCTGGTAGCGGTCGACGATCTGGCCGTCGCGCAGCAGGATCACGGCGATCTCGGTCGCCCTGTCGCCCATGTTCGGAGAAAGCCCGGTTGTTTCGAAGTCGAGTACCGCTACGGTTTGCATGGTCGAATCGGAGGAAGGATAGCTGGCGGCGCACGTCGGCCGGGACGTGTCTCGCCGACGCGAAAGCGCCACAGTGTATCCCCGGATGCCGCGTCGGGCGGCAAACTCGATCGTCATGCGCGGCGCACCGCCGTTTCCATCCGGACGGACCGGCACGCTCGCGCCATCCGCCGCCGAACGGCGGCGAATGTACCGAAGCTTCCGCGCGTCGGTACATCCCCCTTCCCTACATCATCGACAACTGAAGCTCGCCGCCGAATTCACGTCGCCCGAGCCGTTGTAGCGCGCGACCTGCGGATACGGGCACAACGGCCGCGTGCGTCCCGCGCCCCACGACGTCGGCACGTCCGCGTTCGGCACCGCGTTCGTCGTGTCGCGCGCCGTGGCGACGATCGCCGCGGGCGCCTGCCCCTGCTCGACCCACGCGACGAGCGGCGTCAGCATGTCGAACTGGTCGGCCGCCGGCCCGCCCGAGCAGTGGTTCATGCCCGGCACCGGATAGAAGCGCGCGAAGCCCGACGCGTCGCCGCCGTTCGCCTGCGCAAGCCGCCCGTACCAGTCGCTCGTGTCGTTGAACGAGAACACCGGGTCACCGGTGCCGTGATAGACGAGCAGCTTCGCGCCGCGCGATTTCAGCGCGGACAGGTTGGTCTCGTCGGGCGGCGTCATGAACGACCACGACGATTGCGTGTACACGCCGTTCGTCGCGAAGATCGCCGGCGCGTCGTTGTCCATGTCGAAGCCGAGCGCGAAGCCGGTGAGGTTCGCGAGCGTCGCGGCGGTTTTCGGCGGCGTCATGAACGTGAACGCCATCGCGGCCGGGTCGAGCGTGACCGAATTCGACTGCTTCCACGCGGCCCAGCCGCCGCTGGCCATCCCGGGATCGTATGGAAAACTCGCATAGAGCGCCGTGCCCGCGCTGTTGCGCGCGCCCGCGAACACGTTCTCGAGCGCGCTCTTCTGCGCGGTCGTGAGGCACGCGCCGGTGCGCGTGCCGTTCGCGCAGGTCGGGATGTCCGTCTCGACGCTGAAATGCGCCTGGCACGCGGCGACGTCCTGCACCATCCCGTCGGCCACGCCATCGAGCGCATCGCACTTGTCGAGAATCTTCGCGCCGACGAACCGGCGCTCCGCATCGGTGAAGCCGCTGCGGATGTCGGGCAGCCCGTTCGAGCCCGTCGCCGATGCGATCTTCGCGAACTGCTGCGCGCCGTACATCTCGCCGATCGCCGCCTTCGGCAGATGGAAGCCCGGATCGCCCGCGATGATCCCGTCGTAGTCGCCCGCGTTGCGCACGGCCGTGACCATCGCGTGCCGGCCGCCGTTCGAGCAGCCACCGAAATAGCTGCGGTCGGGCGTCTTCCCGTATGCGAGCCGGATCACCTGCTTCGCCATCGGCGTGAGCGCGTCGACCGCGCCGTAGCCGTAATCGATGCGCGCCTGCGGATCGAGGCCGAACAGCGGGTTCTGCGCGGCGCTGTGCCCGGAATCCGAGCTGATCACCGCAAAGCCCTGGTTCAGCGCGTCGGTCAGCGGGCCGCCCCCGCCTATTTCGCCGGTCGCGGTCACGACGTTGCCGTCGAGCCCGCCGTTCGCCTGGTAGAAGAAGCGGCCGTTCCACGCTTTCGGCAAGCGCATCTCGAAGCCGATCGCATAGGTCTTGCCGTCCACCGCGCTCACGCGCTCGTTCATCTTCCCGTCGATCACGCAGTGCTCGGCGATCGGCTTGCCGGCCACCGTCAGCGTGCCGGCGGCCGCGGTCGTCACCGACGTGAACGACGTGTTCGCATACGCGAGCTTCGCGGCGAGCGCGTCGCACGTCTGCGCCATCGCGGCCGGCGTCGCGGCGCTCAGGTGCGTCGGCGTGGCGCTGACCGAATCGTCGCCGCCGCAGCCGGCGAGCATGGCCGCCGCGGACAGCGGCGCAATACAGAGGAATGCAGATTTCCTGTTCAAGATAGCTCCCGTTCGTCTGGCTGCCGGATCAGAACATGTGCCGCACGCCGACCATCGCGCCGAGCTGCCCCATCCCTGCGCCGGGCGTCGTGCCGGGCCCGCCGCCGCTGACCGCGTAGCGTGCATGCGCGCTGTTCCACAGATACGACGACTGTGCGTAGACGGCCGTGCGCTTGCTCAGCAGATAGGTCGCGCGCAGCGTGGCCATCGTCGCGCGCGTGTCGTGCGCGCTGTTGACGATCCGGTAGCCTTCGCCGTCGACGACGAAATCGGGCTTCACCGCATACGACGCGCCAAGGAAGAACAGGTCCGAATGCGCGCCCGGCGCGGCCGGCGAACCGGTCGACACGCGCCGCCCGATCCAGCCCGCGCCGATCCGCGCGCCCGCCGCCTGCGCATACGCGCTCACGTGCGTGCGCGCGTCCTTGCCGCCGCTGCTGGTAAAGGCGACCGGCGCGACGCCGTCGAAGAAGTTCGCGGCCGCGCCGGTGCCGCCGCGCTGCTCCTCGTACGACGCCGCCGCACCGAAATACGCGCTGTCGTACTTGAGCATCACCGACCAGTTGCGGCACTGGACGGCATCGCCCGGCACTTGCCCCGCGCAGGTGCCCTGCCCCGGCGAGTTGCCGGTGCCCGCGCCGTCGCGGCCGAACGAATACGCGGCGCCGAGCGTCACGCCGCGATAGGTGCCGACGTAGGTCACCGCGTTGTCGGCGCGGCCGTTAGGCACGTATGCGTCGAACGAGCCGAGCCCGTAGATGTCGGGGCCGATGATGTCCGCGCCCTGCAGCGCGAGATAGGTCATCGTGTACTGGCGGCCGAACGCGAGCGTGCCGAAGCCGCTCTTCAGCCCGACGAACGCCTGCCGCCCGAACAGCCGGCCGCCCTGGCCGAGATCGCCGCCGCGCACGTTGAAGCCGCTTTCGAGCGTGAATACCGCCTGGTAGCCGCCGCCGAGATCCTCGGTGCCGCGCAGGCCCCAGCGCGACGGCAGCTCGCCCGTCACGCCCGGCATGCGCACGACGTGGTCGCCGGCCGCGTTCGCGTGCGACACGAACTCGATGCCCGTATCGATGATCCCGTACAGCGTCACGCTCGACTGCGCGTGCGCGCCGGTCGCGGCGAGCGCGCATGCGCCGGCCGCCAGCAAGGCTTTGGTGTGCTTCATGGTGTTCGTCTCCAGACCTGTGTCGTAATCGCGCTCTACCGGCGCTCGTGGTTGAAATGGGAAGAAATCAGTCGTGCGCCTGCGGGCGCCGGATCAGCACCAGCGCAGCGACGGCGGCGACGAGCGTGACGGGAATGCTCGCGCCGATCACGACCGACGCGCTGCGGCCCATTGCGAGCAGTTCGGCGGCGGCGAGCGGCCCGACCACCGAGCCGAGGCGGCCGACGGCAACGGCGGAGCCGACGCCGGTGCCGCGCATCGCGGTCGGGTAATAGATCGCGGCCAGCGCATACAGCACCGACTGGCCGCCGACGACGAACATCCCGGCCGCGAACGCGGCGGCGGACAGCCACAGGAGTCCAGGTGCGATCGCCAGCGCGGCAAGCGACAGTACGATCCCCGCGTACATGCCACCGACCACGCGCGATGGACGCAAGCGGTCCATCGACATGCCGATGCCGAGCACGCCGAGGCCGCTGCCGATGTTGAAGAAGATCTGCACGATACCGGCCTGGCTGCGAGCGAGCCCCTTCGCGGCCATCAGCGACGGCAGCCAGTTCAGCAGGAAATACAGCACGATCAGCGTGCAGAAGTAGCTGAGCCACAACGCCAGTGTCGTGCCGGTGCGCGAGCCGCCGAACAGCGTCTGTCCGACGCTGGGGCGCGCCGCGCCCGATGCGCTGACGTCGAGGAACGCACGCGATTCGGGCAGCAGTGCGAGCAGCAGCGGCGCGAGCAGCAGCGGGCCGACACCCCCGACATAGAAAATGTGCCGCCATTCGGTGTCGCCCGCGAGCAGCACGCCGATCAGCGACGCGATCACGCCGCCGAACGGAATCCCGCAGTACATCACGGCCACCGCGCTGCTGCGCGAGCGTGCGTCGACCGCTTCCGACGACAATGCAATGAGGTTCGGCATCGCGCCGCCAAGGCCGAGGCCGGTCAGCGCACGAACGGCGACCAGCATCGCGAAGCTCGACACCTGCGCGGTCGCGATCGACAGCAGCCCGAACAGGCAGACCGACGCGATCAGCACGTGCTTGCGGCCAACCCGGTCGGCCAGCCAGCCGCCGAGCATCGCGCCCGGCAGCAGGCCGAACGTGCCCGCGCTGAACGCGAGCCCCATCTGTGAAACCGAGAGCCCGAATTCGTGGGCCATGCGCGGTGCCGCGACGCCGACCGACTGCAGGTCGAGCCCCTCGAGCAATGCGATCGCGAAACACAGGCCGAGCGTCGTCGCGACGGCCGGCCTTGCGGCAACGGAAGTGTCCATGTCGTCTCCTAACCGTGACTCGCGCGGCATACGCGGAACGCATGCGCGGTGTCCTTGCTTTATCGTGATCGGGTCTCGTCAATTTATCAGGTAACCTGATTAAGAACCCGAAAGAAAATCCCGTCGAGGGACGGGATGATTTAATAACAGGTAACCTGATATTTCAAGTGTCGCGAGCGCGGTGTTAACCCGCAACCCGTTCGCAACCCGGGCCACGCTGCGGCGTGGCCCGGCGCGGCCGGCGGAACCGGAACGAAAGACGCGGCGGCGTGCTCAGTCGCGCAGGTTGCGCACGAACAGTTCGAGCGTGCGGTGAACCTGCGCGACGTCGTCGGCGCTCACGTCGTCGCCGAGCATCCGGCGTTCGAGCGGCCGCAGCACCTGCTCGCATTCGCGCAGGATTGCCGAGCCCTCGTCGGTCAGACGCAGCAGGATCACGCGGCCATGGCTGGGATCGGCCTCGCGCGTCACGAAGCCGCGGGCGGCCATCGCAACCATCACTTCGTTCGCGGATTGCGGCGTGATGAACGAGCGCACCGCGAGTTGCGCATTGGACAGCGCGCCGCGCGCCTCGAGCACCGACAGCGCCGTGTACTGCGCGAGCGTCACACCGAGCGGCGCGAGCGCATCGCTCATCTGGCGGCGCAGCAGCCGGTCGAGATTGCCGATCAGGTAGGTAAGCCGCTGCTGCGAACGCATGCGCGGCCTGGCTTCGCTGGCGCGGGCCGTGCGTTTCGTGCCGGCCGGTTTGACGGGTGTCGAGCTCATGAACGTGTCGGAAGGAGGATCGCGGGCCATCTTACCTCACGCGGTCCGTATATCGGCCCGCACGGCGGCTCGTGCCGGCCGGCGAGCCGCCCCGGGCCGTCCACGCCCGGCTCGGACGAACCTTATGCCGCGGCAGCCGGCAACGCCGCGCGGCAGCCCGCGTCCACCAGCGCGAGCCGGTGTGCGAATGCCGCGAGCGGATAGTCGAAGAAGTAGGTGCCGACCGCGCGCTTGCCCGCACGGAACGAATCGTCTCCCGGCGCATCGCCGACGATGCGCAGCGTGCGCGCCCACGCGAACGCGAGCAGCAGCCAGCCGACCAGCGCGAGATAGTCGTCCGCGACCCGGTAGGGCAGATCCGGATCGTGCTCGCTCGCGCGAATCACGCCGCCCGTCACGCGCTCGAGCTCCGCGCACAGCGTGGCGACGCGCGCCCCGGCGTCCCTCGCCCGCTCGTCCGCCGCCGCCTGGACGCTCTGCGCGGCTTCCGCGCGAATCAACTCGAGCAGCGCATGCAGCGCCTCGCCGCGATCCCCCAGCACCTTGCGCACGAGCAGATCGATCGCCTGGATCTCGTTGGTCCCTTCGTACAGCATCGACACGCGGCAATCGCGCACTGTCTGTTCGATCCCGTATTCGTGAACGTAGCCGTAGCCGCCGAATACCTGCAGCGCGTTCGACGCGGCCGCGAAGCCGTTCGCGGTGAAGAACGCCTTGGCAATCGGAGTGAGCAACGATGCCAGCCGCGACGCCGCGAGCCGTGCCGGCGGCTGCGGATCGTGCGCGGCGACGTCGAGCCAGTGCGCGATCCAGTAGCCGATCGCGCGCTCGCCTTCGACGATCGCCTGCGCATCGAGCAGGATGCGGCGGATCGCGGCATGTTGCGCGATCGGCGCCGCCCTGCCCTGCACGCGTTCGCGCGCATAGGCCGACGCGGCCTGCCACGCGCTCTGCGCATGCCCGACACCCTGCATGGCGACCTGCAGGCGCGCCGCGTTCATCATCACGAACATCGATGCGAGCCCGCGATGCGGCTCGCCGACGAGCCAGCCCGCGGCCGCGTCGAAACGCATCGTGCAGGTCGGGCTTGCCTTCAGCCCCATCTTCTTCTCGATGCCGTCGCACCAGACGCCGTTGCGCACACGGCCGCCCGGCGCGTCGAGCCACTTCGGCACGACGAACAGCGACAGCCCCTTCGTTCCCGCCGGCGCATCGGGCAGCCGCGCGAGCACGAGGTGCACGATATTGTCGGTCAGGTCGTGCTCGCCGCCGGTGATGAACAGCTTGCTGCCGCTGATTCGGTAGCCGTCGGCGGCCGGGTCCGGCACTGCCTGCGTGCGCAGCAGGCCGAGATCGCTGCCCGCCTGTGGCTCGGTGATGCACATCGTCGTCAGCCACTCGCCGCTCGCGATCTTCGGCAGCACGTCGCGCTTCAGGCGCTCGCCGCCGTGCGCGCGCAGGCACGCCACCGCGCCGTGCGTGAGCCCCGGCGACATCAGCCACGCGTGGTTCGCCCCCGCGAGCATCTCCTGCAGCGCGACGTCGAGCAGATGCGGCAGCCCCTGGCCGCCGCAATCGGCGTCGAGCGCCAGCGTCGGCCAGCCGGCGTCGACGTAGTCGCGGTACGCGTCGCGAAAGCCCGCCGGCATCGTCACTCCGGCACCGTCGAACCGGCAGCCCTCGAGATCGCCGGTCGAATCGAGCGGCGCGATGCGTTCGACCACGAAGCGGGCGGCTTCGTCGAGCACTTGCCCGGCAGTCGACAGGTCGAGCTCCGCCCAGTCGGGCACGCGGCGCCACAGCGCCGGCGCATCGAGCCATTCGCCGATCACGAACAGCATGTCGCGCAATGGCGCGCAATACGCGTTGCTCATCGCGCGCACCTCATGCCCGGCGCGCCGTGCCGGCGACGATCACGCCCGTGTCGGCCGCGCCCGGTTCGTACATCGCGTCGACCACTGCCGCACGGTGCATGAGTACCGCACGCTGGTTGATCGAGCCCTTGTCGGTGACTTCGCCGAGATCGAGCGAAGGCGGCGTATCGAGCACGCACAGCCGCGTGACGAACGTCGCGCTGCCGGTCGCATCGCGGTTCAGGCGCTCGAGCAGGTCCGCGAAGAACGCCCGCACCGCGGGCGCCTGCAGGACGGTGCGCACGTCGGCATCCGGTGCCACGCCGGCCAGGCGACGGCAATCGTCGACGCGCGGGAAGATCATCACGCCGACGTCGTCGCGGTTCATCCCCGTGACGACCGCGTCCTGCACGTACGGCGCGCCGTTCGATACGATCCGCGCGCGCATGGGCCCGACGCTCACGAAGGTACCGGACGATAGCTTGAAATCCTCCGCGATGCGCCCGTCGAACATCAAGCCGATCTCCGGCCGCGCGGGATCGACGAAACGCACTGCATCGCCGCTGCGGTAGTAGCCCTCCTCGTCGAATACCTCGCGCGCGTCGTCGCCGCTCGCGCGCCAATAACCGGCCATCACGTTCGGCCCGCGAAAGCGCGCCTCGAGCTTGCCGTCGACCGGCACCAGCTTCGCGTCGCAGCCGGGCGCGGGCAGGCCGATGTAGCCGGCCCCCGACACCGGCCCGGTGGTAAACATGCACGATGGCGCGGCCTCGGTCATCCCGAGGCCCGCCATGATCCGGATGCGCTCGCCGCAGTGCGCGAGCGTCACGCGCTCGAGCCGGTCCCACGCGGCCTGCGACAGTCCGGCGCCCGCGAAGAAATACATCCTCACGCGCGAGAAGAAGGTTTCGCGCAGCGCGGCATCCGTTTCGAGCGCCGCGGTCAGCTCTTCCCAGCCCTTCGGCACGTTGAAATACACGGTGGGCGCGATCTCGCGCAGGTTGCGCAGCGTCTCGCCGAACTTGCCGGCGACCGGCTTGCCGTCGTCGATGTACAGCGTGCCGCCGTTGTACAGCGCGATGCCGACGTTATGGCTGCCGCCGAACGTGTGATTCCACGGCAGCCAGTCGACCAGCACCGGCGGCTCCAGACCGAACTGCGGAAACGTCTCGAGCAGCATCTGCTGGTTGCTGCACAGCATCCGGTGCGTGGTCGGCACCGCCTTGGGCAGCCGTGTCGATCCCGACGTGAACAGGAATTTCGCAATCGTGTCGCCGGTGATCGCATCGTGCGCGGCATCGACGCTGCCCGGTGTCGTGCCGAGCAGCGACGAGAAACGCGTGACGCCGTCCATCCCGTCGGGTGCCGACACGACCACGCGCTCGACATCAGGCGGCACCGACGCGTCGAGCGCGGCACGAAACGCCGCGCCGTCCGACGCGAAGACCAGCCCCGGCGTGAGCAGGGCGAGCGCGTGGCGCAGCTTGCCGTAATCGCTCGACACGAGCGAATACGCGGGCGACAGCGGCGCATGCGGAATGCCGGCCCACATCGCGCCGAACGCGAGCTGCAGATGTTCGAGGTCGTTGCCCGAGAGGATCGCGACGGGCCGCTCGGCCGACAGCCCGCGATCGAGCAGCGCCTGGCCGATCGCGCGGGCGCGCTCGAGCATCTGCGCATACGTGATGCCGATCCACGTACCGTCGGGCCCGCGCCGCGCGACCAGCCAGCGGTCCGGATGCGCGCGCGCGCCGCTCGCGAGCCGGTCGGTCAGCCGGTGCGGGTACGCGCCGAGCGGGGTCGTCGCGCGCAAGGTCCAGCAGCCGTCACGTTGCACGATCTCCGGCGGCGCCGTGCCGATCGCCACGGGGCGATAGCCGGCGGGAACGCGCTGTGCGGCAGCCGCGTCGCGCAGTTGGGTCGGATCCGCATCCAAGTTCTGTCTCCGGTCGGTTCCGCCCCGCGCGCGTGCGCGCGCCGGGCGGAGACTTCATTGTGTCGTTGTCTTAACTCGGGCGCCGCGGCGCCCGGGACTGCTCAGATCGGGTAGTGACGCGGCGTGGTCTGGACCGTGATCCAGCGCAGGTCGGTAAACTCGGCGATCGACGCCTTGCTGCCGAACCGGCCGTAGCCGCTTGCCTTCACGCCGCCGAACGGCATCTGCGCCTCGTCGTGCACCGTCGGCCCGTTGATGTGGCAGATGCCCGATTCGATCTGCTTCGCGACCTGCATCGCGCGCGCGATATCGCGGCTGAACACCGCCGCCGACAGCCCGTACTCGCTGTCGTTCGCGGCCGCGAGCGCGGCAGCGTCGCCGTCGACGCGCTGCACGGTCACCACCGGCCCGAACGATTCGTCCGCATACAGCTGCATGTCGCGCGTGACACCGTCGACGATCGTCGGCTGCATCACCGCGCCGCTGACTTCACAGCCGAGCGGCAGCGCGGCGCCGTGCTCGCGCGCGTCGTCCACCATTGCCGCGATCCGCTGCGCGGCGGCCGCGCTTTCGAGCGTGCCCAGCACGGCGCCCGGCGCGGCCGGGTTGCCGGCCTTCAGCGTGCGTGCCTTCGCGACGAGCCGTTCGACGAACGCATCGGCGACCTTGCGATCGACGATCACGCGCTCGGTCGACATGCAGATCTGCCCCTGGTTGAAGAACGCGCCGAATGCGACTGCCTCGACCGCCGCGTCGAGATCGGCGTCGTCGAGCACGAGCACCGGCGCCTTGCCGCCGAGTTCAAGCAGCGCCGGCTTCAGGTGCTGCGCGGCGAGCGTCGCGACGATGCGGCCGACGCGTGTCGAACCGGTGAAGTTCACGCGGCGCACCGCCGGGTTCGCGATCAGCCGCTCGACGATCGCCGGCGCATCCTGCGGCGCATGCGTGATCACGTTGACCACGCCGTCGCCGAGCCCTGCGTCGTGCAGCACGCTGCCGATCAGCCGGTGCACGCCCGGGCAACCCTCGGACGCCTTCAGCACCACCGTGTTGCCGCATGCGAGCGGCATCGCGAGCGCACGGGTCGCGAGAATCACCGGCGCATTCCACGGCGCGATCCCGAGCACGACACCGCACGGCTGGCGCACGGCCATCGCGAGGCTGCCGGGCACGTCCGACGGGATCACCGCGCCGTCGATCTGCGTGGTCATCGCGGCCGCCTCGCGCAGCATGTTCGCCGCGAGCATCACGTTGAAGCCGTACCAGTTCGCCATCGCACCGGTTTCCGCGCGGCCGGTTTCGATGAATTCGCCCGCGCGCGCGTCCATCCGGTCGGCCGCCGCGAGCAGCCGCCGACGGCGCTCGGTCGGCGCGAGCGCGGCCCACGCGGGGAATGCGCGCGCCGCTGCCGCGACCGCGGCGTCCGCGTCGGCAAGCGTCGCCGCGGCGGCGCGCGACGCCACCTGTCCCGTCGCCGGATCGATCCGGTCGAAGGTCCCGCCGTCCGACGCGCCGCGCGACACGCCGTCGATCAACAAACTCACTTCGTGCATTTCCGTGTCTCCACTCGGATCCGGTTGCGTGCGGCGGCGCGCGTCAGCGCTTGTACGCCTGCAGGCCCGGCTTGATGCTCTTGTCGTCGAGGAACTGCTTGAGGCCCTGCTCGCGCCCGCCTTCCGGATCGCGGTAGTTCGCCTGGTCGAGCTTCGCGTACAGGTAGTCCTCGTTCTGCTCCCAGGTCAGCTCGCGGCAACGCTTGAAGCCGTGCTTCGCGTTACGGATCACGACCGGGTTCTTGTCGAGCAGCTTCGCGGCCAGCGCGCGCACCTCGTCGCGCAGCTGCGCGCGCGGCACGCTCTTGTTGACGAGCCCCATCTGCGCGGCCTGCGGGCCGGTGAAGGTGTCGCCGGTCATGATGTAGTAGAGCGCCTGGCGATGTCCCACGGTGTCGGCCATCGCCTTGCTGACGAGGTTGCCCGGCGGGATGCCCCAGTTGATTTCCGACAGGCCGAACACCGCTTCGTCGGCCGCGATCGCGAGGTCGCACGCGACGAGCGGCGAGAAGCCGCCGCCGAAGCACCAGCCGTTGACCATCGCGATCGTCGGCTTCGCATACATGCGCAGCAATTGCCACTGCCAGCGGCTCGCGTCGCGGCGAATCTTTTCCTGCAGGATTTCCGGGCCCGCGTCGACTTCGCGGAAATACTCCTTCAGGTCCATCCCGGCCGTCCAGGCGTCGCCCTCGCCGGTCAGCACGAGCACCTGCGCCTCGGCATCGAGTTCGATCGCCTCCAGCACGTCGATCATCTCCGCGTTCAGCGTCGGGCTCATCGCGTTGCGCTTGTCCGGACGGTTCAGCGTCACCCATGCGATCCCGCCCTCGACCTCGACCTTCACCGTTTTCCAGCGCCCTTCGTAACCCATTTTCGTTCTCCAATGACGATGCCGCCCTGTGCGACTCGCGACCAATTTACTATCAGGTAACCTGATATGTAAAGTAGAATGGAAGCGGCTCCGGACAAACCCCTAAACGGGCCCGGACAGCCGATTTCGCGCCGTGCCGGCCGACGAATCACGACATGTGGAGACACGCTTGGACATCGACAACCTGATCGCCATCGACACGCACGTGCACGCCGAAGTGTCGTGCTGCCAGCCGCCGGACCTGTTCGCGAAGGCATTCGACGACGCGGCCGACAAGTACTTCGGCACCGTGCTGAAGCAGGGCCGTCGGCCGACCATTCCGGAGACGATCGCGTATTACCGCGAGCGCCGGATCGGCTTCGTGATGTTCACCGTCGACTGCGAGACGAACATCGGCCGGCGGCGCATTCCGAACGAGGAAATCGCGCAATTCGCGCAGGACAACGCCGACGTGATGATCGCGTTCGCGAGCATCGACCCGCACAAGGGCCGCTTCGGCGCGCGCGAGGCGCGCCGCCTGATCGACGAGCATGGCGTGAAGGGCTTCAAGTTCCACCCGACGATGCAGGGATGCTTCCCGAACGACAGGCTCGCATATCCGATCTACGAGGTGATCGCGGAATACGGGTTGCCGGCCGTATTCCACAGCGGGCATTCGGGGATGGGATCGGGGATGCGCGGCGGCGGCGGGCTGCGTCTGAAGTATTCCGAACCGATTCACCTCGACGACGTCGCGGCCGACTTCCCGGACATGAAGATCGTGATCGCGCACCCTTCATGGCCGTGGCAGGAGCAGGCGCTGTCGATCGCGCTGCACAAGCCGAACGTCTACATCGACCTGTCGGGATGGTCGCCGAAGTACTTCTCGCCGGAGCTGGTGAAATACGCGAACACGCTGCTCAGGCACAAGGTGCTGTTCGCGTCCGATTTTCCGCTGATCCGGCCGGACCGCTGGCTCGAGGATTTTCAGGGCGCCGGGTTCCGGCCCGACGTGCATTCGCTGATTCTGAAAGACAACGCAGTCGCGTTGCTGGGGCTGCAGGCCGCGCAGCAGTCGTGACCCGTCCGGCCGTGACGGCGCCGGCAGCGCGCGGCGGCACGACCGACCGCGCAGCCGCCCGCACCGGCGCGCTCAGTTCGCGGGCTTGCCCGCGAATCGCGCGGTCGGCAACCCCGCGTAGCGCGTCCGGGCGACGAACACGCCGCCGGCATCGGCATCGCCCGCCAGCGCGTCGTTGCTCAACCCGACACGCGCGCTCGTCACGTACAAGCGGCCTTCACCGTCGATTGCGACGCAGCTGGGCTGCGCGGTCGGCACGGCCACGCGATCCGTCTCGACGCCATCGGGCCCATAACGCACCACCCGCCGGCCGCCCCACTGCGCGCTCCACAGCCCGCCGTCGCGATCCATCGTCGAGCCGTCCGGGTCGCCATCAGCATCGGTCAGTCGCGCGAACGGCCGCACGTTGGCCACGTCGCCGCCCGCGCGGTAATCGCAGACGAGAATCTCGCGCACCATCGAATCGCAGAAATGCATCTTCGCGCCGTCCGGCGAGAACGCGATGCTGTTCGCGATCGCGGCCGCCGGCAATGCAAGCCGTTCGAGCGTGAGGTCCGGATTGAGCCGGTAGAAGCCGCCGACCGCGCGCGGCGGATCGCCGCCTTCGTCCTTCATCCCGAACACGAACGCGCCGAACGGATCGCAGCGGCCGTCGTTCAGCCGCGTCGGCAGGTCGGATTCGACGTCGACGATCCGCGTGAATTCGCCGCTGCGCAGATCGAAGAACGCGAGATGCGTCGCAAGCCCGACCAGCAGCACGTCGGGATCATGCGTGAGCGCGAAGCACGCGAGCCGTTCGGGCATCGGCCACTGTGCGAGGTCCGAGCCGTCCGCGCGGCAGCGCCACAGCCGCGCGCCTTCGATGTCCGTCCAGTACAGCGCGTGCGTCGCGTCGCACCACGTCGCGCCTTCGCCGAGCGTGTTGCGGCTGTCGACCAGCAGCGCCGCCGCCGTGCCCGGATGAGTCTGTTGCATGCCGTCTCCCGATGTCTTTCGCATTCGCAGGCGGCCGCGCGTTCGTCAGGGTCAGATCTTCATCGCGCGCCGCTGGTTGCGACGATACTGGTCGAACAGCACCGCGAGCAACAGAATTCCGCCGCGTATCAGATATTGGTAAAAGGTCGGCACGTTCAGGAGGCTCATCGCGTCCTGCACGGAGCCCATGATCAGCACGCCGACCAGCACGCCGGAGATCGTCGCGACGCCGCCCGTCAGCGACACGCCGCCGAGCACGCACGCGGAGATCACGCCGAGTTCGAGCCCGACCGACGTCTTCGGGTCGCCGAGGCTCATCCGCGACGCGAGCATCACGCCGGCGAAGCCGGTCACGAGGCCCTGCAGCACGAACACCGCGATCTTGATGCGCATCACCGGCAGCCCCGCGAGCAGCGCGGCCTCGCCGTTGCCGCCGACCGCCAGCACGTTCTTGCCGAACACGGTCTTGCGCAACAGGAAGCCGAACACGACGAAGCCGACGATGTTGCTCCAGATCGGATACGAGATGCCGAGGAACGAGCCGCCGCCGAGATCGAAGAAGCGCTCCTCGGAGATCATCACCGCGTCGCCGTTCGACGTGATGAACGCGAGCCCGCGCACGACTTCCATCATCGCGAGCGTGACGATCAGAGAGTTGATCCGCCAGCGCGCGATCAGCACGCCGTTCACGAGCCCGACCGCGCCGCCCGCAAGCACGCCGGCGGCGATGCCGAGCACGACGCTGTGCGTCGCGGTGATCAGCGTCGACGCGACGACGCCCGAGAACGCGACGATCGACGCGACCGACAGGTCGACTTCGCCGAGCGCGAGCACGAACATCATCGTCACCGCGATCGAGCCGATCAGCGTGACCGACAGGAGCAGGCCCTGGATGTTGCGCGGCGTGAGGAAGTCCGGCACGGTCAGCGACAGCGTCGCGAACAGCACGAGAAACACCATCACGATGCCGGAGCGGTTGATCAGTTGCCACACGCCGCCGCGCGCCCGCGCGGGCGCGGCTGCGGCATCGGGGGACGGGGAAGTGCGTTGGGGTTGCATTGCCTGGCTCATAACGTTTGCTTTCCGGTTGACTGCAGGCCGCTAGCGCGGCAGCGCGAGCTTGATCAGCGCGTCGGGCGTCGCCTGCGCCTTCGCGACCTCGCCCGCGATCCGTCCTTCCTTCATCACGATGACGCGGTCCGCCACGCCGATCACCTCGGCCAGATCGCTCGACACGATGATCACCGTGCGGCCCGCTTCCGCGAGTTCGTAGAACAGGTTGTAGATTTCCGCACGCGCGCCGACGTCGATGCCGCGCGTCGGCTCGTCCATCAGGAACACGTCGATGCGCTCGGCCAGCCAGCGCGCGAGCACGACCTTCTGCTGGTTGCCGCCCGACAGCGCGCCGATCGGCGTCTCGCCGTCGCGGGTCTTGATCGCGAGCCGCTCGATGTATTGCTGCGCCAGCTCGCGTTCGCGCCGCGCGTCGAGCAGCACGCGCGCCGGGCTGAAATGTCGGCGCGCGCTGATGTTCAGGTTGTCGGCCACCGACGCGATCGCGACGATGCCTTCCTGCTTGCGGTCCTCGGGGCACAGCGCGATGCCGGCGCGCACCGCGTGCCGCGGGCTCGCGAACGCCACGCGCTTGCCGCCCAGCTCGACATGCCCGCCCGTGGGCCGCGCCGCGCCGTACAGCAGCTTCATCAGCTCCGAGCGGCCCGCGCCGACGAGCCCGAAGAAGCCGACGATCTCGCCGCGCCGCGCGGCGAATGACACCGGCTCGGACAGGCCGGGCCCGACGAGCCCCTTCGCCTCGATCAGCACGTCGCCTGGCGTGCGCGGCCGGTAGCCGTACACGTCCTCGATCGAGCGGCCGACCATGCAGCCGATCAGCCGGTCGCGGTCGAGCTCGGCGACGGATTCGAACGTCTCGATCCGGCGGCCGTCGCGGAACACCGTCACGCGATCGCACAGCGCGTCGACTTCCTCCATGCGGTGCGTGACGTAGATGATCGCGCGGCCCTCGGCACGCAGCGAACGGATGATGCGGAACAGCTGCGTCGTCTCGCGCGCGGACAGCGAACTCGTCGGCTCGTCGAACGCGATCACGCGTGCGTCGCGCATCAGCGCCTTGCCGATCTCGATCATCTGGCGCTGGCCGATCGACAAATACTTCACCGGGATGTCCGGGTCGATGTGCTCGCCGAGCCGCTCCAGCGCATCGAGCGCACGCACGGCAAGCGCGCGCTCGTCGACCACGCCGAGCCGGCTCGGCAGCTGGCCGAGCATCAGGTTCTCGGCGACCGTCAGCTCGGGTACCAGATGCAGCTCCTGGTAGATGATCGCGATGCCGGCCTCGAGCGCGGCGCGCGTCGACGCGAAGCGCTGCACCGCGCCGTTCAGCGTCAGCGTGCCGGCCTGCGGCTGATTTACGCCGGACAGCACCTTCAGCAGCGTCGACTTGCCCGCGCCGTTCTCGCCCATCAGCCCGTGCACCTCGCCGGCGCGCACCGACAGCGACACGCCGTCGAGCGCGCGCACGCCCGGGAACGTCACCGTAATGCCGTCGAGCGCGAGCAGCGCGCCGCCGGCCGGCGGCGGCGCGGTGCCGGGCGTGGCCACGTCGTCGTGGCGCGAACTGGCCGTCATCATCTGCATCGTCATCGCGTCGTCGCCCCGCACGTTCAGATGCCGAGTTCGGCGCGCACGGCCTGCCAGTTCGCGCGCGTCATCAGCTTGCCGCTCGTCTGCGTGTCGGCCGGCGGCGTCTTGCCGTTGCGGATCCAGTCGACGAGGTTCTGCGTGCTGTCCTTGCCGTGGTTCGTCGAGCTGACCGCGATCGTCCCGTAGAAGCCGGTCGGCTCCTTCTTCTGGAACTCGGCGAACGCCTCGCCCGCGCCGTTGATGCCGACGCCGATCACGTCCGCGGCCGGGATGTGCAGCTGTTCGGTCGCGCGTACCGCGCCGAGCACGGTTTCCTCGTTCAGCGCGTAGACCACCCACTTCTTGATGTTCGGATGGCGCGCGAGCACGGGCGCCGCCGCGCTGAAGCCGCCTTCGTCGTCGGTCGTCTTCTGCGGGGCGTCGAAGATGTTTTCCTTGCGGAAGCCGTTCGCGAGCAGCGCCTGCGTCGCGCCGTCGGTGCGCAGCTTCGCGGTCGGCAGCTCGTAGTTGGTGACGCGCAGCGCGCCGACTTCCTCCGGCTTCCAGCCGCGCCGCTTCATCTCGTCGGCGATCGCCTGACCGACCTGGTTGCCGATCTTGGTCGCCGACATCCCGAGGTGCGGCACGTTCGGCAGCGGCTTGCCGGTCGAGTCGACGAGCTGGTCGTCGACCGTCACGAACTTCATGTTGTAGCGCTTCGCGCGCGACGCGATCGCCGGCCCGAGGCGCACGTCGGGTGCGCAGATCACGAAGCCCTGCGCGCCTTGCGAGCCGAGGTTGTCGATCGCGGCGAGCACCTTCTCGCCGTCCGGCGTGCCGATCTTCACGACCGAGAAGTTCTCCTTCTGGCCGAGCGCGGACGCCGCGTTCTGCTCGTTGATGAACCATGCCTGCTCGGGCATCTTCACCAGGAAGCCGATCTTCAGCGGCGCGTCGGCGTGCGCGGCGCCCTGCATCCCGAGCGGCGCGAGGCAAAGCGCGGCCAGCAGCGCGCGCAGCGTGTGGCGGCGGATCGTGTGGGTCGTGCGGTTCATGCGGTGTCTCCTTGTCTGTTGGCTTGGGTCTTCAACTCTCGTCGTGCGCGTTTCGTCGTGCGCGGTCGCGCTCGCGGCGGCACGGTGTCAGCGGCCGAACGCGTCGGTCCCGACGCGCCGGCCGAACAGGAATGCGTCGGCGACGAGCCGCAACGGTCGCACGTCGACGTCGCTTGCGCCGCGCGCGATCAGCGCGCGGAACTGCGCATACAGCGCCGGGTACTCGCGCTGCGGCCCGAGCTCGACCGGCTCGCCCGCAATCGACAATTGCGCGCCGCCGCGGCTGATCGCGAGCACGCCGTCCGACGTGTCGACCGCGATCTCCCATTGCTCGACGGGGCCGTGCCGCCAGTCGAATTCCGCGCGCACGGGCACGCCGTGCGTATCGGCGCATTCGAGGTCGGCCGCAATCGGCATCTGCGCGTCGCTCGGCACGTAGAGCGTCGCCTCGCGCAGCACGAGCTCGCGCGGCAGGATCCGCGTAACGATCGACAGCGCGTTGATGCCGGGATCGAACACGCCGAGGCCGCCGGGCTCCCAGATCCACTGCTGGCCCGGATGCCAGCGCCGCACGTCTTCCTTCCAGCGCACCTGGACCGCACGGATCGTGCGCGTCGCGAGCCACGCGCGCGCCGGTTCCACCGCGCTCGCGCAGCGCGAATGCCAGGTCGCGAACAGCGTGAGGCCGCGTTCGCGCGCGAGCGCGTCCAGCGCGGCCACTTCGCCGAGCGTCGCACCCGGCGGCTTCTCGAGCATCACGTGCTTGCCGGCCTCGAGCGCGGCACGTGCCTGCGCGTAGCGCACCTGCGGCGGCGCGCACAGCGACACGGCGTCGAGCTCGGGCTCGGCGGCCAGCAGCGCGCCCAGGTCCTGGTAGTTGCGCACGCCGTCGACTTCCGCATGACGACTCGCGCACGCGGTCAGCACGAAACCCGGTTCGGCGGCGATCGCCGGCAAATGCTGGTCGCGCGCGATCTTGCCGATCCCGATCACGCCCAGTGAAATCACGTCGCTCATCTGCGTTTCTCCTTCGCCACTTGCTCAGTGCGCCCAGCGCAGCACGAGCGGATCGAGCCGGCGCGCGATCGCGAGCAGCTCCGCGCGCGTGTCCGGGTGCAGTTCCGGCATCGGGTGCCGTGGCCGCTCGCACGCGATCACACCGCCGGCGCGCATCAGCGCCTTCGCGGTGAGGATCCCGGACTGGCGGTTCTCGTGATTGATTAGCGGCAGCCACGTCTGATAGCGCGCGAACGCCTCGTCGTGCCGCCCTTCGCGGAATGCTTCGAGGATCGGCCGGATGCCGTCCGGAAAGCCGCCGCCGGTCATCGCACCGGTCGCGCCGGCATGCAGGTCGGCGAGCAGCGTGATCGCCTCCTCGCCGTCCCACGGCCCTTCGATCGCGTCGCCGCCGAGCCGGATCAGCTCGCGCAGCTTGTTCGCCGCACCCGGCGTCTCGATCTTGAAGTACGCGACCTGCTCGATCTCGCGCGCCATGCGCGCGAGGAACGGCGCGGACAGCGCGGTGCCGCTCGCGGGCGCATCCTGGATCATGATCGGGATGTCGATCGCGTCCGACACGCGCGCGAAGAACTCGAAGATCTGCGCTTCGGGCACGCGGAACGTCGCGCCGTGATACGGCGGCATCGCCATCACCATCGCCGCGCCGAGCTGCTGCGCGCGCAGGCTGCGTGCCGCGCACACCTGCGTGCCGTAGTGCGACGTCGTGACGATCACCGGCACGCGGCCGGCGACGTGTTCGAGGATCGTGCGCGTGAGCACGTCGCGTTCGTCGTCGGTGACCGCGAACTGCTCGGAGAAGTTCGCGAGGATGCACAGCCCGTCCGAGCCCGCGTCGATCATGAAGTCGACCGCGCGCTTCTGGCTTGCGAGGTCGAGCTCGCCGGTCTCGGAAAACGTCGTCGGGACGACGGGGAAGATGCCGCGATAGCGCGGCGTGCTGCTCGATGTCATGGTTCGGTCCTGCGTCGGTCGAAGCGGCGTTCAGCCGGAAAACACGGGGTTCAGGATTCGCCGGCGAATGTGCCCGCGGCCGGCTCGGGCGCGCGCAGCGCGGCGCGCACCACGAACGTCATCAGCACCGCGAACAGCAACGTCGCCGCGAGGAAGTACAGGCCGGCCGCGAGGCTGCCGGTCGACGCCTTGATCAGGCCGATGCCGTACGGCCCCAGGTAGCCGCCGAGATTCGCGAGCGAATTGATCGCAGCGATGCCGACCGCCGCGCTCGTGCCGGCGAGGAATTCGCCGGGCAGCGCCCATACGACGGCCTGGATCGAATACAGCGAGAACGCGGTCAGGCAGATGAACAGGAACTGCAGCGCCGGTTCGCGCACCCACGCGCTCGCGCCCATCGTCACGGCGGCGGCCGCCGACACGACGACGATGTGCCAGTAACGCTCGCGCTTGCGATCCGAATGACGCGGCACGACGAGCAGGCCGACCACCGCGAACAGGTACGGCACCGCGGACAGCATCCCCGTCGCCGCATCGCCGGTGCCGAACGCGTGGATGATCGTCGGCAGCCACAGCGACAGCCCGTAGATGCACAGCGGAAACGGCAGGAACAGCGCGGCGAGCAGCAGTACGCGGCGGTCGCGCAATGCGGCGAGCGGATTGCCGTGCGAATCGGGGCGATACGTGTCGCGATCGGCGGCGAGCTGCCGCGCGATCCAGCGGCGCTCGTCGTCGTTCAGCCAGCGCGCATGCGCGGGCGATTCGGGCAGCAGCCGCAGCGTGGGCCACGCGAGCAGCACGGCCGGCAGGCCGCTGACGACGAACAGCGTCTGCCAGTCCGACAGGCCGAACAGCCCGTGCGTCGACAGCAGCCAACCGGCGAGCGGGCCCGTCACGATGCCGGCGAGCGGCTGCGCAAGGACGAGCAGCCCGATCACGCGGGCACGGTCGCGCATCGGGAACCATTGCGTGAGGAAGTACAGGATGCCGGGATAGAGGCCGGCTTCCGCCGCGCCGAGCAGGAAGCGCAGCGCGTAGAAGCTGGCCGGCCCCTGTACCAGCGCCATCGCCATCGTGATCACGCCCCACGTCGCGAGGATGCGTGCGAACCAGACGCGCGCGCCGAAGCGTCCGAGCGCGAGGTTGCTCGGCACCTCGCACAGGAAGTAGCCGATGAAGAACAGTCCGGCGCCGAGTCCGTACGCGGCATCGCCGAGGCCGATCGCCGCGTTCATGTGCAGCTTCGCGAAGCCGACGACGGTACGGTCGACGTAGGCGACCACGTAGATCAGCGCGAGGAACGGCACGAGCTTGCGCGTGAGCAGGCGGGTCAGTTGCCGTTCGTCGACGGCTGCCGGCGAATCGGACTGGTCCGCCACGGCGTGCGCGGGGGGGTACTGCGTCGTCATCTTGTCTCCTGTCGGCCACCGTTAGCGCTTTAGCGCTTACGGGGGCCCCATGCTTCGCGGTCGGCGTACGTTGGCGCTTTAGCGCTTACGTACGCCCCATGCTTCGCGGTCGGCCACCGTTAGCGCTTTAGCGCTTACGGGGGCCCCATGCTTCGCGGTCGGCGTACGTTGGCGCCTTAACGCTTACGTACGCCCCAAGCTTTACGGTCGGCCTACGTTGGCGCTTTAGCGCTTGCGTACGCCCCATGCTTTGCGGTCGGCCCGCATTAGCGCTTTAGTGCTTGCGTGCCCCGCATGCTTCGCGCTCGACCACGGCCGGCGCGTCACTCGTTTCCCTCAGGCCCCGCCGCGGTCCGCGTCCCTGCACGACCATGCGCCGCTCAATGCGAATGGCTCGGCACGTCCGCGCCGCGCGTGCCGACCAGGAAGTCGAGGTCGCACCCCTCGTCCGCCTGCAGCACGTGATCGATATACAGCCGCGCATAGCCGCCCTTGCCGAGCTGCCCGGCCACGCCCGGCGCCGCTGTCGGATCGACGTCCGACAGGCGCCGCTGCAGTTCGTCATCCGAAATGTCCAGATGCAGCGTGCCGGCCTCGCAGTCGAGCTCGATCCAGTCGCCGTTGCGCACGGCGGCCAGCGGGCCACCCGCGGCCGCTTCCGGCGCGACGTGCAGCACGACCGTGCCGTACGCGGTGCCGCTCATCCGCGCATCCGAGATCCGCACCATGTCCTTCACGCCCTGGCGCAGCAGCTTCGGCGGTAGCCCCATGTTGCCGACCTCGGCCATCCCCGGATAACCGCGCGGCCCGCAGTTCTTCAGCACCAGCACCGAGCTCGCGTCGACGTCGAGCGCTTCGTCGTTGATCGTCGCCTTGTAGTGATCGAGATTCTCGAACACCACCGCGCGGCCGCGATGCTTCAGCAGCTCGGGGCTCGCCGCCGACGGCTTCAGCACCGCGCCGCGCGGCGCGAGATTGCCGCGCAGGATGCAGATTCCGCCGTCGGCGATCAGCGGCCGGTCGAGCGGGCGGATCACCTCGTCGTCGTAGTTCGGCGCTTCGCGCACGTTGTCCCACAGCGACTTGCCGTTGACCGTCAGCGCGTCCGGGTGCGGCAGCAGCCCGCCTTCGCCGAGCCGGCGCAGCACGGCCGGCAGCCCGCCCGCGTAATAGAACTCCTCCATCAGGAAGCGCCCCGACGGCATCAGGTCGACGATCGTCGGCGTGTCGCGGCCGATGCGCATCCAGTCCTCGAGTTCGAGCGGCACGCCGATGCGGCCCGCGATCGCCTTCAGGTGGATCACCGCGTTGGTCGAGCCGCCGATCGCCGCGTTCGCGCGGATCGCGTTCTCGAATGCGGCACGCGTCAGGACCTTCGACAGCACGAGCCCTTCGAGCGCCATCTCGACGATGCGGATGCCCGACATGTGCGCGAGCACATAGCGGCGCGAATCGACCGCCGGAATCGCCGCGTTGTGCGGCAGCGCGACGCCGAGCGCCTCGGCCATGCACGCCATCGTCGACGCGGTGCCCATCGTGTTGCAGGTGCCGGCCGAGCGCGACATGCCGGCCTCGGCAGACAGGAAGTGGTGCAGGTCGATCTCGCCTGCCTTCAGCGCTTCATGCAGCTGCCACACGGCCGTGCCCGAGCCGATGTTCTTGCCTTCGAGCTTGCCGTTCAGCATCGGCCCGCCCGACACGACGATCGCCGGCACGTCGCAGCTCGCCGCACCCATCAGCAGCGCGGGGGTCGTCTTGTCGCAACCGGCGAGCAGCACGACCGCGTCGATCGGGTTGCCGCGGATCGCTTCCTCGACGTCCATCGACGCCAGGTTGCGCGTGAGCATCGCCGACGGCCGCAGGTTCGATTCGCCGTTCGAGAACACCGGGAACTCGACCGGGAACCCGCCCGCCTCGGAGATCCCGCGCTTCACGTGCTCCGCGAGCTTGCGGAAGTGCGCGTTGCACGGCGTCAGTTCGGACCACGTGTTGCAGATGCCGATGATCGGCCGGCCGTCGAACTCGTGATCGGGGATGCCCTGGTTCTTCATCCAGCTCCGGTACATGAAGCCGTTCTTGTCGTTGGTGCCGAACCATTGGGTGGAGCGCAGCCTGGGTTTCGTTGCCGACATCGTCAGTCCTGTGGTGACGGGATACCGGCGCAGTCTAGGCAGAATTTTGATAACTGGCTAATGACGTTTTAGGCGATTACGATATCGATTCCGATATCGATATAAACCCGTACGATGCCCGAAGCCAGCCCGTGGGGAAACCGCAGCCGCCTGAAGACGCGCCAGCTCCTGCTGGTCGTCGCGCTCGCCGACGAAGGCAGCATCCACCGCGCGGCGGCCGCGCTGAGCATGACGCAGCCGGCCGCGTCGAAGCTGCTGCGCGAGCTCGAGGAATCGATCGGCGCGGTGCTGTTCGAGCGGCTGCCGCGCGGGATGCGGCCGACGCTGTACGGCGACGCGCTGATCCGCCACGCGCGCGCGGCGCTCGGCAGCCTCGACCAGGCGCGCGAGGAGCTGGCCGCGCTGAAGGCCGGCCATCTCGGGCACGTGGCGGTGGGCGCGATCACGTCGCCGGGGCTGCGGCTCGTGCCGCCGGCCGTCGCGGCCGTCAAGGGAACGCATGCGAACGTGCGCGTGTCGGTGACGATCGACACGAGCAACGCGCTGCTCGAACACCTCGCGCAGGACAAGCTCGACATCGTGCTCGGCCGGCTGTCCGCCGAACACGACAAGCTGCACCTGCGCTACGAGCCGCTGACCGGCGAGCCGGTCGCCGCGGTCGTGCGGCCGGGCCATCCGCTGCTCGCGCAGGCGCCGCTGTCGCTCGCCGATGTGCAGCGCGCCGCGTGGGTCATGCCGCCGGCCGGCAGCGTGCTGCGTCACCGCTTCGAGCTCGTGTTCCAGCGCGCGAGCCTGGCGCCGCCCGCGAACGTGGTCGAGACGGCGGCGCTGCTGTTCATCACGCAGCTGATCGAGCAGAGCGACATGATCGCGGTGCTCGCGGAGGACGTCGCGCTGTACTACGCGCGCCACGGGATCGTCACGGTGCTGCCGCTGGAGATGGATTGCCGGATGGACGATTTCGGGATCATCACACGCACGGACCGGCTGCCGTCGCCGGCTGTCGAGGTGATGGCCGATGCGATTCGGGCGGCGGCGCGGGAGGTGTACGGGGTCGTGTTGTAACGCGACGCGGCCCGGTTTCGTCGAGCCTGCTCGCCTGTCGAAAGACACGCGTGCGCTCGCGTCCCGCGTTTCGGTTACGCCCGGTACGCAGCGAACCCCGCCCGTTCCACGGCATGCATCACGCTTCCGCGACCTCGATCACCGGCTCGCACCGGATCGGGAAGTTCACGGAGTTCGCCACATAGCACTTCGCATGCGCGTCATGATGCAGCCGCTCGGCGAGCGCACGATCGTCGCCCGCCTGGATCGTCACGCGCGGATGCAGCACGATTTCGGTGAAGCGCCCCGGCCCGGGGCTGTCGAGCATCGTCCCTTCCGCGTCATCCACATACGCCAGCACGCGGATCCCCGCATCGGAACACAGATGCAGATACCAGAGCTTGTGACACGCCGAGGCCGACGCGAGCAGCAAGTCTTCCGGATTCCAGCGCGCCGCGTCGCCGCGGAACGCCGCGTCCGACGAGCCCGGAATGTCCGGCTTCGAACCCGCGCGGATCACGTGGTCACGGCCGTATTCGCGATACCCCGAAGTACCGGTTCCCCGGTTGCCGGTCCACTCCACTGCCACGCGGTACTTGTGTTCGCCATGCGCCATCTCGCTCTCCTTCGATATCGGAACGTGAGGCCGTCATTGTGGCACCGGAATGTCATTTGGTATACCATTATTCCAAAATGAGGAGCACGGGAACATGGAAGCCAGACTCGATTCGACGGCAGACGCGGTGGCTGCATCGTTGCGGGAGATGATCATCAACGGCGAGTTGCAGGCAGGCGAGCGGCTCGTCGAGCGCGACCTCGCCGAACGCTTCGGCATCAGCCGGATTCCGATGCGCGAGGCGATCCAGCGCCTCGAACGCGAAGGATTGCTGGATATCTTCAGGAATCGCGGCGCGGTCGTGCGGATGCTGAGCGCATCCGACGTGCAGGAGATCTACGACATGCGCGCGCTGCTCGAAGGCGACGCGATCTACCGCAGCGTGAAGCGGCTCGACGACGAAACACTCGCGCGCGCCGAACTCGTGCACAGGCTGCTCGGCGAATCGAACGTGCCGCGCCGGCAAGGCGAGCTGAACCGCGAATTCCATGCGCTGCTGTATTCATGCTGCGGCAACGAGCGGCAGTTGAAGGCGATCGCGGAGCTGCGCAGCCAGGTCGAGCGCTACGAGCGACTGCAGGCGACGTTGCTCGCGGATACGCCGTCATTCCAGGTCGAGCATGAGGAAATCCTGCAAGCGTGCCGCGAACGCAATGCACGTGGCGCCCGCGCGATGACGGTCGCGCACCTCGATTCGGCCCGACGCATCGTGATGCGGCTCGTCGAGGACGATCTGCGCCTTGGGGCGTGATCGAGCCACTCGTGTGATTCCATCTACCGGCCCGCGGCCGGCCTCTACTCAGGCTTAGCCCGTCGGCTTCGGCTTCGGCAAGCGTGACACTACGCGACGCGCCCTGCGTGCCCGCCTTCTCCCGCTAAGCCATCGCGCACCGCCCCCGTCGTCCCGCGCACCACCAGCCGCGGCACCGACGCCGTCCGCACGCGCGATGCATCGTCGACCTGACCGCCCGCCTCGCGCAATGCGTTGAGCAGTTCGACCGCGAGCCCCGCCGCCTCGGCCGTCGGGATCGCAACCGTCGTCAACGTAGGACGCGTATCGCTCGCCAGATGAATATCGGTGATGCCGACGATCGACAGATCGTCGGGCACACGCCGGCCGCGATCGGCGGCCGCGTGCAGCGCGCCGATCGCGGGCAGGTCGTTGGTCGCGACCAGCGCGGTCAGCCCGGGATGCGCGTCGAGCAGCCGGCCCGCCGCACGCACACCGCCTTCGATCGAATCGGGCTCGGCCGCGACGATCGACGCGTCGAGCCCCGCTTCGCGCATCACGTCGACGAAGCCGTCGTAGCGCGCCGCCTGCACACCGCTCGCCGAGCCGCCGACGATCACACCAATGGACCTGTGCCCTAGTTCGACCAGATGCCGCGTCGCAATCCGCCCCGCCTCGCGAAAATCCACCGCGACGCACGGCAATCCTTCGGGCAGCGCATCGGGCCGCTCCCACAGACACAGCACGACCGGCACGCCGCGCCGCGCGACGTCGACCAGATCCGGCAGGTGCAGGTTCGCGTTGGTCACGAGAATCCCCTCGGAAATCGTGCCGGCGATCTGGTCGAGATACGCGCGACCCTGCAACGGATCTTCGTTCGTATTGCAGACGATCAGGAATTGCCCGTTGCGCCGCACCGCGCGCTCGACCGCGAGCGCGAACTCCGGATAGAACGGGTTCGCGATGCTCGACACCATCAGCGCGACCGTCGGCGCGCGCCCTTCCGCCAGCGCCCGCGCGGCCAGATGCGGCCGGTAGCCGAGCGCCTGCACCGCTTCGAGCACCCGCGCGCGGGTGGCTTCGCCGACCCGGCCGCGGTTGCGCAGCACGTTCGAGACCGTCGCGGCCGTCACACCGGCGCGACGGGCCACTTCATCCAGTGTCGCCATGATTTGCCCACTATATGAGACCTCGATCCAGTATTTGCTTCGCTCACCGAAGCGGCGCACTATCGCCGCACACCCTGCCGCCCGACCGACGGGCGCGACTCGGCCGCGATCGCGATCGGCTCTTTTTTTGATCGCGATGCTTAAGCGCTTAAGCATCGACGAAAGCGCATTAGAACATGGAGCGGAGACAATGGCGAGCATCTCGATGCGACGCGTGCAGAAAGCCTATGGCGAGCACGCGCCGGTCATTCGCGACGTCGATCTGGAGATCGGCGCGCACGAGTTCTGCGTGTTCCTCGGCCCGTCCGGCTGCGGCAAGTCGACCCTGCTGCGGATGATCGCGGGCCTCGAGGACCTGAGCGACGGCGAGCTGTCGATCGACGGCCGCCGCGTCGACGACGTGCCGGCCGCCGAACGCGGCGTCGCGATGGTGTTCCAGAGCTACGCGCTGTTTCCGCACATGACGGTCTACGAGAACATGGCGTTCGGGCTGAAGCTCGCGCGCGTGCCGAAGGCCGAGATCGACCGGAAGGTGCGCGACGCCGCGCGGATCCTGCAGCTCGACACGCTGCTCGAGCGCAAGCCGAAGGCGCTGTCCGGCGGCCAGCGGCAGCGCGTCGCGATCGGCCGCGCGATCGTGCGTGAGCCCGGCGTGTTCCTGTTCGACGAGCCGCTGTCGAACCTCGACGCGGCGCTGCGCGGCCAGACCCGCATCGAGATCGCGAAACTGCACCGGCAGTTCGAGCGTGCGAGCGTCGTCTACGTGACGCACGACCAGACCGAAGCGATGACACTCGCCGACAAGATCGTGCTGCTGCATGCCGGCGCGGACACCGCGCGGCACGGCAGCATCGCGCAGGTCGGCGCGCCGCTCGACCTCTATCACCATCCGGCGAGCCGCTTCGTCGCCGGCTTCATCGGCTCGCCGCGGATGAACTTCCTGCCAGCCGTCGTCACCGCCTGCGACGCGCGGCGCACGATCGTCACCGTCGTGTTGTCCGGCGAAACCTTCACGCTGCCGCGCGACGGTTCCGCGCTCGCGGTCGGCGCGGCCGTCACGCTCGGTATCCGCCCCGAACACCTGACGCTCGGCGCCGCGCACGACGCGACGACGCTCGCGCGCGACGTCGCGCTCGTCGAACGCCTCGGCGAGCAGACCTACGTGCACCTCGACCAGCCCGGCGGCACGCCGCTGATCGCGAAGGTGCCGGGCGACGCCCCGCTGCGCCGCGGCGAACGCGTGCACGCGCATGCGCCGACCGCCGCCTGCCACCTCTTCACCGAAGACGGCCGCGCGGTGCCCGCGTGCGCCGACCTTCCCGTCCACCACTACGCATAAGGATCGGGCATGCGCCTCGGAGTCTGTTACTACCCGGAACACTGGCCGGAATCGATGTGGGCCGACGACGCCCGCCGGATGAAGGCACTCGGCATCGCGCAAGTGCGGATCGCCGAATTCGCGTGGAGCCGCATCGAGCCGTCGCCGGGCGAATACGACTGGGGCTGGCTCGACCGCGCGATCGACGTGCTCGGCACGACCGGCCTCGAGATCGTGATGTGCACGCCGACCGCGACACCGCCGAAATGGCTCGTCGACCGTCACCCCGACATCCTCGCGATCGGCGCGGACGGCCGGCCGCGCAAGTTCGGCTCGCGCCGCCACTACGACTTCTCGTCGCCGACCTATCTGGAAGCGTCGCGCCGCATCTGCACCGCGGTCGCCGAGCGCTACGGCCGCCACCCGGCCGTGCGCTACTGGCAGACCGACAACGAACTCGGCTGCCATCAGACGGTCGTCAGCTACTCGCCCGCCGCGCTCGTGCGTTTTCGCGGATGGCTGCAGGCACGCTACGGCACGATCGACGCGCTGAACCGTGCGTGGGGCACCGTGTTCTGGAGCATGGAGTACCGGCATTTCGACGAAGTCGATGCGCCGGTCGGCACCGTGACAGAAGCGCATCCGTCGCACCGCCTCGACTACCGGCGCTTCGCGTCGGATGAAGTCGCGCGCTATCACCGGATGCAGGTCGACGTGATCCGCGCGCATTCGCCGGGCCGCCCCGTCGCGCACAACTTCATGCAGCTCTTCACCGAGTTCGATCATTACGACGTGGCGCGCGACCTCGACGTCGCGACGTGGGACAGCTATCCGCTCGGCGCGCTCGAGGAGCAATGGTTCGCGCCCGACGTGAAGGCGCGCTGGCTGCGCACCGGCCATCCGGATTTCGCGTCGTTCAATCACGACCTCTATCGCGGCATGTCGAAGCTGCCGTTCTGGGTGATGGAGCAGCAGCCGGGCCCCGTGAACTGGGCGCAGTGGAACCCCGCGCCGCTGCCGGGCATGGTGCGGCTGTGGAGTTGGGAAGCGTTCGCGCACGGCGCCGGCTGCGTGTCGTACTTCCGCTGGCGGCAGGCGCCGTTCGCGCAGGAGCAGATGCATGCGGGCCTGCACACGCCCGACGACCGGCTCGACGAAGGCGGCCGCGAAGCGCAGCGCGTCGCGCAGGAGATCGCCGCCGTGCTCGACGCAGGTGCCGATGCCGACGCGAACGGCGCGGTGCGTGCACCCGTCGCGCTGGTGTTCGACTACGAAGCGAAGTGGCTGTTCGAAGTGCAGCCGCAAGGCGCCGATTTCCACTACCCGCGCTTCGCGTTCGAGTACTACTCGGCGCTGCGTTCGCTCGGCCTCGACGTCGACATCGTATCCGCGCACGCGCCGCTCGACGGCTACCGGCTCGTCGTCGTGCCGCCGCTGCCGGTCGTGCCGGACGACTTCGCGGCACGGCTCGCCGCCACCGGCGCGCATGTGGTGTTCGGCCCGCGCACCGGCTCGAAGACCGCCGACCTGCGGATTCCGCCGACGCTGCCGCCCGGCCCGCTCGCGTCGATCCTGCCGGTGCGCGTGTGGCGCGTCGAATCGCTGCGACCGAACGTGACCGAGAGGATCGACGGCACGCTGCGCGACGGCGCGCCGCTCACCGGCGACGCGCGTCACTGGCGCGACCTCGTCGAACTGCGCGACGACGACGCGCGCAGCGTCGTGCGCGCGCGTTTCGCCGACGGTCATCCGGCCTGCGTGTCGCACGGCACGCTGCACTACTGGGCCGCGCTGTTCGACGACGCGACCACCGCGCGCCTGTTCGCCGACGTCGCGGCCGAAGCCGGCCTGACACCGTCGCCGCTCGGCGACGGCGTGCGCGTGAGCCGGCGCGGCGGCCTGACCTACGTATTCAACTACGGCAGCACGCCGCACACGATCGATGCAGTGCCGCCGTCCGCGTTCGTGGTCGGCGCCGCGCAGGTCGAGCCGCAAGGCGTCGCCGTGTATCGAAGCGGTTCGTAGCAGCCGTTCGTAGCAACCGCCCCCGGCGCCGCGACGCGCCGGTCACGCACAACGACAGACAGGAATGGAGACACCCATGACACATCGCCCCCTTCGCGTCGCCGCCCGGCTTGCGACCGCCGCCGCCATCGCGTTCGCTTCGTTCGGCGCCGCGGCGCCGGCCGACGCGGGCACGCTGACGATCAACATCGCGTTCAAGGGCGCCAGCCAGCGCGCGGTCTGGCAGTCGACGATCGAAGCGTTCCACAAGGCCCATCCCGACATCGACGTGAAGCCCACCTTCGTCGACGAGGAAGCGTACAAGGTGCAGCTCCCCGCATGGCTCACGACCGTCGCGCCCGACGTCGTGAACTGGCACGCGGGCGAGCGCATGGCGTACTACGCGAAGCGCGGGCTGTTCGAGGACCTGAGCGGCGACTGGAAGAAGAACGGCTGGGACGCGATGTACGCGTCGACGCGCAGCGCATCGTCCTATAACGGCAAGCAGTATGCGGCGCCGACCGTCTATTACTCGTGGGGGCTGTTCTACCGCAAGGACCTGTTCAGCAAGGTCGGCATCGCCGACGAGCCGAAGACCTGGGACCAGTTTCTCGATGCATGCAGGAAACTGAAGGCGGCCGGCATCACGCCGATCGCGATCGGCGGCCGCGACGCGTGGACGCTCGCCGGCTGGTTCGACTATCTCGACCTGCGCCTGAACGGCAACGCGTTCCACCAGCAGCTGATGGCCGGCGACGTGCCGTATACCGATCCACGCGTGAAGAAGGTCTACACGACGTGGAAATCGCTGATCGACTTGGGCTACTTCATCGACAACGCGCTGTCCTACGATCTCGACGGCGCGCAGCCGTTCCTGTTCCAGGGCAAGGCCGCGATGATGCTGATGGGCACCTTCATCGCCGCGGGCTTTCCGCCGAACGTGAAGCAGGAAATGGGCTATTACCGTTTCCCGATCATCGACTCGAAGGTGCCGACCGCCGAGGACGGCCCGGTCGAATCGCTGCACATCCCGACCAAGGCGAAGAACAAGGCCGATGCGCATACCTTCCTCGCGTTCGTCGAAACGCCCGAGATGGGCGCGAAGCTCGCCGAAGGGCTCGGTTCGCTGTCGGCCAACGGCAAGTCGCCGGAGCCGGCCGATCCGATCTCGCGCATCGGCTTCCGGATCCTCGCCGACACCCGCGGCGGCGTCGCGCAGTTCTACGACCGCGACATGACGAAGGAAATGGCCGACGAAGGGATGAAGGGGATGCAGCAGTTCGTCGCGAATCCCGCGCAGCTCGACACCGTGCTCGCGCAACTCGAACAGACCCGCAAGCGGATCTACAAGAAGTAACCGCGTGACCCCTGCGGCGGCCGAGTGCCGCCGCGTCCGCCCAGGAGGCTTGCCGTGTCCAGTCCGATCACGTCCAGACCCGTTGCAATGCCGGCTACCCCGGCCGCACCGCCCGCCGCCGCGCCGCCGGCCCGCAGCTCGCCTGCCGCGCTGCGCGCGCGCCGCCCGTCGCCGGCCGTGCGGCGACAACGGCGCGCCGCGTGGCTCTTTCTCGCGCCCGCGTGCGCAATGGTTGCCGTCTATGTGATCTGGCCGATCCTGTCGACGCTGTGGCTGAGCCTCTGCAACTGGGACGGGATGACCGAGCGCACGTTCGTCGGCCTCGCGAACTACGCCGAGCTGCTGCAAGCGCCGACGTTCTACACCGCGCTGCGCAACAACGTGATCTGGCTCGGGCTGTTCATGCTCGCGCCGCCGCTCGGCCTCGCGCTCGCGCTGTACCTGAACCAGGCGGTCGCCGGCATCCGGCTCGTGAAGTCGCTGTTCTTCGCGCCGTTCGTGCTGTCGGGCGTGGTCGTCGGCCTGATCTTCTCGTGGTTCTACGATCCGACCTTCGGGCTGCTCGCGCTGATCGCCGGGCACGGGATCCCGGTGCTCGGCGATGCGCGCTATGCGACCTTCGGCATCGTGTTCGCCGCGCTGTGGCCGCAGACCGCGTACTGCATGATCCTGTACCTCACCGGCCTCACGTCGGTGAACCCGGAGCAGATCGAAGCGGCACGGATGGAAGGCGCGCGCGGCTTCGCGCTGCTGTGGCACGTCGTGCTGCCGCAATTGCGGCCGACCACGTTCATGGCGATCGTCGTCACGGTGATCGGCGCGCTGCGCAGCTTCGACCTGATTTCGGTGATGACGGGCGGCGGCCCGTTCGAGAGCTCGACCGTGCTCGCGTATTACATGTACGACCAGGCGATCAAGTATTACCGGCTCGGCTATTCCGCGTCGATCGCGGTCGTGCTGTTCGCGATCATGCTCGTCTACATCGTGTTCCAGTTGCGCCGCATGCTGCGCAACGAGCAGTGACCTGACCTTCCGGGGAACCATTCATCATGTTTCCAACGCCCGTTGCCCACTGGAAGCCGGTATCGCGCCGGCTGTACAAGCTGTCGCTGCCCGTCGCGCTCGTGATCTGGCTGCTGCCGATGATCGCGGTGTTCGTCACGTCGGTGCGCTCGACCGAGGAACTGGTCGAAGGTCACTACTGGGGCTGGCCGCGGCACTTCTCGATGATCGAGAACTATCGCGACGCGCTGACCACGTCGCCGATGCTGCATTACTTCTGGAACAGCGTGCAGATCACGGTGCCGTCGGTGCTCGGGTCGATCGCGCTCGCGGCGATGGCCGGGTTCGCGCTGGCGACTTACCGGTTTCGCGGGAATGCCGCGCTGTTCGGGACCTTCGTCGCGGGGAATTTCGTGCCGGTGCAGGTGCTGATGATTCCGGTTCGCGACTTGTCGCTCAGGCTCGGGGTGTTCAACACGGTCGAGGCGCTGATTCTCTTTCACGTCGCGTTTCAGACGGGGTTCTGTACGCTGTTTCTGCGCAATTTCATCAAGCAGCTGCCGTTCGAGCTGATCGAGGCGGCGCGGATCGAAGGCGCGGGCGAGTGGACGGTGTTCTGGCGGATCGTGTTGCCGTTGATCCGGCCGGCGCTGGCCGCGCTCGCGATTCTCGTGTTTACGTTCGTGTGGAACGATTACTTCTGGGCGCTGTGTCTCACGCAAGGTGACGAGGCAGCGCCGATTACCGCGGGTGTGGCGGCGCTGAAGGGACAATGGACGACTTCCTGGAACCTTGTTTCGGCCGGGTCGATTCTCGCAGCATTGCCGTCGGTCGCGATGTTCTTCGCGATGCAGAAGCATTTCGTCGCGGGGCTCACGTTTGGGGCGACGAAAGGGTGAACTCGCCCTGACCGCCGATCACCGATCACCGATCACCGATCGCGGATTCGGATCTCCCCCTCTTCATCGAGAGGATTGCCCGCTTCGGCGGGCTTTTTTTATTTTTTTCGAGGTTGGATGGATGTCGCTTGACGCCGCGATGCAAACTTTCGCCATAGACCAATTCAACAATCACAATGTGCAAGCCTACCGCGTCGGATAAGCGCTCAATCACAACGCCCTAAGCCATCGGTTGCAATCCACGACCTTGTAACTGCCCCCAGATCAACCGCAAGACTATGTTTCGGATCCGCCTACCTGTGCACCACACAAGACATTCAGTAAACGGCCTTCGGCGTCGATTTCATTGCGCTCCCCGGGGAAAGGGATCAACCAAATCCTTTGAGCGCAACTAGCCAAACGTGATACGACCATCAAACTTCGGCCCCGTATTGACGTAGCGGATATATGAGAACTCACCACGCACTTTTAGAACAACGACGGCATCGCCACTTATAAGGTAAGAATTTTTGACTATAAATTTACCGCCTTTTATATCATGCAAGTAGGATTTTTTCGCGACCAATCGAATACCTAATGCCGGAATTTCACTTGAAGTGAAAAACTCCTTCGCCGAAATATCCGGAGGGTCAGCAGAGAAGATGCCTTGCGCGCTGCTACAACCAGCCCGCAGACTCATTGCTCTAAGAACCCATCCCTCATATGTTTTGTACAAATAGCCATCGATGTCATAATCTTTGTCCCGGCCTTCAAAATCGAGATATCTATCTCCACCAAGAAAAGTACTGATCCTAAAGGTAGAGTAATCCGCTTTGCCAGGATATTTTTTATCAAGCGCACCATAAAATAAAAAATAGCAAGATCCAGTTTCACCAGTTCTTGAATAAATGCCGGTTACATGACTGGAATCAACAAACGCAATCAAGTATGGTTGCTGAAACAGAACAGCACTCCCGGCAAATACCGAGCCAGACATTGTCAACGCCGCCGCAAACAACAGCCTCTTACCCAAAAGATCCATAAAATTTCACAATATTATCTTGACCAGTTGAGACTCGATAGAGCGGTTTCCTGATTCACCCAGGTTTTCCGGGTCAAAGCCCAAGCGATTTTTCCGGCATTTTGATCAACCTGATACGTCGCAGCGGCATTCTTGGCCCCGCCCGACCCGACAATGCCGCTCGCGCCCTAGTGCGCAAAATCGCGATCACCCCATTTATCAAGCAGCATCGATCAACGCAGAACCTGATGCCTCGATAAATAATTAGCAACGTCTTATTTCTGAGGAAAAGGATCCACCAAATCTCTTGTACGCACCCACCCAAAAGTAACGCGCCTCTCGAACTTCGGCCCAGCACCTACGTAACGAATGTATGAAAAATCATCTTTATTTTTCATTACAATCACACTATCTCCCCCTACAAGATAGGATTTTCTCGCCACAAATTTTCCGTCGCGATTGTCATAAAAAGCCGTTTCACCCTTCACAATACGAATTCCGATGGCCGGAATCTCTCGAATTACATGATAAGCGACCGATCTAAAATCTTTTGGCCCAAACGCGAACACTCCTGTGGCATTTTCACACCCAGCCTGACCAACCTCAGTCTGTATAACCCACTCACTGTCGCGTCGATACAAAATCCCTTTGATGTCGAATACTTTATTCCTATTCTGAAATTCCGGGGACAACTCACCCAAAACGAAAGTAAGTAACGGCGTACCAACATAACCCTCAACACTCACACTACTTGACCTATCACCATCCTCTACAAACAAGAAGCTGCAAGAGAATTTTTCATTCTCCGAATCATAAAAACCCGATATAGCCCTCCCGTCGCGAAATCCGATCAAACTTGGATCATTGAACAGAATCGCTTCTCCAGCAAAGGACAAACGAGAAATCGATGCAACAAATAAAAGCACAATGAATTTACTTGAACTGCTCATAGAATTTTTTGAGATTTTCAGCGTAGTGAGGATTTTTCGTGCGCCAGCGCCTACCATTGTATGAAGTCGCAACCTGCTCCCATTTGTGCTCTCTCAATCCGTCAACACCAGCACGCTTCTCTTTTTTCATAAAGGCAATAAATATTTCCATCTGCCCATCTGTTCCAGATATAAATTTATTGGCAAACTCCGCCGGCGTCGAACACCCACACGATGAATAGTATTCCCCGAGAATTTGAAAACCTCCCCAAGAGCATGATTGTATGGCGACATCAAAATCAAGAGCCGCAGCACGAATCAGCTTTTCATATTGATTCAGGCCGTCTCCGCCATATTGATCTCCGTTTGGGAAGCAGAGATCGGGGAATTTTGGATAAGGATTTTCGGGGAAATCCCTTCTTTTGGACGAATGCACTTTCTTCTTGGCAGCGTCAGTCGCTTTTGCGCCCTTCGATTCTGCCGCTTCCTTTTCCGCCCCCCTTTCCCTCTCCTCTGCCTCCTTGTCGCGCTTCTTTACGGACAGATCAAAGAAGTGCCGTCGTTCATACAGTATGGGAGGGAGTCCATTTTCCAGAAAAGGATGGCCCTGAGATTCCTGTTGAACCAGCGCCTTAATGGCGGCGACTTCTACGTTAAGTTCGCTAGCCATGCGCCGATACTGCGCATCGGAAAAAAACTCTGGCTTGGGGTAACTCAGCCTCGAACCAAAAATGCTGAATGCTACGGTGCGCGGTTCACCAGTGTTCACCACCTTATAGTGGTGTTCAATTGTAATCTTGGTTTTCTTCTTGTGTGTTTTTTGATCGACAGTGACCTCCTTGTTTTTCTTGGGAAAATATTTTTTTACCCGGCCTTGCTCGGTGACTTTTTGCGTCCATGCAATGTATTGGCCAAATTCCTTGACCAATCTCTCGACCGTCATAACTTCGCCCTCTTTCACAACCGGAAGATTTAGATTCTGCTCAAACTCGTCCTTTGGGGTGAGTTGTGTAGTGGACTCCAAGTGATATTCGGGACTGACGATAGTGAACGCGCTGATATCCTTCTTGGGGACAATTTGAGCTTTCCAGGCAAACTCCCCACGACGATTCTTGACGAACACATCTATCGGTTGATTGCGCGCCGCATTCGTGATCGTCACCGCAAAACCATCCTTGTCGGTGGTCGCCTCCGTCTTGTTGTCCAAAATGGGCGACGAGCGCGGAGCTGTCGGTTCGGCTTTGCTATTCGGTGGCGTTTTTGCAGGCGCCGCCGCCGAGCTGGATACCGCTTCAGGTAAGGCCGCGGCACCGGAAGCGGGTGTCGCAGCTGACGCATTGCTCTGTGTTGCCGAATCCTCTTGGATGATCGTGGGATCGGGGCCGGTTTCCCACGCGGGGGCCGGCGGTGCGTTTTTGCCAGACGTCAACTGGACGACCAGGCCTTCGATAGGCTTTTTCAACACGTCGCGAAAAAGCACGGTTACCACCACGAATGCAGCTGGTTGATTCTTAGCCTTCGGTGCCGGTGCGTCGGCGGGTTGTGCGTTCGACACTTGCTCTCCCTATCGATTTCGCGGATATCAGAAGTTGAATCGGTCAAGTTTCCTGCTGCTCGTCGACCGGGGCTTCGCTCGCGTCTTCGACTGCTTCGTCATGGTCGTAAGCATCTTCAATCGCTAGCCAGTCGCCGCCACCGATCTCACACTTCACGTTCATTGGTGTAGGTGTGTGAACGGTCGCCGTTTCGCCGTCGAGTAGCCCGCCCTGCTGCTGAAGTGTTCCGTCCGGCAAATAGATGCGATATGTCTGCGCTTGCAGCGCTTCCCCGACACCTAGATTCGCGATGACCGAAGATACGTCGAAAGTCTGCGTATATTCATGGGTCAGGTTTTGCTGCAACGTGCTGACAGGAAGGGGCGGGATGGAATAGCGCATACTGCTCGGCCCACTAAACGCATGCTGCGCTCCCTTGAACTCGACGGTCCCGGGTGCATGCCCGCGGATATTGCCGCCTTCAAGGGTGATTGATGCGCCGCCCGCGGTGAGCACCAGCTTTCCACCCGCTGCGATCTCGATGTCGCCTTGTGCCAGCAGTTTGAGGACTGCTTTAGCGATCACCTCGACATTCGCGTCATGCGACTGGATCTGCACGGGTCCCTTGGTGAACAGCCTGATCGCCGTCTGCGAGAACATCCCAATGGCTTTGGCGGCATTTACGATAAATGCTCCCGCTGATCCGATATGCGTGTTCAGGCCGCTGACCACATTGATATGGCGATCTGCCGTCATGTGCAGCGAGTCTTGCGTAGACGTGCCGATGCCGAACGGGCTAGCGAGCAGCAGAATCGCCTTCTTGAACGCGTTCGCACTGCCAGTCCCGCCCCCTGCAGTACGACCGCCGCCGGCTTCCAGCGTTTCCGGCTGCTGGGTGGCGTCCGTGAACTGCTTGAGCGAAGCATGGCTCTCTTTCAAGCTGTCCGCGTGGTGCTGCACGCCGACGTTCGACAGCGCCTCAACGAGGCTTTCGGCGCTAATCAATTGACCCTGCGCTTCCTTGACGTCAAGCTGATCATCGTTGTGCGCCTTCGCGTGCGTTCCGATATATGCACCACGATTCGCCCGCATACCGAGATAATCATCCGTATGCAGCAAAGCCCCTTTTCCGAGGTATCGGCCCCGCGCGTTGTTATTGCCCGCATGGTCAATCAGAACCCCTTGGTGGTACAGGCTGTAGCTGTTCCCGACCCTGCCCGTGTAGGTGGTCAGTCGTGTAGCCCCTTGATGTGTCGCATCGTCGTGTACGAACGCGTTGTAAGCACCACTCTTACCGAAGCCATTCGACATGAGGCCCGAGAGGAGCACGTTGGTATGCCATTGTGGGGGTGTCGTTTGGGATGGCAGGCGCCCGAGCACATACGGCCGGTCACAATCACCCTGGAAGTAGTCGACGAGGACCCATTCGTCTTTGCGCGGCACATGAACGCCACCATAGCCATATCCGGTGTCGGCCTGCATCACCAGCAGTGGCGGTGACGTTTGCGTCCGGTTCGTTCCGTCGCGCTCGTCCCACGGGTAGATCACGTAAATGCGATTGCGCTCGTCGGCCCATGCTTCCTCATTATCCGGGCCATTCACGAGCGCGTGCTCGGCATACATCAGCGGCTTTCCATGCTCGAATGGACTGCGATACTCGATGTTGGTCCGCTGCGCTTCTACTTTGACCAAGTAGATGCCGCCCAGGCCATCGATGGGATTGGCTCGCGAGCGAAACTGCGTGCCATAGTCCTGGCGCGAGTCGGACAATGCGCTCTGCAAACTCAGTGGATAGGTCGCAGCGTGATTAGATAGCGGCACATTGTTCTCAATGAGCCACTCAACCTCGACGACCATGAACTCTCGAAGGTTCGAATCGAACGTCATATGCCGCGTGTGATGCTCGAGCGTGAAACGCGATCCGGCGTCGAGCCATCGCACACCGCCGAGACCAATGTATCGCCGGGCGGCGGAAGTCCAAGCCTGGGTTCTATTGGATGCACGTCGTCGCCCTTCGTCCGAGTTCGGGTAGGCATACGACAGGGCTTCACGAATAATCATGGGCGCATACGGAACGCTGCGCCTCACCTGCTGACGTCGCTCTTCGGTCACATAGGTGCTTGCGCTGTCACCCAAGTCACTGCGCACCGAATAATTCCGTTGCGGATTCTTGTAATTGAAGGAGGTTGTCGCGTAGGCAAGACTTTGTGCAGTCTGAGTCACCGCCCATTGCGTGAAGCCATCTACCTCGTCGCTAATTGCACCGTTGAAAAATTCGATCGGTTTCGCATCAGGCAAGGCAGAAAGCCGATCGACTATGACGAGTGTTGACAAGCGTGGATCGTCTTCATACTGGACTGGCGCATGCTCGAAATAAAAGTACCATCCTTCGTCTTCGAGAATTCTATGGAAAAAGTTCAGATCTGTTTCGCTCTGCCGCGTGTACGATCGCGCACGTGGCTCGTCCCACAGGACGAAACGTACTCGCCCGGCAAGTTGCGGGTAGGCTCCCAGCAACTCAGAGAGAATTTCCCGTGCGCTTTTATTGAACCAATGATCGTTCTTGCTCGCCTTGCCGAGAAAGAAAAGCGCCGACTCGAACTCAACCTGGTAGACGGTCAGATTTCCGTCTTGCCCGAGCGTGTGGAATTTGTGAACGAAACCGTGAATCGGGCGATAGACTGATTCAACAAATGGCTTGGAGGTTTGCTGAATAAACAGCGTGACAGGCTGATGCTCGAGTTCCAGGTTATCGATATCGTCACGTAACGAAACGACGTCGACCACCCAGCGATAGCCTCGCCCGACTCTGGACCATCCCTTTGCGCGCACTGGAATGAGCGTTTGCGCCCCCAGCGGGGAGCGGAACATAAGCAGTCGCTCGTGCTGCATCAAGCCCCGATGTATCGACTCGTAAAGCGTAGCCGCCCGCAATCTTGCGGGATCGACGGGTGGAAAAACCATTTCCGTTCCTTGTCTCTCAGGTTCAACCGCCAAGGAAGCGACGCGGGTGACGGTCGGCCATTGCGACGATGAGTCGCTCGCTCGATTCTATTCAGGATTGAGCGGAGCTATATATGTGACCAAGTACTTGAAAATGGTTTATCTCTGAAAATGGAGATCCCCGTGCGCTCAACTCATAATCTTAAATAGTTTCGAAAGATTAGCGCAACAACCCCGTTTCCGGGCCGGGAGTATCTCAAATTAGCAGCCGTTCCCTTCCTACATGGAATTTGGATGGCAACCTTCAAATTTCACAGAATGTGGCAAAACGATATATATGCCACGCTTTCTGCTAACGCACATTGGCAGACATCCATCGTCGCACCGATGATCGTACCGGCAGGCGTGGACAGTCGGGTGCCTAGACCGACATTCACCTGCACGTAGGCTTTGAAGGGGGTCCCAGAGGATCCGCCATGCTACTTGGACGCTTTGTCACGGCTACCCGATGTGCCCGCCGGCCGGCCTGCCCCCAGCCGGCTTGCCCGGAGGTTTGCTGCGCGGCCTTTTCACGCTGACCGGACTGCCGATCGTGTAGTCCGGTCCGTTACCGGCCGGCTTCGCGTGCGGTGCCGCCGGCTTGCGCTTGCTTTCTCCGCCTGGCACCTGCGGTGCGCGGCATTTTACCGGGCACCGGCTGGCGTGCCGCGCACCAGATAAGTCACATTATGATGTAATAGTCGATCAAACCGCATCGTCAACGCACTTCGTTTGATTGACGTCATCGTACGAACGCACCGGTGCTTGCTCAAGTCCACCCTTCGAGCCGCAACGTCGAGCGCACGAGCCGCTGCTCCTCCTCTTCGATCTCGCGCAGATACTCGACGCACTGCCGGATATGCTCGCTCGCCGCCTTGCGGGCCTGGTCGGGCAACCGCCCCGTCACCGCGTTGTAGAGCCGCGCGTGCTGGCGGTCGATCTGCTTCTTCAGCGGCTCGCGATGATAGAGGTTGTTCACCGACGCGAACACGGAGCTGAGCAGCAGATCGGTCAGCGACTGCAGCGTGTTGACCAGCACCGGATTGTGCGACGCCTCGCAGATCGCGAGATGGAACGCATGGTCGAGCTTCGCGCGCGCGGCCGGATCGAGATCCTGCGCATCGGCCGCCGTCATCTCCTCGTAGCGGCGCTTGATCAGGATGAAGTCGGCGGGTGTGCCGCGCAGCGCGGCGAGCCGCGCGGCTTCGGTCTCGAGCATGCCGCGCACCTCGAACAGGTCGTACAGCGTGCGCGGCTGCGAGCCGAGCAGATGCATCATCGGCGAGACTTCGCGCTGCGGGGTCAGGCTCGCGACGAACGAGCCCTTGCCGTGCGTCGTGTCGATGATCCCGCGCGCGCGCAGCAGCTTCATCCCTTCGCGCACGGCCGTGCGCGACACGCCGAGCTTCTCGGTCAGCCGACGTTCGGACGGCAGCGCCTGCCCGGCCTTCAACACGCCGTCGACGATCAGCTGCTCGATCCGCTCGGCGACGACATCGGCGACATTGCGCGCCGGCGCTTGTCGATTCTGCATTTCCATACTGGTATGACCACTTTGGACTGATGTCGCCGATTTTCGCACAAACCCTTGTGCAGATTGCGTTTCCTGTCACATCGAGCCACTTCTCAAAAACACTCTAGGAAAAACTGGTATGACCACGCGGGCGGCATCTGGACACGCCCCCGCCGCCCGCCAAGAATGCCGTCCATCGGCGTGCCGCGCGTCCTGCGGCCGCCTGCACGATGAAGATGGTGGAGACGGAGACACACGATGAGTTTCACCTACGACGAACGGATCGACGGCCCGTTGGCGACCGTCGACCGCGACACGCTCGTCGCCGCGCTCGACGCGGCGGCGCCCGGCCTCGACGTGCTGCACGAGCGCGAGGCGCTGAAGCCGTTCGAATGCGACGGCCTCGCCGCGTACCGCACGGTGCCGCTCGCGGTCGTGCTGCCCGACACGGTCGAGCAGGTGCGCGCGGTGCTGCGCGTCGCGGCCGCGCACGGCGTGCCGGTCGTCGCGCGCGGCGCGGGCACCGGGCTGTCGGGCGGCGCGATGCCGCTCGAAAAAGGCATCCTGCTCGTGATGTCGAAGTTCAACCGGATCCTGGAAATCGACGCCGACGCCGGCATCGCGCGCGTGCAGCCGGGCGTGCGCAACCTCGCGATCTCGCAGGCCGCGGCACCCTACGGCCTCTACTACGCGCCCGATCCGTCGTCGCAGATCGCGTGCTCGATCGGCGGCAACGTCGCCGAAAACGCGGGCGGCGTGCACTGCCTGAAATACGGGCTGACGGTGCACAACATCCTGAAGGTCGAGATCCTGACGATCGACGGCGACACGCTGACGCTGGGCGCCGACGCGCTCGACGCCCCCGGCTTCGACCTGCTCGCGCTGTTCACCGGCTCCGAGGGGATGCTCGGCATCGTCACCGAGGTGACGGTGAAGCTGCTGCCGAAACCGTCGAGCGTGAAGGTGCTGATGGCGAGCTTCGACGACGTGGCCGAAGCCGGCGCGGCGGTCGCGCGGATCATCGGCGCGGGCGTGATTCCCGGCGGGCTCGAGATGATGGACAACCTCGCGATCCGCGCGGCCGAGGACTTCATCCACGCCGGCTACCCGGTCGACGCGCAGGCGATCCTGCTGTGCGAACTCGACGGCGCCGCGACCGATGTCGACGAAGACGCCGAACGCGTGGCCGCGCTGCTGCGCGACGCCGGCGCGTCGGAGATCCGCGTCGCGCGCGACGAAGCGGAGCGGCAACGCTTCTGGGCCGGCCGCAAGAACGCGTTCCCGGCGGTCGGCCGCATGTCGCCCGACTACTACTGCATGGACGGCACGATCCCGCGCCGCGAGCTGCCGCGCGTGCTCGAAGGGATCGCCGCGCTGTCCGCGCAATACGCGCTGCCGGTCGCGAACGTGTTCCATGCGGGCGACGGCAACATGCATCCGCTGATCCTGTTCGACGCGAACCGTCCCGGCGAGCTCGACCGCGCGGAAGCGCTCGGCGGCAAGATCCTCGAACTGTGCGTCGCGGCAGGCGGCAGCATCACCGGCGAACACGGTGTCGGGCGCGAGAAGATCAACCAGATGTGCGTGCAGTTCAACGCCGACGAAATCACGTTCTTCCACGCGGTGAAGGCCGCGTTCGATCCGCAGCGCCTGCTCAACCCCGGCAAGAACATCCCGACGCTGCACCGCTGCGCCGAGTTCGGCGCGATGCACGTCCATCACGGCAAGCTGCCGTTTCCCGAACTGGAGCGCTTCTGATGCGACGCGAACGCGAACCCGAATCGATCGACGACAGCGCGGCGCTCGTCGCGCAGGTCGACGCCGCGATCCACGCGCGCCAGCCGCTGCACATCCGCGGCGCGGGCACGAAGGCGTTCGTCGGCCGCGCGGTCGAAGGCCGCACGCTCGACGTGCGCACGCACCGCGGCATCGTCGCGTACGACCCGACCGAACTTGTCATCACCGCACGCGCGGGCACGCCGCTCGCCGAACTGGAAGCGATGCTCGACGCGGCCGGCCAGATGCTGCCGTGCGAGCCGCCCACGTTCGGCGGCACGGCAACGGTCGGCGGCATGTTCGCGGCGGCGCTGTCGGGGCCGCGCCGCCCGTGGGCCGGCGCGGTGCGCGACTTCGTGCTCGGCTGTCGCGTGATCACCGGCCATGCGAAACACCTGCGCTTCGGCGGCGAGGTGATGAAGAACGTCGCGGGCTACGACGTGTCGCGGCTGCTCGCGGGCAGCTTCGGCTGCCTCGGCGTCGTGACGGAAGTGTCGCTGAAGGTGCTGCCGAAGCCGCGCGCGACCGGCGATCTCGCCTTACAGCTCGCTGCCGCCGAAGCCGTGCAACGCGTCGCGGCATGGCGTCGCGCGGGGCTGCCGCTCGCGGGTGCGTGCCACGCGGACGGCGTGCTGCGCGTGCGGCTCGAAGGCGGCGAGGGCTCGGTGAAGGCCGCGCGAGACACGATCGGCGGCGAGCGGATGGACGATCGCGACGACGGGTTCTGGGCGCGGCTGCGCGACCTGTCGCTGCCGTTCTTCGACGATCCGCGCCCGCTGTGGCGCGTATCGGTGCCGGCGGCCGCGCCGCTCGAAGCGCTGCCCGGCGCGCTGCTCGTCGACTGGGGCGGCGCGCAGCGCTGGCTGAAAAGCGACGCCGCGCCGGCCGACGTGCAGCACTTCGCAGCGCAGTGGGGCGGCCACGCGAGCTGCTTCACGCCCGGCACGACGCCCGAGCCGTTCCAGCCGCTGCCGCCCGCGCTGCTGCGCGTGCATCGGCAGCTGAAGGCGCAGCTCGATCCGCATGCGATCTTCAATCCCGGCCGCCTGTACGCGAACGTCTGACGCCAACCCGACTTCGAACCGCCGATATGCAAACCAATCTCAGCGAAGCCAGCAAGGCCCTCGACCGGGCCGACGAAGCGGAAGCGATCCTGCGCGCGTGCGTGCACTGCGGCTTCTGCAATGCGACCTGCCCGACCTACCAGGTGCTCGGCAACGAGCTCGACGGGCCGCGCGGACGCATCTACCTGATCAAGCAAATGCTCGAAGGCGAGCCGTGCGGCGAGCGCACGCAGCAGCATCTCGACCGCTGCCTGACGTGCCGCAACTGCGAGACGACCTGCCCGTCCGGCGTGCGCTATCACACGCTGCTCGACATCGGCCGCGCGGAAGCCGAGAAGCGCGCGCGGCGGCCTGCGCGCGAGCGCCTGCTGCGCGCGGGCCTGCGTCACGTGGTGCCGCGGCCGGCAACCTTCGCCGCGCTGCTGAGGGCCGGCCGCGCGCTACGCCCGCTGCTGCCCGGCACGCTGCAGGACAAGATTCCGGCCGCCGTGCCCGCCGCCACGCCGCGCCCGCCGGTACGCCATGCGCGGCGCGTGCTGATGCTGGAAGGCTGCGTGCAGCCTTCGCTGTCGCCGAACACGAACGCGGCCGCCGCGCGCGTGCTCGACCGCCTCGGCATCAGCGTGACGCCCGCGCGCGAAGCCGGCTGCTGCGGCGCGACCGAATATCACCTGAACGCGCAGGATGCCGGGCTCGCGCGCGCACGCCGCAACATCGACGCGTGGTGGCCTGCGATCGAAGCCGGCGCGGAGGCGATCGTGCTGACGGCGAGCGGCTGCGGCGCGTTCGTGAAGGAATACGGCGACCTGCTGCGTTCCGACCCGGTCTATGCGGACAAGGCGCGGCGCGTCAGCGCGCTCGCGCACGACCTCGCGGAAGTGATCGCGGCCGAGCCGCTCGACGCGCTGGCCGAGTCGACGCGGCGCCGCGTCGCAGTCCACTACCCGTGCACGCTGCAGCACGCGCAGCGGCTCGGCGGCACGGTGGAAAGCATCCTGACGCGGCTCGGCTTCGATCTGACGAATGTCGCCGACGGCCATCTCTGCTGCGGCTCGGCCGGCACCTATGCGCTGACGCAGCCCGAACTCGCGGCCAGGCTGCGCGACAACAAGCTCGACGCGCTCGAAGCCGCGCGGCCGGACCTGATTGTCACGGCCAACGTCGGCTGCCAGACTCACCTGAACGGCGCGGGCCGCACGCGCGTGCGCCACTGGATCGAGCTCGTCGACGACCGACGGGTCGACTGATTCCACCGACCGCTGATTCCGGAGGAACATGATGCAAACCAAACCCGAACTCCAGCTCGCCGACGCCGAACGCATGCTCGCGGCCGCCCGCGTGGAAGCCGCACGGCACGGCTGGGCCGTATCGATCGCCATCGTCGACGACGGCGGCCACCTGCTCGCGTTCGCGCGCCTGGACGGCGCGTCGCCGGCCAGCGCCGTCATCGCGCAGGACAAGGCGCGTGCGGCGGCGCTCGGCCGGCGCGAGACGAAAGCGTATGAGGATATGATCAACGGTGGCCGCACCGCGTTTCTCAGCGTGCCGCTGACGGGCTTGCTCGAAGGCGGCGTGCCGGTAGCGTTCGACGGCCGGATTGCGGGCGCAATCGGCGTGTCTGGCGTAAAGTCCGAGCAGGACGCGCTGATCGCCCGCGCCGGCGTACAAAGCGTCGCGACATGAGTCAGCCAAGCCGCGCGCGAATTTTTTCCCCGGGAGGAATCACGATGATCGACCAAGCAGGACTGCAAGTCGCGCCAGCGCTGAGCCAGTTCATTGAAAACGAAGCACTGCCGGGCACCGGTATCGACAAGGCCGCGTTCTGGAGCGGTTTCTCGGCCCTGGTACACGACCTCGCGCCGCGCAACCGCGAGCTGCTCGCGGAACGCGACCGCCTGCAGCAGGAACTCGACACGTGGCATCGCGCGCACCCCGGCCCGGTGCGCGACCATGCCGCGTTTCGCGCATTTCTCGAAGAGATCGGCTACCTCGTGCCGGTCCCGTCGAACGTCGCGGCAGCCACCGCGAACGTCGACAGCGAGATCGCGACGCAGGCCGGCCCGCAGCTCGTCGTGCCGCTATCGAACGCGCGCTATGCGCTGAACGCCGCGAACGCACGCTGGGGCAGCCTGTACGACGCGCTGTACGGCACCGATGCGCTGCCCGAGGACGGCGGCGCCGAGCGCACCACGGCGTACAACCCGACGCGCGGCCAGCGCGTGATCGACTACGCGCGCGGCGTGCTCGACAACGCGGCGCCGCTCGCGAGCGGCTCGCACCGCGACGCGCTGCGCTATCGCGTGGAAGACGGCCAGCTCGCCGTCGAAACCGGCAAGGGCGTCGTGCACCTCGCGCAGCCGGCACAGTTCGTCGGCTACCAGGGTGCGGCGGGCGCGCCGTCCGCGATCCTGCTGAAGCACAACGGCCTGCACCTCGAGATCCAGATCGACGCGTCCACCCCCATCGGCCGCGCCGATCTCGCGAACGTGAAGGACGTCGTGCTCGAAGCCGCGGTCAGCACGATCATCGACTGCGAGGATTCGGTCGCGGCGGTCGACGCCGACGACAAGGTCCAGCTCTACCGCAACTGGCTCGGCCTGATGCAGGGCACGCTGGTCGAGGAGGTCGCGAAGGGCGGCAAGACCTTCACGCGCCGCCTGAACGCCGATCGCGAGTACACCACGCCGGCCGGCGGCACGCTGGTGCTGCACGGCCGCTCGCTGCTGTTCGTGCGCAACGTCGGCCACCTGATGACCAACGGCGCGGTGCTGGACCGCGACGGCAACGAGATTCCGGAAGGCATCCTCGACGGTGTCGTCACGACGCTGTGCGCGCTGCACGACCTGAAGGCCAAGCGCAACTCGCGCACCGGCTCGATCTACATCGTGAAGCCGAAGATGCACGGCCCGGTCGAAGTCGCGTTCGCCGACACGCTGTTCGCGCGCATCGAGGATCTGTACGGCCTGCCGCGCAACACGCTGAAGATGGGCATCATGGACGAGGAGCGCCGCACCAGCGTGAACCTCGCCGCCTGTATCGCGGCGGCGGCCGCGCGCGTCGCGTTCATCAACACCGGCTTCCTCGACCGCACCGGCGACGAGATGCACACCGCGATGGAAGCGGGCCCGATGATCCGCAAGGGCGACATGAAGTCGTCGGCGTGGATCCAGGCGTACGAGCGCAACAACGTGCTCGCTGGCCTGTCGGCCGGCCTGCGCGGCCGCGCGCAGATCGGCAAGGGCATGTGGGCGATGCCGGACCTGATGCACGCGATGCTCGAGCAGAAGATCGCGCATCCGCGCGCCGGCGCGAACACCGCGTGGGTGCCGTCGCCGACCGCCGCGACGCTGCACGCGCTGCACTACCATCTCGTCGACGTGCAGGCCATCCAGCAGGAACTCGAGAAGACGCCGTACGCAAGCGAGCGCGACACGCTGCTCGAAGGGCTGCTGACCGTGCCGGTCGTCGAGCGCGCCGCCTGGAGCGAGAGCGAAATCCTGAGCGAGGTCGAGAACAACGCGCAGGGCATTCTCGGCTACGTCGTGCGCTGGGTCGAACAGGGTGTCGGCTGCTCGAAGGTGCCGGACATCCACGACGTCGGCCTGATGGAAGACCGCGCGACGCTGCGCATCTCGAGCCAGCACATCGCGAACTGGCTGCGCCACGGCGTGATCACCGAGGCCTTCGTGCTCGACGTGTTCAAGCGGATGGCGCGCGTCGTCGACCAGCAGAACGCCGGCGACCCGAACTATCGCCCGATGGCGCCCGGCTACGACCAGTCGACCGCGTTCAAGGCCGCATGCGCACTGGCGCTGCAGGGCACGTCGCAGCCGAGCGGTTATACCGAGCCGCTGCTGCATCGGTTCCGGCTCGCGTACAAGGCGCAACAGCACGGCGCGTAAGCCTTCGCATGCGGGCTTTCCCGCATGCGGTTTTCACGAAGCGGGCAGCCATTACGGCTGCCCGTTTTTACATTCGAATTCATGCAAACGCTGAAACGGATAATCGATCCGAATCGCACGATTTAAGGTTCCGCGTCCGCCTGCCGTTAAAGCATGTAAATCGGCGACGGCGGTATGCGCGCTGCCCCCTCCTGGCGCAAAGCCTTGCGCTGCAACGTTCCCCACGCGACTGGCAAGTCTCTGCCAGGGCGATAATTTGATCCGGATCAACGGTCCGCAACATTTTCCGCGTGCACGAATGCGCGCGTTATACTCGGACCAATCCGCGCCGCCCGATTCGTCGGATCGTCGAATCGCGGCAACTCTTGCCGGTGAGCAGGTGATGCAGCGGTTTATCCGGCCGCCATCGCCGATCATCGGCATCATGTTCCAGATCGGTCGGGCGGAATGCGCACCGGGGGGTGCATTCCGGATCATCGCCGGCAAATCATACGAACAATCGCATCGGCCCGCCGCCCCGGCGACGATGCCCATCGATCCACGGACCATGGCAGAAACCGACTACGCGATGCCCAGCGAATCCGGCCTGACAAGCCGCGTCGCCGCCCAATTGCGCCGGTTCCTGCTGCCGCACCTGATCTTCTATTCAGGGCTGCTGATCGCACTGATCCTGTTGTTGCTGTGCGGCATCCTGCTGTACGAAGGCCGGATCGACGCACGCGATCGCGCGCGCACCACCCAGCAGAACATCGCGCTGATGGCGTCGTGGGACATCGAGCGCAACATCGAGTTCTATGCGCTGTCGCTGCAGGCGGTCGTCGAAGGCGAGAACGATCCCGCGGTCCTCGCGCTGCCGATGCCGCTGCGCCGCCAGGTGCTGTTCGATCGCGCGACGACGGCCAAGTATCTCGGCGGCATCTACGTGCTCGACTCGAACGGTGACATCGCGGTCGACGGCAAGAGCGACGTGCCGCGCAAGGCCAACTTCGGCAACGAGTCGTACTTCACGGTGCACCGCGACAACCCGGACGTCGGCCTGTACGTCAGCGACCCGTACCGTTCGCGATTGCGCGGCGGCTCGCCGAGCATTGCGCTCAGCCGGCGGATCACGCGGCCCGACGGGTCGTTCGGCGGCGTCGCCGTGATGTCGATCCGGCTCGAATATTTCCAGGACCTGTTCTCGCGCCTCTCGCTCGGCGATCGCGGGTCGATGGCGCTGATCAATACGAAGGGCCTGATGCTCGCGCGCCAGCCTTACGATCCGGCGATCGTCGGCCGCAACATCAGCAAGGCCAGCACGTTCCGCCGGTTCATGACCGCCAACGAAGGGAGCTTCGCCGATACCGCGTCGATCGACGGCGTGCGGCGCCTGTACGTGTTCCGGCACCTCGACCACCTGCCACTGATCATCATGGTCGCGCGCTCGGAGGCGGACACCTACGCCGCGTGGTACGACCGCGCGATCCCGATCGGCTCGGCGATGGCCTTGCTCGCGCTCGGCTTCGTCGGCCTGTCGATGCTGCTCGACATCCAGCTGCGCAAGCGGCACCGCGCGGAAACCGAGCTGGAAGCGCTCGCGCGCACCGACGGCCTCACGGGCCTCGACAATCGCCGGATGCTCGACGTCACGCTCGCGCGCGAATGGCGCCGCGCGGCGCGCTCGCAGCACGCGCTGTCGCTGCTGTTCGTCGACGTCGATCACTTCAAGCGCTACAACGACACGCAAGGCCATCAGGCCGGCGACGATGCGCTCGCCGCGGTCGGCCGCTGCATCGCCGGATGCCTGCGCCGCCCGGCCGACTATGCAGCGCGCTACGGCGGCGAGGAGTTCGTCGTGGTGCTGCCGGACGTCGACACGCCCGGCGCCGTGACGATCGCCGAATCGATCCGCACCGCCATCCTCGATCTCGGCATCCTGCACGACACGGATGCGTCGGACCGCCTGACCGCGAGCATCGGTGTGACGACCTGCTATCCGGAACTCGACGACAGCATCCAGGCCGCACTGAAGCTCGCCGACGACGCGCTGTACCGCGCGAAGGAAGGCGGGCGCAACCAGGTCGTCGTGCAGACGGCCCCGTCCGCCGAGCGCACGCTGCGGCGCGCCTGAGCCACGGCTGGCCGCCCGGCCGCCACAGCGCCGGCCGCGGGCGAAATCGCCGACAATGTCGGCTCGCCCGGCCGCCGCGCGACACGCGCGCCCGTCGGCCCGCGCCCGCTTCACACCACCATGAGACTCAAGGCAAAGATTTTCCTTCTGGCCATCGTGCCGTTCCTGCTCGCGATCGCCGGCATCGGCTTCGGCGTGCGCCAGCAGGCGACGTCGCTCGCGCGCACGCAGCACGCGACGATCCAGGCCGCCTACCTGTCGAGCAAGGAAGTCGAGCTGAAGCATTACGTCGAACTCGCGACGAGTGCGATCATGCCGCTGTACGACGCGAGCGGCCGCAATGCGCGCGACGACGGACTGCTGCGCACGCAGGCGCTCGCGATGCTGCAGAAGATGGATTTCGGCCCTGACGGCTATTTCTTCGTATACGACCTGCACGGCAATGCGCTGATGCATCCGCGCGAGCCCGAGCGCGTCGGCCACAACTACTGGTCGATGCGCGACCCGCAGGGCGCGCTGACGATCCAGCAGCTGATCGGCGCCGCGTCCCACGGCGGCGGCTACGTGCGCTACACGTGGCAGCGGCCGTCGACGGGCAAGCCCGCGCCGAAGCTCGGCTACGTCGTCGCGCTCGAACGCTGGGGCTGGATGGTCGGCACCGGCATCTATCTCGACGACGTCGACACCGCGCTGCAGCGCATCGACGCGCGCGCGTCCGCGAACATCGAGCGCACGATGAGCTGGCTCACCGCGATCGCGCTGACCGGCGCGGCGGCGATCGCCGTCTGTGCGCTGGTGCTGAACGTCAGCGAGTCGCGCAGCGCCGACGCGAAGCTCAAGCAGCTCGCGCAGCGCGTCGTCGAATCGCAGGAGCAGGAGCGCGAGCGGCTGTCGCGCGAGCTGCATGACGGGATCAGCCAGATGATGGTGTCCGCGAAGCTGATGCTCGAATCCGCGCTCGCGCGCTTCGAGCGCGGCACCGCGCGCATGCCCGAGGCCGAGCAGGCGCTCGCGTCGGGCGTCGGGCGGCTCGGCGACACGCTGCGCGAAGTGCGGCGCATCTCGCACGCGCTGCGCCCGGCGATGCTCGACGATCTCGGCCTCGCCGCCGCGCTCGAGCAGCTCGTGCGCGAGCTCGGCGCGGAAAGCGGCATCGACATCGGCTATACGCAGGTGGCGCACAGCGGCGCGCGGCCGCTGCCCGCCCCGGTCAACACGGCGCTGTTCCGGATCGCGCAGGAAGCGCTCAGCAACATCGTGCATCATGCGCAGGCGTCGCGCGCGGCCGTCACGCTCGACGTCGGCGCGCATGCCGTCACGCTGACCATCGCAGACAACGGTTGCGGCTTCGACGCCGAGCGTACGCAGACCGACGCGCGCCGCGGCATCGGGCTGCGCAACATGCGCGAGCGGCTCGACGCGCTGGGCGGCATGCTGACGATCACGTCGCAGGTCGGCCACACCGTCGTAGCCGCGCGCGTGCCGCTGCGCGCCGCCTGAACACGATCCCCATAACCGGAGACCTTGCCCATGAGTGCCCCCGACACCGCCCGGCCCGCTGCCCGACTGCTGCTGGTCGACGATCATCCGCTGGTGCGCGACGGCCTGCGGATGCGGCTCGAGGCGGCCGACCTGTCGGTGGTCGGCGAAGCCGGCAACGCGGACGAGGCGCTTGCGCTCGCCGCGTCGCTCGAGCCCGACCTCGCGCTGATGGACGTCGGCATGAACGGGATGAACGGCATCACGCTCGCCGGCGTGTTCCACGAGCGCTTTCCGGGGATTCGCGTGCTCATGCTGTCGATGCACGACAACATCGAATACGTGACGCAGGCCGTGCGCGCCGGCGCGAGCGGCTACCTGCTGAAGGATTCGCCCGCGAGCGAGATCGTGCGCGCGATCGGCTCGGTGCTGGCCGGGCAGACGTTCTTCAGCGAAGGGCTCGCCGCGCGGATGATCCAGGCGAGCGCGACCGCGTCGCCCCTCGACCGGTTGACGCCGCGCGAGCGCGACATCCTCGATGCACTGGCCGAGGGGCTGTCGAGCAAGCAGATCGCGCAGCAGACGGGGCTGTCGGTCCGCACGGTGGAAACGCATCGGCTCAACCTGAAGCGCAAGCTCGAGATCGAAGGGCAGGCGGAGCTGATCAAGTTCGCGGTCGAGCATCGGCGGCGGTAGGGCGGCGACGTGCGGCGCCGCAAAAGGCACTCTGCGCGTCGGTCACATTGATCAGCTCTACGATGCTGTTTTTTCTCGCTTCGCATGTGATTCGCCGAGTCGGCATCGCGCAGTGGAATCACCGCTCGACCGCTCGACTGACCACGAACGAAAAAGGCGCCCGGAGGCGCCTTTCACTCATCCAAAATCCAGACTGCGCGCAGCGACGCTCAATTCGTCCGCGAATTGTGCTTCTGCAGATACGCGATCAGGCCGTCGATCCCGCCCGACGCGAGCTGGCTCTTGAACTGCCCTTGGTAGACCTGGATCAGCCACGCACCCGACATGTCGATGTCGTAGATCTTCCAGTCGCTGCCGACCTTGCCGAGCCGGTAGCCGACCGACTGGCTGTCGCCCGGCGTCGTGACCGTCGACTGGACCAGCGCATCGGCACCCGACGCGCCGCCGGCCTTGAACGAGAACTTCGCGTCCTGGCTGCCGAGCTGCGCGAGCGACGCGGCATAGGTACGCGTCATCAGCAGCTTGAACTGCTTGTACAGCTCCTGCTGCTGTTGCGGCGTCGCCTGCTTCCAGGCATCGCCGACCGCGATGCGGGTCGTGCGCTCGAAGTTCGTCGCGGGCAGGAAGCGCTGCTCGACGACTTGCGTGACTTTTGCCATGTCGCCGCCGCGCGCACCCGGATCGGCCTTCATCGCGTTGACGGTGCCTTCGACCGCATTACGGACGATGTCGACCGGCGCGCTCTGCGCGAAAGCGGAAACCGACACGGCGGCCGCCGCGACGAAAGCAAACAGATGACGTTTCATACGGATATTCGCACTCGGTGAAAAAAACGGACGGCGGATTGCATCGATCGCATCGGCCGGTGGGTCGAAGTATAGCGGCCCGGCGGCCCGCCTGCCGTGCGGTGACCGACTGTTACCTTTCAGCCCCTTTTGTCACAGGGTGCCGGCCGCTGCGCGATCGGTGCCGATTATGTCAATTTCCGCCGCCCATTCGTCCGACGATTCGCGGCGATTCCCTCCCGGCGCAGCAAATATCCTTCCCGCCCCTTTACGCTCCAACGTGGCGACCGACGTCACGTGGCGCCGGTATACTCTTTGCCTTGTCCTTGCCAGCCCCTCCCCACCGCCACATGGTGACTTCTCTCATCGTCCGACTCGTCGCATTGTCGGTACGCCGCCCCGTCTGGGTCGTCGTGCTGTCGCTCGTCATCGCCGTCTTCAGCGGCGTCTACGTCGCGCAGCACTTCAAGATCAACACGGACATCAGCAAGCTCGTCGACGCGGAACCGCAGTGGGCCGCGCTCGGCCAGGCCGTCGACAAGGCCTTCCCGCAACGCAACGGCACGATCCTCGCGGTAGTCGAGGCACCGGCCCCCGAATTCGCGACGGCCGCCGCGCACACGCTCACCGAAGCCCTGCGCAAGCAGGCCGACGCCGGCCGTATCGGCCAGGTCGCCGAACCCGGCGGCGGCCCGTTCTTCGAGCACAACGGGCTGCTGTTCCTGTCGCCGCAGGAAGTGTCGGATACGACGTCGCAGCTCGCGAGCGCGCGGCCGCTCGTCAACGAACTCGCGAAGAACCCGAGCCTGACCGGGCTCGCGACCACGCTGTCCACCACGCTCGGCCAGCCGCTCCTGACCGGCCAGGTGAAGCTGCCCGCGATGGCGAAGCTGCTCGCGCGCAGCGCCGCGACGGTCGACGACGTGCTGGCCGGCAGGCCCGCCGCGTTCTCGTGGCGCGGGCTGGTCGACAGCGATGCCGCACGCCAGCCGGCACGCGCGTTCGTCACGGTGCAGCCGGTCGTCGACTATGGCGCGCTGAAGGCCGGTGCCGAAACGACCCGGGTGATCCGCGACACGGCGAAAGCGCTCGGCATCGAGCAACGCTACGGCGCGGTCGTGCGCCTGACCGGCGAACAGCCGCTCGCCGACGACGAATTCGCGTCGGTGCAAGACGGCGCCGCGCTCAACGGCGTGCTCACGCTGCTCGCCGTGCTCGTGATCCTGTGGCTCGCGCTGCGCTCGAAGCGGATGATCGGCTCGGTGCTCGTCACGCTGTTCGTCGGCCTCGTCGTGACGGCCGCGCTCGGCCTCGCGATGGTCGGTTCGCTGAACATGATCTCGGTCGCGTTCATGGTGCTGTTCGTCGGCCTCGGCGTCGACTTCTCGATCCAGTACGGCGTGAAGTACCGCGAGGAACGCTTCCGCGATCCGCGCATCGATCACGCGCTGGTCGGCGCCGCGCACTCGATGGGCATGCCGCTCGCGCTCGCCACCGCGGCGGTTGCGGCGAGCTTCTTCTCGTTCATTCCCACGGCCTATCGTGGCGTGTCCGAGCTCGGCCTGATCGCGGGCGTCGGGATGTTCGTCGCGCTGCTGACCACGCTCACGCTGCTGCCCGCGCTGCTGCGCCTGTTCGCGCCGCCGGGCGAATCGAAGACGCCGGGCTTTCCGTGGCTCGCCCCCGTCGACGACTTCCTCGATCGCCATCGCAAGCCGATCCTGATCGGCACGCTCGCGGTCGTGATCGGCGCGCTGCCGCTGCTCGCGTTCCTGCACTTCGATTTCAACCCGCTGCACCTGAAGGATCCGAACAGCGAATCGATGGCGACGCTGCTCGCGCTGAAGGATTCGCCCGAAGCGGCCGTCAACGACGTCACGCTGCTCGCGCCGTCGCTCGCCGAGGCCGACGCGGCCGCGAAGCGCCTCGACGCGCTGCCGGAAGTCGGCCGCACGACGACGCTCACGACCTTCGTGCCGGCCGACCAGCCGGCCAAGCGCGCGGCGATCGCCGCGGCCGCGAGCGAGCTGCTGCCCGCGCTGACGCAGCCGGCCGCGCCGGCCGCGACCGATGCGCAGCGCGTCGCCGCGCTCAAGCGCGTGTCGGACCTGCTCAGCTACGCGGCGGAAGATCACCCGGGCCCCGGTGCCGCCGCCGCGCAGCATCTGTCGGCATCGCTCGCGAAGCTGGCCGCCGCCGACAGCGCGGCGCGCGATCGCGCCGAACACGCGTTCTCCGACACGCTGCGCATCGCGCTCAACCAGCTCGCGACGCTGCTGCAACCGCAGGACATCACGCGCGAATCGCTGCCGCCGCAGATCGTGCGCGACTGGGTCGCGCCGGACGGCCACGCGCTCGTGCAGATTTCGCCGAAGGTGCCGAAGGGCGTCGACCCGAACGACGACACGATGCTGCGCCGCTTCGCGAAGACGGTGAAGGCGGCGGAACCCGGCGCGACCGGCGGGCCGATCTCGATCCTGCATTCGGCCGACACGATCATCAACGCGTTCCTGCACGCGGCGCTGTGGTCGATCCTCTCGATCACGATCCTGCTGTGGATCACGCTGCGCCGCTTCGGCGACGTGCTGCGCACCCTGGTGCCGCTGCTCGTGTCGGGGCTCGTCACGCTCGAGATGTGCGTCGTGCTCGGCATGTCGCTGAACTTCGCGAACATCATCGCGCTGCCGCTGATGCTCGGCGTCGGCGTCGCGTTCAAGGTGTACTTCGTGATGGCGTGGCGCGCGGGCCAGACGGGCCTGCTGCATTCGAGCCTCACGCACGCGGTGCTGTTCAGTGCCGCGACGACCGCAACCGCCTTCGGCAGCCTGTGGCTGTCGCATCATCCGGGCACGTCGAGCATGGGCAAGCTGCTCGCGCTGGCGTTGACCTGCACCCTGATCGGCGCCGTGGTGTTTCAGCCCGTCCTGATGGGCAAACCGCGCGTCAAACGCGCCAAGAACCAATTGCAAGGAAACAATGAATAAGGTGCGAATCATTGCGGCGACCGTCGCTGCCAGCGCAGTGCTGAGCGGCTGCGCGACGGGCCCGAACCGCAACCCCAACGACCCGCTCGAGCCGATGAACCGGGCGATGTACAAGTTCAACGACACGGTCGACACGAACATCGCCGTGCCGATCGCGAAGGGTTACCAGAAGATCACGCCGACGCCCGTGCGTACCGCGATCAGCAATTTCTTCTCGAACCTCGGCGATCTCGGCAACATGGCGAACAACCTGTTGCAGCTGCGCATCACCGATGCGACGCAGGACCTGATGCGCGTGGCGATGAACTCGGTGTTCGGCGTCGCCGGCCTGATCGACATCGCGACGCCGGCCGGGCTGCCGAAGCATCACCAGGATTTCGGGCTGACGATGGCGCGCTGGGGCATGCCGTCCGGCCCGTACCTCGTGCTGCCCGTGTTCGGGCCGAGCACGATCCGCGACGGCGTCGGCCGCGCGGTGGACGTCCGCTTCAACCTGCTCAACTACATCGAGCCGGCCGTGCGCAATCCGATGTACATCGCGCAATTCATCAGCGCGCGTTCGGATCTGCTCGGCGCGACCGATCTGCTGAAGCAGGCGGCACTCGATCCGTACTCGTTCGTCCGCGATGCGTATCTGCAGCAGCGCAAGTCGCTGACGTATCACGGCCAGACGTCGTCGGCAGCGCTGCCGAACTACACGGAGCCGGGTGAAGCGGGGGCGGTGCCGGCGGCCACGCCGGCCGTGCCGGGCTTGCCGAACTACGAGGATCCGGGCGAGTCGGGCGGCGCGCCGAACAACGCGCCGGCGGCGCCGGGCTTGCCGCAGTACGACGATCCGGGTGCGGACGGCGCGATGCCCGCGAGCGCGCCTGCCGCGGCCTCGGCCGCTGCGCCCGTGGCGGCGCCGAGCGGGGCGACGACGGCGCCGGCCTCCAACGGCGCGCCGATCGCGCCAGCGATGCCGACCCTGCCCGCGAGCGCACCGGCCGCGCAGTAACGCGGCACGGAACCCGCCGACAAGCCGAAGCGCGCTGCATCACGCAGCGCGCTTTTTTTGTGCGTCCGGAAAACGGGAACGGAAGGGGGAGAGGAGAAGCGGCGAACGCCGCTCAGACGATCCGCATCGCGCCCGCACGCTCGAATGCGTGCCGCGCCTGGATCAGCGTCGTGCGTGCCGCGCGCGCGTCGCCCGCGACCTGCAGCAGCGGGCCGAGCTGCGACGGCTGCTTCAGCAGTTCGCGCAGGATCGGCAGGATGGCCGTGCTGCCGTCGTCGCGCAGGCCGGCCGTCGCCGCGCGCGGCAGCGTGCGCCACGCCGGGTCGACGATCGCGCGGCACACCGCGAACGGTACGCCGCGCGACGCCGCGAAGGCCGCGGCGATATGCGATTCCATGTCGACGGCGAGCGCGCCCTTCGCGCGATGCAGCGACGTCTTTTCCTGTTCGCTGACCACCGGCGCGCCGACCGCCGCCATCGTGCCGCGCGTGACGCGTGCCCATACCGGCGTGTCGTGCAGTGCGGCGACGAGCCGCGCGCTCCAGCCCGGATCGGTCTGCACGCGGCCGAACGGCCCGTCGATCGCGTCCGCGATCACGAGCGCGCCGGGTGCGAGATCGGGCGCGAGCCCGCCTGCCGTGCCGAAGCTCACGATGCCCGCGCAACCGCGCGCGGTCGCCTCGGCCAGCGCACGCTCGAGACGGTCGGCCCGCGCGGCGAACACGGCCTCGACGCCCTGACCGCGCGCGATGCGCGCCTCGAACGCCATCCCCGTGACGGCGATGACGGGCAACGTGCCGTTGTGCTGCGTCGGCGCCACGCGTTACATCCCGACCGTCACGCGCGTCGCGTTGGCGCGCTTCAGGTTGCGATAGCGCGCGAGCGCCCACAGCGGGAAGAACTTGCGATAGCCGTGATAGCGCAGATAGAACACGCGCGGGAAGCCGGTTGCCGTGAAGCGCGTCTCGTCCCACAGGCCTTCTTCGTTCTGCTGAGCGATCAGGTAGTCGACGCCGCGTGCAACGGCCGGGTTGTTCACCTCGCCGGCCGCCATCAGGCCGAGCAACGCCCAGGCCGTCTGCGACGCGGTGCTCGGCGCCTGCTCGAAACCGCGGTAATTCAGCTTGTAGCTGTCGCCGTCCTCGCCCCAGCCGCCGTCCTTGTTCTGGATCGACAGCAGCCACTGCGCGCCGCGCTTCATGCGCGGATCGTCCGGCGTCAGGCCGGCCGCGTTCAGCGAGCACAGGGCCGTCCACGTGCCGTACACGTAGTTCATCCCCCAGCGGCCGTACCAGCTGCCGTCCGGCTCCTGCTCCTTCAGCATGTAGTCGAGCGCGCGACGGGCCGGCTCGCTGTTCAGCGGCGTCTCGCCGAGCTGCGACAGCATCGACAGGCAGCGGCCCGACACGTCGGCGGTCGGCGGATCGAGCAGCGCACCGTGATCGGAGAACGGAATGTTGTTCAGGTAGTACTGCGTGTTTTCCGGTTCGAACGCGCCCCAGCCGCCGTCGCTGCTCTGCATGCCGACGACCCATTCGCGCGCGCGCGCCATCGAGTCGCGATACGTGTCCGTCTGCCTGAGCTTCTGCGCGCGGTCCATCGCCATCACGACCACAGCCGTGTCGTCGACGTCAGGGTAGTGCGCGTTCGCGTACTGGAACGCCCAGCCGCCGGGCCGCACGTGCGGCCGGCGCGAGATCCAGTCGCCGCGCACGTCGAGGATCTGCAGCGGGCGCAGCCAGTCGAGGCCGCGCAGCACGGCTTCCTCGGCACGCGCGTCACCGGTTTCGAGCAGCGCATGCGCGACGAGCGACGTGTCCCACACCGGCGACAGGCACGGCTGGCAATACGCTTCGTCCTCGTGCACGACGAGCAGCTTCTCGAGCGCCTTGCGCGCGATCGCGCGGTTCGGATGATCTTCCGCATAGCCGAGCACGTCGTACATCATCACCGCGTTGGCCATCGCCGGATAGATCGCGCCGAGGCCGTCCTCGCCGTTCAGGCGCTCGTCGACGAACGACACGGCCTGGCGGATCGCGCGTTCGCGCGTGTAGTTCGGGAACAGGCCGTCGACCGCGCGCAGCGCATGGTCAACCACGCGGAAGAACGCGAACCAGCCGGGGCTCTGGTGGCCCTGGCGCGGCAGCAGGCCGGCGTTGACGGGCGGGTCGATGAACAGCTCGTCGATGCGCACGCCGCGCGGGTTCTTTGCGATCGGGCGCTTCGCGTTCAGCACCAGCAGCGGCACGATCACGGTCCGCGCCCAGTACGACACCTTCGACAGGTGGAACGGGAACCACTGCGGCAGCAGCATGATCTCGACCGGCATCATCGGCACCGCGCGCCACGGAATCGCACCGTACAGCGCGAGCTGGATGCGCGTGAACACGTTCGACATCTCGGCGCCGCCCATCGCATGGATCGCACGGCGCGCACGCTGCATGTGCTCGGCGTTCTCGTCGTCGCCGATCACCTTCAGCGCGAAATACGCCTTCACGCTCGCGCTGATGTTCGGCGCGCCGTCGGTGAACAGCGGCCAGCCGCCGTCGGCCTGCTGGATGCGGCGCAGATACTTGCCGATCTTCCGTTCGAGCTCGAGATTCGGCGTCTCGCCGAGATAGTGGACGAGCAGCACGTATTCGGCGGGAATCGTCGAATCGGCCTCGAGTTCGTAGACCCAGTGTCCGTCCGCGTTCTGCGCGGCCAGCAGCGCGTCGGTCGCGCCGGCGACGGCCGCGTCGAGCCCGGCCGGCACGGTGCCGGCGGACAGGGTGGCCATTTCGGTGAGATCGTTCATCGGTCCCTCTGTTGCTTACTGTGTCTGGAGCACGTCCGCGGCCAGCTGGCCGGAACGGATCGCGCCCTCGATCGTGGCGGGCAAGCCGGTGGCAATCCAGTCGCCCGCCAGCACGAGATTGGTCCAGCGCGTACGCACGGCCGGACGTTTCATTTCCTGCGACGGCACCGCCGCAAACCCCGCGCGCGGCTCGACCACGAGCTGCCACGCCGGCATGGTTTCCGGGTTCGCGCCGGTCACGCGCGCGACGTCTTCCCAGATGCGCCGCGCGAGCGCATCGCGCGGCATGTCGAGCCAGCGGCCCGCGTCGCGGATGGTCGCCGCGAGCGGACCGCCGCCGGTGCGCACCGCGTCGACGACGCCGTTGACGACGGTCGTCTGCAGCGGGCCGTCGGCCGGTGTATCGACCGCGAAATACGCGGTCACGACCGCACTGAACGTGTCGGGCGCGGTGAGATCCGGGACGAGCGGCTGCGCGACCTCGGGCGGCACGGCCAGCACGACCGCGTCGCCCGGTGCGAGATCGACGCGCTCGCCGCCGATCGCGACCGCATCGACCGCGTTGCCGTGCGCGCCGAATTCGAACGCATCGAGCCGCGAATTCAGCCGGATCTGCGCGCCGCCGTGCTGCAGCATCCGCAGCGCCGGTTCGACGAATGCGCTGCCGAGCCCGTGGCGCGCGACGAGCGGGCGCCATCCGGGGCCGCCCGCGGCAAACGTGCCGCACAGCGCCGCGCGCGCGAGTTCGGCGCTCGCGTGGCGCGGCTCGACGTTCAGCACCCCGAGGAAATACGGCCGCAGCCAACGGTCCCACAGCACGCCGTCGCAGCGCATCGTCTGTGCGAGTGAGCGGCCGGTGCGCGCGAACGCGAGCGAGGCCAGCGCAAGATAATCGAGCGGCGTGGTGCCCGGCGCGCGCGATGCGGCGTCGAACAGCCACGACGGCCAGCGCCCGTTCCCGAAACGCAGCGTCCAGCGCTGCTGCGACGCGACGTCGACCACCGGACATTCAGGCAGCGCGGGCCCCGTGAGCCGATCGGCCGCGCCGATCGCGCGCAGGTAGCGCTGGGTCGCGGATTGCCCCGCGAAAACCTGATGCAGCCCGCTGTCCAGCGTCGTGTTCAGCACGCCGTCGAACCATGAGCGGCAGCGGCCGCCCGCATGCGCATGCGCGTCGTGCAGCACGATGCGCCGCCCGCGGCGTTGCAGCTCGACGGCGGCCGACAGCCCCGCGAGTCCTGCACCGATCACGTGGACGGTTCTGGGCATCGGCTCAGAACAGCGCGTAGCGCGCGGCGATCATCAGCATGCGCGCCTTCGGCTTGCGCAGCGGCGCGCGCGGGGCGGCGAAGCCGCGCGCGATCGCGGCCTCCAGGATGCAGCGATACGCGCCCGACATGATGCGCGGCGCCTTCACCTGCGCACGCGTGCACGTATCCATCACGGCATCCGCTTCGCGGAAGTGCTCGAGCGCGCGCTCGACGAGCGTCGCGCACACGCGCGGCAGCGCCGGGTCGCGCACGATCGTCGCCGGATCGGTGATCGCGATGCCTTCGCGCGCGAGCAGCTCGCGCGGCAGGTAGCAGCGGTTGATCGCCGCGTCGTCGTCGATGTCGCGCAGGATGTTCGTCAACTGCAACGCGCGGCCGAGGTGGTGCGACAGCTTGATGCCTGCCGCCTCCGGGATCCCGAAAATCCTCACCGACAGCCGGCCGGCCGCGCTCGCCACGCGATCGCAGAACAGGTCGAGCGTCGGTTCGTCCGGCGCGCAGATGTCCTCGGCGGCGTCCATCGCCATCCCGTCGATCATCGCGTGGAAGTCCTCGCGCTTCAGGTCGAACGCGCGGATCTCGCGCTCGAGCGCGACCAGATGGCGCGGCGGCTGGCCGGCGAAGCACGCATCGATGTCCGCGCGCCAGCGATCGAGGCCCGCGTTGCGCTCGGCGCGCGGCAGGTCGCTGTCGGCGATGTCGTCCACCGCACGGCAGAATGCATAGACCTGGAACATCGCGTCGCGCTGCACGGCCGGCAGGATGCGCATCGCCAGATAGAAAGAACTGCCCGATGTGACGGCAGCGGCGTCGGTTTCTTGTTCGTCCACGACGAGATTGGAAACGGCCAAGACGAGCTCCACGGAGACACCCACGCGGGGCGATTGAAGAAGCCATGCCCGGCTGGGTTGGTCAGGGCGTCAAATGCGTGCGAGATATGCGAACGATCGACGCAGACAGGCACAAATTACCGGCCGGAAGCCGGAATTGGGCGAAAGTATAGCAATCTTTGACGTTCGATGGCGGACACCGCCGCGCCCGGCGGCCCGCGCGGGGCTTGGGAGACCGGCCGCGGCGGGGAGCGGCGCCGCTCCGCCCGTCAGCCGTAGACGATGTCGCGCTGCAGGTCGAGCGCGATGAGCCCCATTTCACGGGTCAGCTGCAGCATCGAGCGGCGTTCGAGCCGCGAGCCCATGAAGCTCGTCACGCGCCCGTCGGGCTCCGCCGTGAACTGGAACGACGGGCCGCCGGTGCCGAACCACGCGCCCGGCACGTCGGGCGATTCCTGCCAGTCGATCTGCTCGAATACGCGCGCGATCCCCGCGCGCACCATGTCGCTCGGGCCGATCGGCGGCGCGGTCTCGCCCAGGTCGTCGAGGGAATAGGGGCCGGGTTTGTCCGGCCGCCGGTAGAAGAGGTAATCGACGTTCATGGGGCGCAATCGGGAGCAAAGCGTCAAATTAGCGCGCTTCGGCGCAAATTCAAATCAGATCAAGACGAAATGTGGCCTGTACGAGACAAAAGCGCCGCATCGCGAGAGCCGGTGCGCGCCCGCGCACGCCCGGGCCGTGCGTTCATGCCGGGGCGCGCAGCTTCGTCGACGCGGCTTCGTCTAAGATGAACATCTTTCTCAAAAAACACGGACACCATGGAGACGAACGTAACCGCCACCGCGCCATCCGACCATCCCGTTTTCGTGCTGGTGCACGGCGCGTGGCACGGTGCGTGGTGCTACGCGCACGTCGCGGCCGCGCTGGCCGCGCGCGGCTACCTGTCGATCGCGCGCGACCTGCCCGCGCACGGCATCAACGCCCACTTTCCCGCATCCTATCTCGAACGGCCGCTCGACAAGGACGCCTTCGGCGCCGAGCCGTCGCCGGTCGCGAACACCACGCTCGACGATTACGCGACGCAGGTGATGCAGGCCGTCGACGACGCGTATGCGCTCGGCCGCGGCAAGGTCGTGCTCGTCGGGCACAGCATGGGCGGCCTCGCGATCACGGCCGCGGCGGAGCGTGCTCCGGAGAAGATCGCGAAGATCGTCTATCTCGCGGCGTTCATGCCCGCGTCGGGCGTGCCGGGCCTCGACTACGTGCGCGCACCCGAGAACAAGGGCGAAATGCTGGGCCCGCTGATGCTCGCGAGCCCGCGCGTCGCGGGCGCGCTGCGGATCGATCCGCACAGCGGCGATGCCGCGTATCGCGGGCTCGTGAAGCGCGCACTGTATGACGACGTGCCGCAGGCCGACTTCGAGGCGGTGGCGAACCTGATGACCTGCGACGTGCCGGCCGCGCCGTTCGCGACCGCGATCCCGACGACCGTCGCACGCTGGGGCGCGATCGATCGTCATTACATCAAGTGCCTGGCCGATCGCGTGATCCTGCCCGCGCTGCAGCAGCGCTTCATCGACGAAGCCGACGCGTTCGTGCCCGGCAAGCCGACGCACGTGCACCAGCTCGACAGCAGCCATTCGCCGTTCGTGTCGCAGCCGGCCGTGCTGGCCGGCGTGCTGGCGGATATCGCGAAAAGCTGACGGAGGCGCGGCACGCGCGGTGTGCGGTGTGCGGTGTGCGGTGTGCGGTGTGCGGTGTGCGGTGTGCGGTGTGCGGTGTGCGGTGTGCGGTGTGCGGTACGCCGCAGGTAACCGCGCTGCGGCCGCGCCGCGCTTACGCGTATGCGATCGACCGGTCGCGCCCGAGCCGCTTCGCGCGATAGAGCGCGGTATCGGCCTCGTTGACGAGCACGTCGCACGCCAGCGCGCCGGTCGTCGCGCACGCGCCGCCGACGCTCGCCGTCACCGGCACGCTGACGCCTTCCGCGTCGACTGGCGTGCTGCCGATCGCGTAGCGCACCTTGTCCGCTACCCGCATCGCTTCGTCGAGATTCGTGCACGGCAGCAGCAGCGCGAATTCCTCGCCGCCGAAACGGCCGAACGTATCCTGCGCGCGCACGATCGACGCGACGCGGCGCGCCGTCTCGCGCAATACCGCATCGCCGGCCGCATGCCCGAACCGGTCGTTGATCGTCTTGAAATGGTCGAGGTCGAACAGCAGCACCGACAGGTCGCCGCCGTAGCGCTGCCAGCGCGCGAACTCGTCACTGAGCCGCGCCTCGAAGAAGCGCCGGTTCGCGATGCCGGTGAGGCCGTCGAGATTCGCATGCTCGCGCAGCTTCGCGACCGCCTCCTCGCGCTCGCGCTGCATCACGCTCACGTGCGTGACGTCCGAGATCGTCACGCACACGGCCTCCACTTCGCGGCCGCGCGTGAGCGGCATGAACGTGCAATCCTGCTGCATGTAGTCGACGCCGCCCGTGATCGGCCGGTCGTGCTCGAAGCGAAACAGGTAGGGCCGCTGCTCCCAAGAGCTGAACGCGAAGCTGCCGAGCTGGAACACGCTCTCGAGCTTGCGCTCGAGCCACGCGCGCGGCAGCGCCGGAAAGCAGTCGAACAGGTTGCGACCGATCACCTCGGCGGCCGGGATGCCGCTGTGGTCCTGCATGAAGCGATTCCACATCAGCACGGTCATCGCGCGGTCGAGCACGAACAGGCCGAAGCCCACCCGTTCGATCACGAGGTCGCTCAGCGACGCGGCAGTGGCGGTGGCGGCGGGGGTCGTGTTCATAGCGCGGACAGCAACGCGTCGAGCGCTTCGCCCATCAGCCGGATCGAGTCCTCGGCCATCAGCATCACGAAATGTGCGCGGAACGCGTGATCCTCGAGACCGAAGTTCACTTCGAGCAGCAGCGCGACGCTCCAGGCCAGCGCGGTCGGCTGGAACACGTCGTCGAACGACACGTTCGCGCCGAGCAGCCCCGGCGGGAAGAACACGGGCTTGCGGCCGAGCTCGTCGAGGATCGACGCGACGCATGCGCTCATCAGCACGTTCGAGACATCGAACACGAGTTCGTCCTGCGTGGCCATGCCGGCATACACGCCGTCGCCGAACGTGCGCTCCATCAGCGACATGAGCCGCGCGACGCCCGCGCTGCGGCACAGCACGATCGCCTCGCCCTTGATGTCGGAACGGAATCCCTGGCGCACGGCCGTCACGTTTTCGTGGATGCCCGTCATCTCGCGCAGCGCGTCGCCCGCATCGGCGGCCTTCACGACGCGCACGCGCGGTACCGACAGCTCGATGAAGTGCCCGAGCAGCAGCGCGAGCCGTGCGGCGGCACGGCCCATCGCGAGGTTGGCGATTTCCTGCAACGCGTCGCGTTGCTCCGCCGTGAACACCGATTCAGGCATACAACCCATACTCCTTGAGAATGGGCAGCAACGCCTCCGACGTCACGGGCTTGGCAACGAATGCGATCGCGCCCAACTCGCGCACGCGTGCTTGCGCCTGCGGCTGGATATCGGCGGATACCACGATCACGAACGTGTTCAGGTCTTCGTGGCGCAGTGTCTCGAGCACCTGATAGCCGTTCATGTCGGGCATCGTCAGGTCCAGAAACATCACGGAAGCCTTGCCGTCACGATAGAGCGCCAGGGCCTCGCGACCATTCGCCGCATACGCGACGTCGACGTCCCAGTCTCCCGGCAGTGCCTTTGTCAGAAGTTTGCGAGCGAGCAAGGAGTCGTCGGCGATCACGATCGGCAAAGGCATGGCGGCGAAGCGGTATACGGAATGGTCTCTCTCGCGTTAACGACCGCGCGGCGCGCTTCTTTAGGCGCCATGCGATCAAGCGCGGCCACCGCCGTGCGGCCGCGCGCGGGCGCCGCGGCGCGAGGCACGCGACACACCGCGCCGCAAACGCCGGCGGGCGCATATATCTGTCATGGGGAAAGCAAGGCGCGATTCTCTGAGTAAACCGAAGGCGGTGCAACTCGCCATTTTCACCATTTCGAACAAAATCGCTTCATTCGCCCGGCATTCCGAAAACAGCCGCGACCATTTTCGAGATAAGCACGCAAAATTTTTCTTTGTGTACGTTTGCGCTGCCGGATTCATAGCGTTTTCAAACTTTCACCGTGCCCCTGTCGGAATCACCAGGTTGCACATCGGTGCGGCGGTACGGCGCACGTGCGCAACTCGTTTATGATGGAACACCTCCGCTTCACCCGCTTTCTTCGATGACGTCCGAACGTCCCGCCGACTCCCGCACGCACACCGCACCGCCCGCCGACGACTGGCAGGACGACGGCAACTATGCGTCCGGCGCGCCCGAGCACGATTTCGCGGTCCGGCGCGTGACGCTGATCGTGCTGCTGGTCGCGGCGATCGTGCTGCCGTGCATCTACGTGTCGGTCATGGCGTACAACGACCTGAAGGCCCGCGAAGCCGCGGCGAGCGACGTGACGATGCGCACCGTGCGCGTCGCCGAGGAACATGCGCTCAAGGTGTTCGACCTGAGCGAGACGCTCGATGCGCGCATCGTCGACCTCGTGCAGGACATGGACGACGCCACCGTGCGCCGCCACGAATCCGACATCCACGAAGCGCTGAATACGATCGGCGGCGGCTATCCGCAGGTGGCCGCGGTGTCGATCTTCGGTGCGAGCGGGATGCTGCTCGCCAACAGCCTCTACTATCCGGCGCCCTATGCGTCGATCGCGAACCGCGACGACTTCGCCGGCATCCGCGACGGCCGCGTGATCGAACACATCTCGAAGCTGATGATGGGGCCGCTCAAGCTCGAGAACATCCCCGTGTTCAACACGGGCGTCGCGCGACGCCATAGCGACGGTTCGTTCGCCGGAATGGTGTCGATCGCGCTGAAGTCGTCGTATTTCAACGCGTTCTACCGCGACCTGCTCGGCGGCGCGGCCACCCCGATGACGATGGCGCTCGCGCGTTCCGACGGCGCGGTGATCGCGTCGTATCCGCCGCCGCCGTCGCTCGCGCACACCGATCTCACGGCCACCTTCGGCAACGCGCAAAGCGATCCGCGCGCGGGCGTCGTGCGGGTGCGCCACGACGGCGCCAGCAGCGAGATCGTCGCGTACCGCCAGGTCGGCAGCTACCCCGTGTACGTGACCTGCGCGTACCGCACGTCGGCGATCTGGCGTGAATGGTACGAACACCTGAGCGTGCTGTTCATCTCGATGTTCGCGCCGTCGATCGCGCTGTGGTCGGTGATCTGGCTGTCGCTGAAGCGGCTGAAGGCGGAAGAGGAGGCCTGGGACCGCTGGCAGGCCGAAGCGTCGATGCGACGTTCGATCGAATCCGCGTACCGGCAGTCGCGCAAGATGCAGGCGCTCGGCAATCTGGTCGGCAGCGTCGCGCACGACTTCAACAATCTGCTGATGATCATCTCGAGCAACGTGCAGATCGCGCGGCGACGCGGCGTCCAGCATCTCGACAAGGAACTCGGCGCGATCGAACGCGCGCTGAAGAACGGCCAGTCGCTCACGCGCCAGTTGCTCGGCGTCGCGCGCAAGCAGCCGCTGCACAGCGAGACGATCGACGTCGGTCAATGGCTCGGCACGTGCCGCGAACTGCTGAAGACGTCGCTCGGTTCGAAATCGCTGCTGGTCGTCGCGATCGAGCCCGGCGTATGGCCGATCCGGGTCGATGTCGCGGAGCTCGAGCTCGCGGTGATCAATCTCGCCGTCAACGCGCGCGATGCGATGACGGTCGGCGGCCGCTTCACCGTCGGCGCGCGCAACGTGACGCTGCGCCGCGAGGACGGCTTTCCGCTGACCGGCGACTTCGTGCAGATCTCGCTCGACGATACGGGCTCGGGCATGCCGCCCGACGTACTCGCGCGCGCGTTCGAGCCGCTCTTCACGACGAAGGCGCAGGGGATGGGAACGGGGCTCGGGCTGCCGCAGGTGTTCGCGTTCTGCGAGCGCTCGGGCGGACTCGCGACGATCGACAGCGCGGTCGGCGCCGGGACCTCGGTGCGCCTCTACCTGCCGCGCGCACGCGCCGAGGACATCGTCGCGCGACCGCAGGCCGCCGTGCACGACGCGGGCGGGCTTGCCGGCCTGCACGTGCTGCTGGTCGAGGACAACAGCGAAGTCGCGGCCGGCACCGAGGCGCTGCTCACGCTGCTCGGGCACCGCGTCACCTATGCGCCCACCGCCGACGACGCACTGCGCCTGATCGAAGGCGCGGCCGCGAACGACGCATTCGACCTGGTGATCTCGGATATCCACATGCCGGGCCGCCTGAACGGCATCGATCTCGCCGAAGCGATCGACAAGCGGCCGGGGAAGCTGCCCGTGATCCTCGTCACGGGTTACGCGGAGGAACTCGACCGCACGCGTACCGTCGACGTGCGCGTGCTGTCGAAGCCGTTCGACATCGCGCTGCTCGACGAGATCCTGCTCGGCATCCGCGAAGCGCGCGACGCACGGCACGCCGGCGCCTGACCCGCGGCATGCGGGCCGGTGCCGGCGGCGGCAAGGAAACGGCGATCAGGCCGCCTTCAGCACGCGCACCCAGTCGACGTAGCGGTCGACGAAACCCTGCAGGAACTTGCGGGTGTCTTCGCTGACGATCTGGCCCTCGTCGTCGATACGCGCCGGGTCGTGCTTGATGAACATTTCCGGCTGGCCGAGCGTCTTCACGTCGAGATACGCAAGCACGTTGCGCAGGTGCTGCTGCGCGAGTGCGGTGCCGGTCGCACCCGGTGACGTGCCGAGTACCGCACCCGGCTTGCCGGACCACGAGTTGTGCCCCCACGGGCGCGAGCCCCAGTCGAGCGCGTTCTTCAGCACGCCCGGGATCGAGCGGTTGTACTCGGGCGTCACGAACAGCAGCGCGTCGGCCGCCTCGATCGACTGCTTGAAGCGCTTCGCGACTTCCGGAAAGTCCGCGTCGTAGTCCTGGCTGTAGAGCGGCAGTTCGCCGATCTCGACGAATTCGAACGAGAAATCGGCGGGGGCGAGCGAGATCACGGCTTGCGCGAGCGCGCGGTTCCAGGAACCGCGACGCAGGCTGCCGACGACGACTGCAACACGATAGGACATGGCTTTCTCCTTCCGGTGAGTAAGGAATCGGGTCGATTGATTCTGGACAGGCGACAAAGGTCTGTTTATAGGCAAGCCAGCCCGCGAGCCGTCCCACGGGGCCGACCGGCCGACTTTCCACAAGGTTTTCCACAGAAATTGTGGATAACTTGACCGTTATGGTCTGATGTTACAGACCGCCCGCGTCGCGATTTCGCGGCGCGCGACGCCAGGCTTCGGCAAGCATAGCGCAGCGCGCCAACCGGCTTCGTGAATTCGCGACGGAACATGCGTTGCAGCGCAGCGTCTCGCCCAGTAAGCTGCTCGCACACCGCGATGCGCCCGCCCGGTGGCGCGCACGCGAGCGCTTTCGCTTCGTAAGGCTCCCGACCTGCCATGCTGTCCGCGTACGACGACCCCGCCTATCTCGCGCAACTGCGGCGCGACCTGCTGCGCTTCGCGCGACTCCAGCTCCGCGACACCGATGCGGCCGAGGATGCCGTGCAGGAAGCGCTGACCGCCGCGTGGTCGCACGCGGGAGAGTTCGCGGGACGGTCCGCCCACAAGACCTGGGTGTTCGGCATCCTGCGCAACAAGCTGATCGACATCCTGCGCGCGCGGCAGCGGACGGTGAGCCTGTCCGCGCTCGATGCGGAACTCGACGGCGAATCCGCGCTCGATCGCGAACTCTTCAAGGAAAACGGGCATTGGGCGCCGCACACGAAGCCGCGGCCGTGGCCGCGCCCCGAAACGCTATTGCAGCAACAGCAGTTCTGGATGCTGTTCCAGGTCTGCCTCGACCACTTGCCGGAACACATCGGGCGCGTGTTCATGATGCGCGAATTCCTCGACGTCGAGATTGCCGACATCTGCAGCGAACTGACGTTGACGACGAATCATTGCAGCGTGTTGCTGTATCGGGCGCGCACGCGCCTGCGCACCTGCCTCAGCGAAAAAGGAATGACGACCGAAGATGCTGCCGGGGAAATGTAGGGACGTGACGCGACTGCTGTCGGATGCGCTCGACCGGTCCTTGACGCTTCATGAGCGCATGCAGGTGCATGTGCATCTGCCGACTTGCGGCGGATGCCGCGTGTATCGCGGGCAGATCGCGCTGCTGCGGACGGCAGCGCATGCGGCGGCAGGGCGGGGGACGGGGGATGAAGCGGGTGGCGATCGGGATGAGTCGTCGGGCGACGGGCAGGGCTGAGTTGCTGCCTTGTGATTTCTGCTACGAGCGGTTCATTTGATGACGGATGGGAGCGTAGCCACGGTGGACGGTTGTGATATTCGAATTCAGTCGAGCGATCCGACGCGTCTCGTGATTGCTGCTACGAGTGGTTCCATCGATGACTGCTGGCAGGGCAGCCACGGTGGACGGTTGTGCTACTCGAATTCAACCGGTCGATCGGATGCGTCTCGTGATTTCCGCGACGCGCGGCTCATTTGATGACCATCGGCAGCGTAGCCACGGTGGTCGGTTGCGGCCCGCGAATTCAGCCGCTTATTCCCGGCGCGCTCGCGCCGGGATGATGCGATAAGAAAAATACGCCGAACAACAATTATTCGAACAGCGCGCGCACCGACTCGGGCGGACGACCGATGGCCGCCTTGCCTCGATACACGACGATCGGACGCTGCAGCAGAATAGGATGAGCCGCAATCGCTTCATAGGCCTCCGCGTCGGTCAGACTCGCACGGGCAAGATCCAGCGTCTTGTACGGCTCTTCGCCGTCGCGAAGCATGTCGCGCACCGGGCGCCCGAGCTGACGATGCAACGCTTCCAGTTCCTCGACCGTCGGCGTCTTCTTCAGATACTCGACGACATTCACCTGCGTGCCGGCGGTGTTCAACGTCTCGACCAGTGCGAGCGTCTCGCGGGACTTCGAGCAGCGGGGGTTGTGGTAGATCGTGATCATCATTCGGACCTGGATAGGAAAGGCACGTATTGTAGCCAGTCTGGTTGCGTGCGTTTCGGCGGGGACCGGCGCGCGGGCGAAAGGGGAGTTGGAGTACGGTGCGGCGTGCGGGGAGGAATCGTTCGCGCCGACGAGCGTGCAGAGCGCGTGATGCCTTTATGCGCATAAAGTGCGTTGTATGGACCATCGCCAAGGCCGTCTACGGCGGGGAGCGCCGATGAACAACGACGCATCGCTCTGGCGTGTTGCAGGTTCCGACGCGAGGGCCACCCGCACGGTTTATGCGCATAAAGCTATCGCTTCGCGAGGTGGGGAGGTCCACTGATATCGCGACTGGCCCGGACACTTCGATGCCTCGAACGATCAGCGGGGCGATACGCGATCGCGTCCGTCCGGGGCATTGTCGCGGGACGTATTAATGCGCGCTTGCCGACGTGGGGCCGCCGATCGCGGCCGAGCCTCTCGATGGTTTATGCGCATAAACGCTGGGGGCGGCCAGCGCTTCACCGCTTCACCGCTTCACCGCTTCACCGCTTCACCGCTTCACCGCTTCACCGCTGCACGCTGCACGCTGCACGCTGCGCACGGCGCACGGCGCACGGCGCACGGCACACGGCGTGAGTATCGCGCCGGCCTGGGTCGCGCCGCGTTCGTCATCCAGGCTCGTGCTCAAGCGAGGACGACGACTCGCAGATGCTCTCCAGCACCGCCGAAGTTTATGCGCACAAACTCCTCCGTCACCAAGGCCCCGCGCGTTCGGCTATCGACGGGGCAGGCGCCAACACATTGCGCCGATCAGCTTCTCGAACGAGGGGGCAGAAACGCCTGTCGTCACGACGATCCATCCGCTCATCATCCACCGCAGCAATCTCGCCGCCATCCGCTGCAGTCAGCCAGCGTCCCCATTCGTTTATGCGCATAAACCGATAGCCCGAATGGCTAACGCGTAGTTGGCAAACGACAATTTCATTGAAATATAAATATCGTCCTGTAGAATTCCAACGACCAAAAACAGGAGTGAAAATTGGCCGCGGAAATCATTGCAGTCACTCAACAAAAAGGTGGCGTCGGCAAAAGCACGATTGCCATGCACCTCGGCGCGGCATTCCATGAGAAAGGGAAGCGCGTCCTCGTCATCGACGCCGACGGTCAAAACACACTGGTTCACTGGTCGAGCGCATCCGGTGACAGCGACGCCGGCATCCCGTTCCCGGTCGTCAATCTCGCCGAAGCCGGCGGCCAGATCCATCGCGAGATCAAGAAGTTCATCAACGACTACGACATCATCGTCGTCGATTGCCCGCCGTCGATCACCGAGAAAGTCTCCGGCGTCGTGCTGCTGGCCGCATCGATCGCCGTGATTCCGACTTCGTCGTCGCCAGCCGATTACTGGTCGAGCGTCGGGCTGGTCAAGCTGATCCAGCAGGCGCAGGTGATGAACGAAGACCTCCGTGCCGTCTTCCTGCTGAACAAGACCGAAGAGAAGCGCATGCTGACCCGCGAGCTCAAGCGTGCGCTCGAGGAGCTCGGCTTCCCGTTGCTGAAGACGCAAATCCCGACCCGGGAAGCGTACAAGCAGGCAATGGCGCTCGGTCAGACCGTGCTGCAGATGAACGATCGCGGCGCCAAGCTGGCCGCCGCGGAAATTCGCGCATGTGCCGACGAAATCGTCGCCATGCTGCCCTGACTTTATGCGCATAAAGGAGTCACATGAAACCCTCCCAATTTGCAAAAGGATTCCAAGCGCGCCCGGATATCACGACGAGCGAGAAGCGCACGGCGCTTGATCGGCTGAATGCCATCGACGGCATCGTCAAATCCGAGACGGCCACGCCGGTCCCGACGAAGTCCGCCAAGAAGGACATCACGCCGCCACCGTCTCCGGACGTCCTGCTCGATCCGTCGATCGACGAGTCGCCGCAATATCGCGCGTGGCGCCTCGAGAACCGCTATGCGCCCGGCCAGGTAATCGAACTGCCGTTGAAGGCGATCAAGCATAGCCCGTTCAACCCGCGGCACTTCTATCTGAAGTCGTCGATTGCCGAACTCGCGGTCAACCTCGCGAAGCAGGGGCAGCAGCAGGCGATCCACGTGATTCCGGACTATGACAATCCGGGTTCGTATTTCGTCAGCGATGGCGGCCGCCGCGTGCGCGCGCTGAAGGAAGCGAACAAGGAGTCGGTAAAGGCGATCGTGATCGACGTGCCGATCGGGATCCAGAGCTACAAGCTCGGCTACGACCTGAACGTGCAACGCGATTCGCAGACGGTGTTCGACAACGCCGTCGTATGGCGCCGCTTCCTCGACGACAAGCACTTCCTGAGTCAGAAGGAACTGTCCGAGCATCTCGGCCTCGACGAGTCGACGGTCGCGGTCGCGCTGTCGATCGGCAAGCTGCCGGAAAGCGTGATGCAGGAGATGGTCGCGCGTCCCGATCGTTTCGGTTCGAACATGGCGTATCAGGTCGGCCGTTATCACAACGCGCGCGGCACCGAGGCGACGCTGCGCCTGATCAACAAGATCGTGTCCGACGATCTCAGCACGCGTCAGGTGTCGGACATCGTCAAGGGCCGCGTCGCGGCGCAGGAAACGCCGAAGCCGGCGGCCCGCCAGCGCTATGCGCAGCGTCTCGAGATCAAGCTCGGCGGCAAGTCGGTCGGCGACCTGAAGTCGTATGGCGAAGACCGCATCGAACTGCGCCTGCGCGGCCTCCCGAAGGACAAGCGCGACGCGATCCTCGAGCAGCTCGAGCGGATGCTGTTGTCGGACTGATGGAAACGGCCGGCAGGGCCTGGCGATGCGCCGGGCCCCCCGGTTGGGCGGGCGGCCGGCGGCGGCCCCTCAGAGGGGCCTGAACAGGCCTCAGGCGGCCCGCGATTGATTCAGGGTGAACGACAGCAGGTCGCCGTCGGTCGGCTCGCCCCAGGTCTTCTGAGCCAGCCAGTCGAAAAACGCCGTCTCGGCCAGCTTCGAATCGAGGCCGCGCTTGCGCCAGTCGTCACGCAGGTGCGAGCCCATCGTCGGCAGCACTTCCGACTCGAACGACTCGCGCGCCACTTCGCGCTCCGCGTCGCCCTGCTCCTCGTACAGCACCTTCGCTTCCTTGCGGCGGAACGCCGCGAATTCGCTCAACAGACGCGCCTTCAGATCGTCCGGCTGCGCCGCGACGACCTTCGCGGCAGGCGCGCCCGACGGCAGCGCGTCGACGGACTCGACCGGCGGCGCATAACCCTTCTTCAGCGCATCCTTGAACAACGCGGGCGCGCTGCGCACCGGCGGCAGCGTCGTGCTGCGCATCCGTTGCTCGGTCATCTGCAGCGCGGCGCGAATCCGGTTTTCCTCGCTGTCCGCGTAGAGCGTCTGCGCTTCCTTGAGCGGAATCCCGAGCTTCACCATCCGGTCGACCAGCGTGCTGTCGAACACGTTCGGATGCTCGTCGAGCGCGAGCATCGGCTGCTTGCGCTCGGTCACGCGGAACTGGATCTCCGCGACCCGCCGCCCTTCGCGATGTTCGATCAGTTCGACGAAGATATTGGTGACCGCATTGACCTCGGCGATCGCCGGACGCAGGTAGTCGCGCTTGAAGTACTTGTACTCGCGCTTCGCCTCGTCGCCGGCTTCCGTATCGGGCGTGCCCGACAGGATCGGCCGCCACCATTCCCACGGCTCGCGCATCGTCAGGTGGCTCGGGTTCGTCAGGTAGCGCACGCAGATCTCGTAGAGCGCGAGACCGGCGCTGCTGCGCAGCTGGCTCTGGAACTGCAGGCTCAGACGCGCGTACTGGACCGGGTCGAGCAGCTTCTTCTTGATCTTCGGTGCGAACGAGAATTCGACCCACACGCGGCGGGTAGCCGGATCCTCGAGAATTTCGGCATCGGCGATCAGCGTCGAGATCCCCCACTTGCGGCCCGGCTTCTGGCTCGACGTCCCCGTGCTCCATTCAACCTGGACCGACACCATGCGGCGCAGGTGTTCCTTCACCAGCGCGGTGTCGTTCGAATCGAAGGCGGAGTTGGCGACGATATCCGACAGCAGCGCGCGATACGTATCGCCCGAGTCGTCGGCCTGCTGCGCGACGGCGAGCAGGACGTTGAACAGCTTGCGGGTCAGGAGCGTGATCTTGCCGCTCTTCGGCTGAATTGCGATCGCCTCGACGGCCTTACGCAATTCGGCTGAACTGGCACTCACCACATCCACATCGGTTTTCTTGGCGCGCTTCGTGGCCATGCGTCGGGTCGGAGGAGAAGTTTCACGGAAGGATAGCGCCTGTGGTGATGTGCGTCCAGAACGACATGCTCACCATAGCGGGTGAAGTGCGCGTGTGAAACGGCACTCACCCCAACCCTCTCCCGAAAACCCTCACCGGTCCGGATTTACAGCGTTTCGGACTCGTCCAGACGTGTCGCGGGATGCGCGGATTCACAGATTTTCGCCTGTGCTCGACACGTGCGAAACTTGCTCCCGTATCGGCTCACCTTTCGATTTGTCGTAATTTTACGACTGCACTTCCGGGTCCTCGTCACAGGGTCGCCACTGGACGTCGCGACATCGAGCGGACAGGCCCGCACCGGCCTGTATGCATGTACAGGCGCGGCTGACCGGGGCGACCGCAACCACGCCCGGGACCCGGGAAGCGCGCCCAAAAGGATGCGCCTCGAGGCCATCGAAGCCGATTCACAGGCCCGGGCGCGCATTGTACAGCGCACGGAAACCGTTCGGTCCCGAAAATTCTCACCTCAGCGGCTCGGAATTCTGTGCCCCGGATCCAGACGAGTCCCCGGCACACGCGGGATCGCCAGCCAGGACCTCCCGAAAAGCCTCACCTTATTGAAAAAAGCGGCGCTCCAACGGACGCGGATACGGCTCCCGAAAAACCTCACCGTAACCGCCGCGGTATCAAAAATGTCAATGCCGTCCGATACTTATGTGCAGCAGGCGTTCCGCTGTGTCCGGCGATCGCCCCCCGAAAAGCCTCACCTTTGCGGCAGGCGAACGTCGGCGGCAGCTGTGTATCGACTCCTGAAAACTCTCACCTGTGCCAAAAAGTGGCACAGCAAAAATCAGATTTCTGCCAGTCCCGGCGGGCTTTTCAGCGAGTTCGCCCCGTTATGGGTCCCGAAAAGACTCACCTTTGCCCTATTTTCGAGCAAATGGCGCTCCCGAAAAGACTCACCTATCAGGCAAACGACAGCCTGTGATCGATGTCCCGAAAAAGCTCACCTCAACGGGATCCGGGCAGGAAAACCCGGATTTCGCTCCCGAAAAGCCTCACCTTTCAGGCTTCACAGGCCCCACAGGGCACTTTTGCTGTGCAAAATGACCGTCGGTTCCCGGAAATCCTCACAGCAAATCCCTGTGGAGTCCCGTGAAACCTCACCTTTCATGAAAACTGCCCAAAAGATGGGCAGAATAGGGGCGCGAGTAAGGTCCCGCAAATTCTCACCTATGTCTGCACAGGCAGAAAACTGTGCGCGCAGGCACAGCGCGGGTTCCATGGCTGTGCGGCCCCGAAAAACCTCACCTTTGGGAAATCTCGCATTCCACTGTGATCCCGAATCCGCTCACGACCTTTCCTGCATCGGCTCACGCAGATCCCCGAACCCCATCACTTCAGCTCCCGCAGAAGATCACCTTGGTTCCCGTAAAACTTCACCTTGTCGGCCGGAAAGCCTTGCTACATAAGGCTGTGCCGTGGCGTTAACGTTTTTAACTAAGGGTTCAAGGGTGTTTACTTCTAATACTCTCAAGACATCGGTCGTCGAGTTTTCCACAGAGACCCCAACCCCTGAACACCGACAGTGAGCGTGACGCCCATCATGTGAAACAAATGCCCTTTTTCGGGGCTTGCTAAAAAACGCTTTCAGCACAAGTACTTGGCTCGCTTTCTTCGCTTTGTTTCACGGAATCGGGACGCTGGCTCATCCAGATCGGCTCACAGCGCCGATTTCTGTGCACAGTGACGTAAATTCACCGCGGCCGACAAAAACAGGTATCAAAAAATACGTATTCCGTTATGATCACAACATTTCAATGTCTGTGAGTCCTGCCATGACGCTGGATGAAATACGTGAAGCCATCCGGGAAGAACTCGAATCGCTACGCGCGAGCGGCGCGCGCCGCCAGGAGTTGTCGCTGCATGCCTGCAAGCGCCTGTTTTTCGATCTCGGCATCCGGCCGTCGGCCGCCAATGTCCGCGATCTGACCCAGACCGGCAGTGCCAGCGACATTCCGAAGGACATCGATCATTTCTGGGAACGGATCCGTGCCGCGTCGAAGGTTCGGCTCGACGGTGCGGCGATTCCGAAAGCGGTCGAGGAAAAGGCGGGCGCATTGCTCGGCGCGCTATATGAAGAGGCGTTGAAAGCGGCCAGGGAAAGTCTCGATGTCGACCGCGAGCAGATCCGCGCCGGCGTGACCGATGCGGAACAGCGGCTGCGCGACGCCACGGTTCGCCAGGAAACCCTCGAGGGCGCGCTGACGCGCAGCGAAGCCCGCAACGAGCAGCTGCAGGCGCGTGTGACCGAGCTCGAGGTGCAGCTGGCCTCGCAATCGACGCACGGTTCGGCAAACGAGGCGACGCTGCTCACCACAGTCGCCCGACTCGAAAAGGAACTGGCCGCCATGGCCGGCCGCGTCGATGCCGAACAGACGCAGAACGCGGCGCTGCGCGACCGTATCGACACGCTGCAAGCCGAATTGCAGCAGCGCACCGAACACTATGCGCAGCAGATCAAGGATGCGGTGGCCGAAGCCGAGCGCCGCGTCAAACCGATGCTGGTCGAGCTGGACTCGCTGCGCAGCATGGCGTCGACCTATCAGAGCGGTTTGCGCGACGTGCAACGCAAGGAATTCGATTTCCTTCAGCAACTGAGTTCGACCAAGGCCCGCGCGGACCGGCTCGAGGAACAGCTTCGCAGCCAGGGCGACGAGTTGGAGCGCGCGACGCGCGAGGTGAATACGCTGCGCGCGAGCCGCGGGATGAACCCGGAGATTTCCGCGCTGATCCGGCGCCTGGCCGATGCCGGTCAGCTGGATGCCGATGCGTTTTCCGCGATCGGGACGTCACTGGACCATGAAATTCCGGTGCCGACCCAGTGCCCGCATTGCGATGGCGAACCGGAGTTGTCGCACGGCGACGACGGGTTCGAAGTATCGTGCCCCGAATGCGAACATGCGTCGGGGCCCTGGCCTTCACGATTCGAAGCGATCGCACGCTTTGCACGCGATTGACGCGCCGGTCGGCACAGCGATCGCACAGGTGAGGTGATTCGGGACGCGTGAGGTGAGGTTTTTCGGGAGCAGGGAAACGGTGAGGCTACGCCGCACAAGGCTGCTCACGAATCACGTCGCGTGAGCAGCCGGTTCGTCATCAGTGAGTTTCGTCCTGGTCGGAAGCGTCACCATTCGCGAGATCGTCACGCCAGTTTTTCCACGCGCGGTGCAGCCGGTTCGACGAGATCGGCCGCACGAAGCCGAGCCATTTGCCGACCCGCTCGGGCGGTACGTCGTGTTCGAACAGCTCGGCCGCATAGGTATTGCGCAGCGTTTGCGGACTCGCGCGCGCGGTGCGCGACGACGTCAGCCCCGCGGATTCGACGATCGCGTCGATCGCGCGCAACATCGTCGCCTTGTGCATCGGCCGCCCGGCGTGCGATGCGGGAAACACGAGCTCGCCGGGAATCTCCTGGCGCTTGCGCTCCACGAGCCACGCTTCGAGCAACGCGATCGCGAACGACGCCAGATGGGTTTCGCGCGCGAAATCGGGATGCGTCGACGGGATCTGCAGCGACGTTCCGCTCGTATTGATGCAACTAATCGTTAGCACGCGTGCTTCGCCGGTCTTCACGCCGGCGCCGAGAAACGCGGCGACGAGCGCGCGGTCGCGCCGCTCTTTCCAGTACGCGGAGCCGGACACGCCGATCGGCGAAAACAGGTAGGCCAGCAACTTTGCGCGTTCGGCCGGCGTCAGGAAACCGGTTGGCTCGTTGTCGCGTGCCTGACGCCAGTTCGCTTCGCCGTCCTGAGCAATGAAGCGGGCCGGGTTGGTGGACGCGAACTCGGTGCGCCGGATGTGGTCGAGCACGCGTTCGATCAGCCGCAAATAACGCATTCGCTGCGTTTTCCGGATCGGAAGCTCGCCGACGAAGTTCGCGATCGTTGCGGTATCGACCGTGGCCAGGTTTTTCTGGTTTGCACGCAGCCACGCAAGAAAGGCGCCCCATTGCGCGCGGTAGACGTCGGCCGACGAACGGCGGTAGTCCTGCATGGCAAGCCACGCGTCGAACGCGGCTTCGGGCGAGATGATCCAGTCGGACGCGCCGCGGTCGAACAGATCCTTTTCTTCCGGGCGTGCCGGGGTGTCGGAGGGCGTGGGAAGGGACATGTCATTTATTCCGTTAGTTGCGTATATGGTAGCCCTTTCCGCAACGTCGCGGACAGCAGGATGCGGGAGCCGCCCACCGTGTCGGACGCTCGGGGCCTGACGTCAGTCGCCCCACGCCTTCGACGGGCGGTGAACGCGTTCGCGGGGCGCCGCTTCCTGCGATTTGGCCGCGGCTTCATACGCGAGGACCGCGAACGAGAACACGGCGGGCAGCGCGTTCGATCGGCCGAAGTCGATCGGATCGTCCGTTTCGGGAAAGGTCATGTCCGATGGCCGTTCGAACAGTTGACGCATGCCGGCCTCGTGCCGGCTGGCAAAACCGAGATCGGCGAGCGCCTCGGCTTCGATCGCGTGCAGCAGGCGCCACGACAGCGGGACGCGCTGACGGATGTAGCGCCCGGCTATATGGCGGACGATCAGTTCGAGGTCGTGCGCGGCAGCCTTGAAGCTGAGCGCGGCCAAATCTTGTTCTTCTGTCATCGCAGGCTCCTGTCGACCGGCGCGGGCGCCTCGGTGCGCCGCCCCGGCCATGCATGGCGGAATGTTCGTTTACTGTACAAACATACAGTATTTTCCGCAACTGGCCTTTCGGCCAGCTAGCCGCATCGTCAGCGATGAATCACGATCAACAGTGCGCGCGCCTCGGCCTTGCCCGGGTTGCGGATCGCATGCGGCGTGTCGGCCGGGTAGCGCGCGGTGTCGCCCGCCTTCAGGCGTCGGCTCGCCGCCGCGGCTTCGATTTCCATCGCGCCCTGCAGCACGGTGAGGTGCTCGCGCGTGCCGGGTTCGTGCGCGTTCGACACGAGCGCGCCGCCGCCCGGCAGCGTCAGTTCGTACCACTCGAACTTGCCGGCCAGGTCGATCGGGCCCCATACGCGCAATTGATAGCGGCCGTCGTGGCCGGCGAGCGTCGGGATGTCGTGCGGGCCGTCCACGCGGATCGTCTCCGGCGCTTTCGGCTGAGAGAACAGCTCGTCGAGCGTGATGCCGAGCGCATTCGTGAGCCGCCATGCGACCGCGATCGTCGGATTGGCCTTGTCGCGCTCGATCTCGGAGAGCATCGACTTCGATACGCCAGCCGCGCGCGACAGGTCGTCGAGCGTCAGCTTGCGCTCGTTGCGCAGGCGCTGGATTTGCTCGCCGACGCGCGGCGGCGTCACGCCCGGCGCTTGCGGTGCGGCGCTGGCAGGCGTGCGCCGCGACGCGGAGGAACTTGCCATTTGGTTTCCGTTCGCTTAGAGTTGTTCGGTATTTCGAATTTTAGTTCGGAATATCGGATAAATGCGGTCAACCGAACGACCGACTATAACAGTAGCAGGCCGTTGCGCTGCCGCCACGAGTGGCGCGCGACGGGATGCGAATCCCTGTCAGGAGCTTTGAGATGCGTGATGCCTTTCTCGCCCAGGTGCGCGGGACGCTCGACCAGATCCGCGCGGACGGTTTTTACAAGACCGAGCGCGAGATCGCGAGTCCCCAGGCGGCGGCCGTGCGGCTCGCCGGCGGTGCCGGCGTGCTGAATTTCTGCGCGAACAACTATCTCGGTCTGGCGAACGATCCGCGCCTGATCGCCGCGGCGCAGGCCGGTCTCGACCAGGACGGCTTCGGCATGGCGTCGGTGCGCTTCATCTGCGGCACGCAAACCGTGCACAAGCAGCTCGAAAGCGCGCTGGCATCGTTTCTCGGCACCGAGGACAGCATCCTCTATTCGAGCTGCTTCGATGCGAACGGCGGCCTGTTCGAGACGCTGCTCGACGAGAACGACGCGGTGATCAGCGACGAGCTGAACCACGCAAGCATCATCGACGGCATCCGTCTCTGCAAGGCGAAGCGTTTCCGCTACAAGAACAACGACCTGTCCGACCTCGAGGCGAAGCTGAAGGAAGCCGACGCCGCGGGCGCGCGCCACAAGCTGATCGCGACCGACGGCGTGTTCTCGATGGACGGCATCATCGCCGACCTGAAAGGCATCTGCGACCTCGCCGATCGTTACGGCGCGCTCGTGATGGTCGACGATTCGCACGCGGTCGGCTTCATCGGCGCGCATGGCCGCGGTACGCCCGAGCACTGCGGCGTCGACGGTCGCGTCGACATCATCACCGGCACGCTCGGCAAGGCGCTGGGCGGCGCATCGGGCGGCTACGTCGCGGCCCGCCGCGAGATCGTCGAATTGCTGCGCCAGCGTTCGCGCCCGTACCTGTTCTCGAACACGCTGACGCCGAGCATTGCCGCGGCGTCGTTGAAGGTGCTGGAACTGCTCGGCAGCGACGAAGGGGCGAAGCTGCGCGAACGCGTGCGCGAGAACGGCGCGCGTTTCCGCGAGCAGATGACGGCTGCGGGTTTCACGCTCGTGCCGGGCGCGCATCCGATCATCCCGGTGATGCTCGGCGAAGCGCAGCTTGCGACCAACATGGCCGACAAGCTGCTCGCCGAAGGCGTCTACGTGATCGGCTTCTCGTTCCCGGTCGTGCCGCGCGGTCGCGCGCGCATCCGTACGCAGATGAGCGCCGCGCATACGCCCGAACAGATCGATCAGACGGTCGCCGCGTTCGTGCGCGTCGGCAAGTCGCTCGGCATCGTCTGACGGAGGCGCGACCATGAAAGCACTGGCAAAGCTCGAACGCGGCCCGGGCCTCACGCTCACGCGCGTGAAGCGCCCCGAAGTCGGACACAACGACGTGCTGATCAAGATTCGCCGCACGGCGATCTGCGGCACCGACATCCATATCTGGAAGTGGGACGACTGGGCGCAGAAGACGATTCCCGTGCCGATGCACGTCGGTCACGAATACGTCGGCGAGATCGTCGAGATGGGGCAGGAAGTGCGCGGCTTCGCGATCGGCGATCGCGTGTCAGGCGAAGGCCACATCACGTGCGGCTTCTGTCGCAACTGTCGCGCGGGGCGCCGGCATCTGTGCCGCAACACCGTCGGCGTCGGCGTGAACCGTGAAGGCGCGTTCGCCGAGTACCTGGCGATTCCCGCGTTCAACGCGTTCAAGATTCCGCCCGAGATCTCCGACGATCTCGCGTCGATCTTCGATCCGTTCGGCAACGCGACGCATACGGCGCTGTCGTTCAATCTCGTCGGCGAGGACGTGCTGATCACCGGCGCGGGCCCGATCGGCATCATGGCCGTCGCGATCGCGAAGCACGTCGGCGCGCGCAACGTCGTGATCACCGATATCAACGACTACCGGCTCGAGCTCGCGCGCAAGATGGGCGCGACGCGCGCGGTCAACGTCGCGCGCGAGTCGCTGCGCGACGTGATGGCCGACCTGCGCATGACGGAAGGCTTCGACGTCGGTCTCGAGATGTCGGGCGTACCGAGCGCGTTCACGAGCCTGCTCGAGGCGATGAATCACGGCGGCAAGGTCGCGCTGCTCGGCATTCCGCCCGCGCAGACGGCGATCGACTGGAACCAGGTGATCTTCAAGGGGCTCGAGATCAAGGGCATCTACGGTCGCGAGATGTTCGAGACCTGGTACAAGATGGTCGCGATGCTGCAAAGCGGTCTCGATCTGTCGCCGATCATCACGCATCGCTTTGCGGCGGACGATTACGAGAAAGGCTTCGCCGCGATGCTGTCGGGTGAAAGCGGCAAGGTGATTCTCGACTGGACGGTCTGAGCGCCGGCGGGGCGGTTCGGTACGTTTGCCGGCTGCCCCGCTCGTGCGGGCATGAGCGTTTGTCGGGGCTGGGCCGCTTCGACGAACGCGTAAGGTGAGAATATTCGGGAGCTGTGTTTGCGTACCGAACGGCGGCTCGATCATGCTGCCGCGTGTCGCGCAGGCGTGGAATTCAACGGGCTGCACGTCGTTTCTCGTCAGCGATACGAGGGCGATCGCACTTCGATTCCGCAGCACTCATCGGTGACATTCAATCGCGCATGCACCTCACCCATCAGCGCCGCTCCGCTGCCCACTCCGTCGCGTCGCTCGGCGCGTGCCTTTCTTCCTGCCCTTCCGTTTTCGCTTGTCGTGCCTGAATAGTGGGCCCTTGCCGCATCATCGCGTGTCATGGTTTTGCCCTGCGTCAGCGCCAGCACGTCACCACGCAACCCGGTCACGGCTCGGCCTCGAGGCGTGAGCCGATCACCGACATGCAACTCACCCATCAGCCCGCCAGCCGGCATCGATCGGTGCGCTGCCTGCTATTCGATCCGCTCACCGTTCGGCCATCGCGGCTCGAGTTGCAGACTCAACACGACGAGCCAGCGTTTCGGGCATTGCGGTGCGATTTCGATCAGATCGCCATGCGCGCCGGACACCGTCACGAGTCCGTTTTGCGCTGCATTCCGATACGCGCGCGATGCGTCCGCCTGAAGCCAGAAGCTGACCAGCGCGCACGTGACGAAGCGGAACAGCAGCAATGTCGCGGCTTCCGGCGTGTCGCCCAGCAACACGAGCAGGCTGTCGAACGCGAGCGTCAGCATCTGCGTGACCGCGATCGTGATGACCGTCAGCTTCACCAGCCCGCGCATGCGCAGTGCTGCCCGCGTGCGGGCGCGACGTAGTGCGAGCCGCGCGCGATCGTCGTCGCTTTCGCGTCTCACGACGCCGCTCCGGCGCGCTGCGCGACGTCGATCGATGTCGTGTCGGATACAGGCATCGGCGCGCCCGCTACGCCAACCGCCTTGCACAGGATCGCGCTGTCGTAGCTGTGTCCTGCAAACCGCATCACGTCGATCAACCGAAACCCTTCGCGACGATAGAAGTCGACGAGCCGGACAGCCGCATGCGGCGCATCGAGCGCGATGTGCGTCGCGCCACGCGCGGCAGCCCGCCGTTGCGCGAACGCGAGCAGCGCACGGCCGATGCCGCGGTCCTGCCAGACCGGATCGACGGCCAGCTGGCCGAGCGTCGCGACGCGTCGGCTGCGATACGGATCGCAACGCGAATCGGGATCGTGCGGTTGCATCGTGATCGTCGCGACCAGATGCGCGTTGCCGAGCGCGACGAAACACTCGCTGGTGAGCATGCGTTCGCGCGTCGCCGACGCCGGCTGGTCGACACCCGGACAGTTGAAGCCCGCGGCGCCGAGTGGCGCGTACGCACGATGCAGCAACGCGGTCAGCGACTCATACGAATCGCTGCGCGGATCGAAACGCCTTACCACCACGCGGCCGTCGAGCCGCTTCGCATAAGCCGCATAGGCACGCGCGGAGCGTGCGGATTCCGGTCGCTGCATGATGTCCTTTCGGCCAGACAGGGTGACCGAAGTGTAGTGAGCCCCCCGCGCCAGCTTCAAGAAAAAATGTCGTAAACGCCGGCTGCAATGCGCCGCTCGCCATCGGGACCATGCGGCGATCGGCCCTTCCGACGGCAGGGCCTTTTCACGCGGCTGTTGACGAGGGAGAACGATCGTTCTACCGTAAACCCATGAACACACATGATGACCTCTCCGGCGAACCGGCCGTTCGCGACCGGCTGCTCGACGCGGCCGAGGCGCTGATCTACTCGGGCGGCATCCACGCCACGGGTGTCGATGCGATCGTGAAGCGATCCGGTGCCGCGCGAAAGAGCTTTTATTCGCATTTCGAATCGAAGGAGGCGCTGGTCGTGGCCGCGCTCGAGCGCCGTGACGAACGCTGGATGCGCTGGTTCGTCGACGCGACGCTGGCGCGCGGCAAGTCGCCGCGTGCGCAGTTGCTCGGAATGTTCGATGTGCTGCGCGACTGGTTCGTGGAACCCGATTTTCACGGCTGCGCATTCCTGAACGCGTCCGGTGAAATTGCCGACGCCGACGATCCGGTGCGCGTCGTCGCGCGCATGCACAAGGCGCGCTTGCTCGCGTTCGTGCGCGAGCGGTTCGACGCGTATGCCGACGCAGCCGGGATCGAGCGCCGCGGGCTGGCCCGCCTCGCACGTCAATGGCTGGTGCTGATCGACGGCGCGATCGCCGTGGCGCTCGTCAGCGGCGATGCCGTCGCGGCGCGCGATGCGCGCGCAGCCGCCGAATGCTTGCTCGATACGGTGTCTCGAGCGTCGCAGTAACGCGTCCCAACCGGCTGCGTTCGTGCGCAGCCCAACCTTGAACAGGAGCATCCCATGTCCGCTTCCCCGGAAGTTCGTCCGCCCGTTCCGCCCTTCACGCTCGACACGGCGCGCCAGAAAGTGCGCGCCGCGGAGGATGCGTGGAACACGCGCGACCCGCTGCGCGTGTCGCTCGCCTATACGCCGCAGAGCCGGTGGCGCAATCGCGCGGAGTTCGTGACGGGCCGCGACGAGATCGTCGGCCTGCTGCAGCGGAAATGGACGCGCGAGCTCGACTACCGGCTGATCAAGGAGCTGTGGGCGTTCGACGGCAATCGCATCGCGGTGCGATTCGCCTACGAATGGCATGACGACGCCGGCAACTGGTTCCGCTCATACGGGAATGAAAACTGGGAGTTCGACGAAAACGGCTTGATGGCGCATCGCCACGCGAGCATCAACGATCTGCCGATTCGCGAAGCGGACCGCCTGTACCACTGGCCGCTCGGCCGCCGTCCGGACGATCATCCCGGCCTGTCCGATCTCGGGCTGTGACGCAGCACGATGACGACGCGTGGACGCGTTCGATCACGCATCGAGCGTGCCGCCTGTGCTCAACGGTGAGGAAATTCGGGAGCCGTGTATTGAGGTGAGAGTTTTCGGGAGAAGGAGCGATTCCGTGCGGGACGGTGTGATTCTTCACGTCCCGCGTCTCACCGATCATTCTTCGCAGGAAACGGCGCGATTGCGCTGACGGAAGCGCCGTGCGCATTGCAGTGCTCGCGCTTTCGTTGCGTTGCCCGCGCGCGAAACGAATGCGACATCGACACTGGCGGAATTCGATCGGTGTGTAGCGATGCGCGATGCAACTCACCGCTCGACTTCGACGTGATGCCGGTTACGGCGATGGATCGACACGTGACCGTGCGTGTCACCGCATCGCGTTGCTCACCGTTCGAAATCGACATCGATACCGACACGCGCGCGTCCAGGCCCGCGCATCGGAATCAACCAGGGTGCGCGGCAGCCGGTCGTGTTGCTCACCCCTGAACATGCATCCATCGACCACCTGCGCGCGCCCTGCGCATCGTTCCGTCAGCCTGCGATCCGCGCCGCGATCGCTTCACCCACTTCCTGCGTTCCTGCCTGGCCGCCGAGATCGCGCGTGCGCGGCCCGGTGCGCAGCACGTCCTCGATCGCCGCGACGATCGCATCGTGCGCTTCGCGTTCGCGGCCCGCGCCGTTGCCGAGGAAGTCGAGCATCATCGCCGCCGACCAGATCATCGCGATCGGGTTCGCGACGTACTGGCCCGCGATGTCCGGCGCGGAGCCGTGCACCGGTTCGAACAGCGACGGAAACGTGCGATCCGGGTTCAGGTTCGCCGACGGCGCGATGCCGATCGTGCCCGTGCAGGCCGGCCCGAGGTCGGACAGGATGTCGCCGAACAGGTTCGACGCGACCACGACGTCGAAGCGGTCGGGCTGCAGCACGAAGCGCGCGCACAGGATGTCGATGTGCTGCTTGTCGACGGCGATCTCGGGATAGCGCTCGCCCATCTCGGCCGCGCGCGCGTCCCACCACGGCATGCTGATCGCGATGCCGTTGCTCTTCGTCGCGACGGTCAGGCGCTTCGCGCGGCGCTGCGCGAGCTCGAACGCGAACTTCAGCACGCGCTCGGTGCCGTGACGCGTGAAGATCGACTGCTGCATGACCACTTCGCGCTCGGTGCCTTCGAACATCGTGCCGCCGACCGACGAATATTCGCCTTCGGTGTTCTCGCGCACGATCATGAAGTCGATGTCGCCCGCGTTGCGGCCGGCGAGCGGCGACGGCACGCCGTCGAACAGGCGCGCGGGCCGCAGGTTGATGTACTGGTCGAACTCGCGGCGGAATTTCAGCAGCGAACCCCACAGCGAAATGTGGTCAGGCACCGTCGCGGGCCAGCCGACCGCACCGAACAGGATCGCGTCCATGTCCGACAGCTGTGCCTTCCAGTCGTCCGGCATCATCTTGCCGTGCTGCGCGTAGTAGTCGCAGCTCGCCCAGTCGATCTGTTCGAACTGGAAACGGATGCCGAAGCGCGCCGTCACGGCGTCGAGCGCGCGCAGGCCCTCGGGCATCACTTCACGGCCGATGCCGTCACCGGGGATGACGGCAATCCTGTACGTCTTGTCGCTCATGCAAGCCTCCTTGGCTGTTCGGGCCGCCGGCAGCGTGCGCAGCGGAACGTGACGCCATTTTATTTATTTCCATTCAGATTAAAATCGTGCGAAAGGTTAATCGACTTTCCACGAATCGTGAACAAATCGCCGAATCTCGACGACCTGCGCGTCTTCAGCCTGGTCGTCCGCCTGACGAGCTTCAGCGCGGCCGCCGAGCAGCTCGCGGTGTCGCCCGCGTACGTGAGCAAGCGCATCGCGCTGCTCGAGGCGCAGCTCGGCACGCGGCTGCTGCATCGGTCGACGCGCCGCGTGACGGTCACCGAGGCCGGTGAACGCGTGTTCGCGCGTGCCGAGAAGATTCTCGACGACGTCGATCATCTCGTCGAGGATGTCTCGACCACGCGCTCGGTGCCGCGCGGCACGCTGCGCATTTCGAGCAGCTTCGGCTTCGGCCGCCACGTCGTCGCGCCGGCGTTGCTCGACTTCTCCGCGCGCTATCCGCAGCTGAACGTGCGGCTCGATCTGTTCGACCGGCTCGTCGACGTCGCGGGCGAAGGCTACGACCTCGACGTGCGCATCGGCGACGAGATCGCCGATCACCTGATCGCGCGCCGCCTGGCCGCGAACTATCGCGTGCTGTGTGCGTCGCCCGACTATCTCGCACGACGCGGCACGCCGCGCACGCTCGCGGATCTCGCGTCGCACGACTGCCTCGCGATCAAGGAGCGCGACCATCCGTTCGGCGTGTGGCGGCTGAACCTGCGCGGAGAAACGGCAACGGTGAAGGTCGGCGGCGCGCTGTCGACGAACCACGGCGAGGTGGCCGTGCAATGGGCGCTGGCCGGGCGCGGGATCGTGCTGCGCTCGATCTGGGAGGCGGGGCCGCTGATCGAACGCGGCGCGCTGCGTCGCGTGCTGCCGGACGTGATTCAGCCGGCGAACATCTGGGCGGTCTATCCGGAACGCGTCGCGGCTTCGGCGAAGGTGCGCGTGTGCGTCGATTTTCTGGCGGAGGCGCTCGCCGGGTTGAATGCCGCGGCGAGCGACGATGCGGGCTGAAATCGGCGAAAGGTGAGCTTTTACGGGGGCATGTCTGCGACGTCGGCACATGTCTGTTTTGGGCGTGCCATCGCGTCATGGGCCGATACGACGCAACAGGCAGCGATACGTCGATGGGCGCGAGGTACGGGCCCGACCGACGATGATGCTCGCACCCGCACCCGCACCCGCACCCGCACCCGCACCCGCACCCGCACCCGCACCCAAACCGCGGCTCACACCCGTGGCTCCGGCGTTCAAGCCGCTTTCGCAGCGCTCTCCGTGCCGAGCATCAGGTCGAGATTCTGCACGGCCGCGCCGGATGCCCCCTTGCCGAGATTGTCGAACACGGCGGACAGCAGCACCTGACCGTGATCGTCATTGACGAACACGCTCAGCCGCAGGTCGTTCGTACCGTTCAGCGCCTGCGGATCGAGATGCGTGATCGTGCGCGTATCCGCGAGCGGCGTGACCTCGACATGGCGCGCGCCGGCGTAATGGTGCGCGAGACACGTGTGCAGCAACTCACCAGTCACGCCGGCCGGAAGAAGGCGCAGCTCGATCGGCACCGTCAGCACGATGCCCTGCCGATAGGCGCCGTAAGCCGGCACGAACAGCGGACGGTGCGCGAGCCCGGCATGCAGCTGGATCTCGGGCGCATGCTTGTGCGCGAGCGCGAGGCCGTAGACCTGCAGCGGTTTCGCGCGCGCGGCGTCGTTCGATTCGAATGCGTCGACGGCGGCGCGGCCGCCGCCCGAGTAACCCGACACCGCATGGATGCTCACCGGGTAGTCGCGCGGCAGCAGGCCGGCCTGTTGCAGCGGCCGCAGCAGCGCGACCGCGCCTGTCGGATAGCAGCCCGGATTGGTGATGCGCCGTGCACGTGCGATGGCCTGGGCGTGCCCGTCGGCCATCTCGGGGAAACCGTAGACCCATTCCGGTTCGGTGCGATGGGCCGAGCTCGCATCGATCACGCGTACCGCCGGATTCCGGATGAAGCCGACCGCTTGGCGCGCGGCGGCGTCGGGCAGGCACAGAATCGCGATATCGCACGCGTTGATCGCTTCGCCGCGCCGCGCGGGGTCCTTGCGCTCGGCATCCGGCAGCGTGACGAGCCGCAGGTCGGTGCGATCCCGCAGGCGCTCGTGGATCTGCAGTCCGGTCGTACCTTGGTCGCCGTCGATATAGACAGTAGGGAGGCTCATGATGGTCGCGTTCCTCGTTTCGGGCATCGGGAAAGCCGTATCGTCCATCGAACGCCTAGAATAGGAAAAGTTGAATTTCCTGATGACCGGATTCAGTTTTCCTGAACGAGAGGTGGGCATGCGCGAGATCAGTCTGGACCGGCTGCGTACGCTGGTCGCAATCGCCGACCAGGGATCCTTCGTGGCCGCCGCGCAGGTGCTGCATCTTGCGCCGCCGACGGTCAGCCTTCATGTCGCGGAACTCGAAAGCCGCATCGGTGCGCCATTGCTGTCGCGCACGCGCGGCAACGTGCAGCCGTCGACGATCGGTGCGGTGCTGGTGGAGCGGGCGCGCCGTCTGCTGGCCGAGGTCGAGTCCACCCTCGACGACGTGGAGCGGCAAGTGCAGGGCCTGGCCGGGCGGGTGCGCCTCGGCGCGTCGACCGGGGCGATTGCCCATCTGCTGCCGCAGGCGGTGGCACGGCTGCGCGAGCAGCATCCGGACATCGATGTCCAGATCGCGGTGCTCACGTCGCACGACACACTGGCGCGGCTTGCGCAGGGCTCGCTCGACGTCGGGCTGGTCGCCCTGCCGCAGGCGGCAGTCGCGGGGCTGTCGATCCGCGCGTGGCGGCGCGATCCGGTGCTGGCCTTTCTGCCCGCGGACTGGCGGCTGCCGGCACGCGTGACGCCGGCCTATCTGGCCGCGCGCCCGCTGATTCTCAACGATGCGACCACCCGCCTGTCGCGACTCACGACGGAATGGTTCGCGCTCGGCGGCCACCGGCCCGAGCCGCGCATCGAACTCAACTACAACGATGCGATCAAGAGCCTGGTCGCCGCGGGTTACGGCGCGACGCTGCTGCCGCACGAGGCGGGCGCCCCGTTGCCCGACCCACGCATCGTCATGCGGCCGCTGCGTCCGGCGTTGTGGCGCGAACTGGGCATCGCGCATCGGGCCGGCCCGGTCGAGCGGTCGACCCAGCACGTGCTCGACGCGTTGTGGGCGCTCGGCGCGCGCTAGGGCGCTCAGGGAACCGCGCCGCCGTCCTACAGCCGGTTGTCCTTCGCGAGCATCAGCACGCGCGCCCAGCGCTGCGCATCGCGCTTGTCCATCATCGGCAGTTTCCATTCGCCGCGCACCGCGTCGCGCACGCGCACGACGAGATGCCAGCGGCCGCCGATCGGCGCCGCCTCGCAGCCGTCGAGCTGCGACAACGTATAGCGGCCGTCCGCGCCGTCGTGCGACAGCCACAGCAGCCCCTGCGTCGCGGACACGCGCACCTCGCCCCACGCGCGATGCACGATGTGGGTCCAGCCTTGTTCCTTCGTGTTCGGTGCGATGTCGCGGCGGCGCTTGATCCACCATGCGATCAGCGCGATCAGGATCGCGGCGGCGAGCACGGCGGCCGCGATCGCGACCGGCTGGCCGAACTGCGCGGCGATGACGTGAAACAGGTGGACGGCGCCCCATCCCAGGGCGATGAGCGCGAACAGCGCAATGAAGATCGGCATGTCGAATCGGAACAGAGGACGGACCGGCGCAGCCTGCGCGCCGGTCCGTCGCACACGGCATCACCGGCGGCGGTGAATGTCGTGCGTGACGAAGCCCGCGTCGTTGGTGGGCAGCGCGAGGCCGTCCTTGACCGCGAGCGTCTTGCGGATGTCGTCGAGACCCGCGCACCAGTGGTCGCGCATCGTCGACAGACCGAACTGATAGTCCTTGTAGTGGTGCTCGTACGCCTTCTGCTGATAGATCAGGTGCTGGATGTTGTACTTCTTCCCGCTCGACATCGCTTCAGCCTCGATGCACCACGGGTCGTTCTTGCGCTGCTCTTCCGGCACCTGCTCGAGCACGTGGCGCAGCACGTTGCGGTAGCGCTGTTCGCGCTGCAGCGTATCGGTGACGAAACGCGTGCGGCTCGAATACTGCACGTCCTTCGTGCGTTCCGCGACGTCGGCCATCGTGCGCGGCAGCGGCCCGCGTGCGCTCCACAGATCGACCTGGAACGCGAGCGTGTCGCGCCGCGGACGCGCGCGCAGCACTTCCATCAGCGGCGTGTTCGACACGACGCCGCCGTCCCAGTAATACTCGCCGTCGATCTCGACCGGCGGGAACGCGGGCGGCAGTGCGCCGGACGCCATGAAGTGCTCGGGTTCGAGGCGGATGCGCGAGTTGTCGAAGTACACGAAGTTGCCGGTGCCGACGTTGACCGCGCCGACCGACACGCGCGTCTCGCCCGAGTTGATCCGGTCGAAATCGCACAGCTTGAGCAGCGTCGCGCGCAGTGCCGACGTGTCGTACCAGCTGATCTTTTCCGGATGATCGGACACGCCCGGCAGCGGCGGCGGGAAGCGCGGCGAGAAGAAGCCTTGCTGGCCCTGCATCATCGCGCTTGCGGCCTGCGATGCCGTGAAGAACGTGCGTACCTGGTCGATGCTGTTGAACAGCGCGAATTCGAACGCGGCCGGAATCGCGGGAAAGAACGCCGGCTGGCAGATCGTTTCCCAGAATTGGCGCAGCCGCTCGACGCGATGTTCGGGCGCATTGCCGGCGATCAGCGCGGTGTTGAGCGCGCCGATCGAGATGCCTGCGATCCAGTCGAGCGGAACGCCCGCTTCGTGCAGCCCTTCGAACACGCCGGCCTGATACGCGCCGAGCGCGCCGCCGCCCTGCAGGACGAGCGCGATGGTTTCGTACGGCAGCGACCGCGCAGCGGCCGGCGCGCCGGCTTCGTGATGCAGGTCCGCCGCATCGACGGCCTGCTTTTCTGTACGCGCGTGCGGTTTCATCAGTTGCTCCGAGAAATCCCGCCGTGGACGGCGGTGACGGATGGCGTGGCGTCGACTGACGGCACGCCATCGCAAGAATGGGCGGTAGTACGGGAATCGCCTCCCGTCAGGGAGGCGAGGACCTTACTGCATGAACCAGCCGTGGCTGACGACGAACGACTGGCCCGTGAGCGCGGCGCTCGGGAACGCCGACAGGAACAGCACCGTCTGCGCGACGTCCTGCACCGTCGTGAACACGCCGTCGACCGTGTTGCCGAGCATCACCTTCTT